>JBJXEI010000079.1:0-9485 GCA_046154065.1 Polaromonas sp. | reverse complement strand
CCGCCGGCGTAGCTGGCGCCTTCACCGGCCGGGTACAGGCCGCGCACATTGAGGCTTTGAAAGTCGTCGCCGCGGGTGATTCGCAAGGGGGATGAGGTGCGGGTCTCCACGCCGGTCAGCACGGCGTCGTGCATGTCAAAACCGCGGATTTTTTTGCCGAAGACGGGAATCGCTTCACGCATGGCGGCAATCGCGTAGGCTGGCAGGGCGCTGGACAAGTCGCCCAGCCGCACGCCGGGTTTGTACGACGGCTCGACGCTGCCCAGCGTGGTGGACGGCTGGCCTGCCACGAAGTCGCCCACCAGCTGGCCGGGCGCTTCGTAGTTGCTGCCGCCCAGCGTGTACGCATGGGATTCGAGCTGGCGCTGAAACGCGATGCCGGCCAGCGGGCCGCCGGGGTAGTCGGCCGGGCTGATGCCCACGACGATGCCGGCGTTGGCGTTGCGTTCGTTGCGGGAGTACTGGCTCATGCCGTTGGTGACCACACGGCCCTCTTCTGACGTGGCGGCCACCACCGTGCCGCCGGGGCACATGCAAAAGCTGTAGACCGACCGGCCGTTGTTCGCGTGGTGTACCAGCTTGTAGTCCGCCGCGCCCAGCAGCGGGTGTCCGGCGTGCTGGCCCAGCCGGGCGCGGTCGATCAGGCCCTGCGGGTGCTCGATGCGAAAGCCGATGGAAAACGGCTTGGCCTCCATGAACACGCCGCGCTCATGCAGCATGGTGACGGTGTCGCGGGAGCTGTGGCCCAGCGCCAGCACGACGTGGTCGGCGCGCAGTTCGTAAGCGGTGTGGTCATGGAGGTTCTGCACCGTCAACCCCCGGATGGCCCCGTCCTCGATCAGCACGTCACTGACGCGCTGCTCAAACCGCACTTCACCGCCCAGGGCGATGATCTGTTCGCGCATGTGCTCGACCACCTTGACCAGCTTGAAGGTGCCGATGTGCGGTTTGCTGACCAGCAAGATCTCGGGCGGCGCGCCAGCCTTGACGAACTCCGTCATCACCTTGCGGCCCAGATGGCGCGGGTCCTTGATCTGGCTCCACAGCTTGCCGTCTGAAAACGTGCCCGCGCCGCCTTCGCCGAACTGCACGTTCGACTCCGGGTGCAGCACACGTTTGCGCCACAGGCCCCAGGTGTCTTTGGTGCGTTCCCGCACTTTTTTGCCGCGTTCCAGCACGATGGGCTTGAACCCCATTTGGGCCAGCAGCAGCGCCGCAAAAATCCCGCAGGGGCCGAACCCGACGACCACCGGACGCACGGCAGGCGCACAGTCCACCTGGGCGACGGGGTAGTAGGCCTGGTCGGGCGTGGGGCGGATGTGGGGGTTGCCGGCCAGGCGCTGCAGCAGCGTGGCTTCCAGCGCCGGGTCGGCCACCTCCACGTCAGCGATGTAGACCAGCAGCAGCTTTTGTTTGCGAGCGTCGTAGCTGCGTTTGTAGACGGTGTGGCTGCGCAGGTCGCTGGGAGCCAGCCCCAGGGTGTGGGCGATCAGCGCGGGCAGGGCGTGGTCGGGGTGGTCAAGCGGCAGCTTGAGTTCGGTCAGGCGAAGCATGGTGGGGCCTTCAGGATCTGTTTTTCGGATCAGTTTCGGGTATTTTAGCCACCTTGCCTGCGGATTGATTGCCTGGAGTGCTATCAATAATGTAGTGGCTGATTGGCGCGATAATCCATGTCGTGAAGCACGCCAGACCGCCGCTGGTGCAACTCGCAAGAGGCAGCCGCGCAAGTGGCTGTGGGGGAAACCCCGCACTGGAGGAACGTCCGGACTGCACAGGACAGCGTAGGAGGTAATACCTCTCCACCGTGAGGTGAGGATCAGAGCAACAGAGACGAGTCGGCAGCCGGGGCAACCCGGGTGCCGGGTGAAACGGGCAATCTCTACGCGCAGCAACACCAAATAGGCCAGCGTTGAAGCGGTTCGCTGAGTTGGCGGGTAGGTGGCACCGAGCCGGGCAGGCGACTCCCGGCCCAGATTAATGGCGGTCACACTGGCGCGTTGCAAAACGCGTCAGCGCACAAAATCCGGCTTATCGGCGCGCTTCACATTTATTTTTGAAATCCCCGCGCGCGGCGCAGCCGTGATGGCGCGTCACGGGGATGTCACAGGCGACCACTAAGGTACACGTCAAACGGGAGGATGGTGCTCGCAGCCGCGTGTGCGCTCCTGGTTTGTCTCTGCAACCCGGGTCACCATGATCAAAACAATTCCATCTTCTTTACTGGCAGCGGTTGCGACCGGTGTTCTGCTTTCCGCCTGCGGCGGCTCGGACGAGCCCAGCGTTTCAACGTCACCCACCGTGGTGTCCGGTGTGTTTCTGGACGCCGCCGTGGCCGGCCTGGACTACAGCACGCCCAGCGTCGCCAAAACAGTCACTTCCGCCAGTGGCGGGTTTTTGTGCAAAGAAGGCGAGACGGTTACTTTCTCTGCGGCCGGGTTGGCGCTGGGTTCGGCGGCTTGCCAACCCATCGTGACGCCACTTGATCTGGCGAACTCCCGAAACGTCAAGGACGACAGCGTGGTCAATCGTCTGCTGGCGCTGCAGCTGCTGGACGAGGACAACGACCCGTCCAACGGCATCACGCTGTCTGCGGCGGTGAAAACAGCATTGGCCAGCCAGACCCTGGATTTCAGCGCCCCGGCGGCGGCCTTCAACACCGCCCTGCAAGCCCTGCTGGCCAAGTTGCCCGCCGCCTACCAGGCGCGCGGCGTGAGCGCCGAGCGCCGCACACTGGTGAGTGAGCACTTTGAGGACACGCTGGCGTCCAAAGTCGGCACGCCGGTGGTTGAAACGGTGAGCCAGACCCACAGCCTGGGCCTTGTCAGCGCCGCAGTCACCCGCTACCAGGTGCAGGCTGCCAAGTCGTTTTATGTGCCGTATGAAGGCAGCAATGCCGCCATCAAGGCTGATTTTCCGGATGGTTTCCTGCCGTCCTATGGTTCTGGCCTGACCTTCAAGGGCAAGGCCGCTGACGGCTCCCTGGAGTTCTACGGCATCACCGACCGTGGCCCGAACGGCGATGGTCCCAAGGTGCCTAACTCGGTCGTCACGCCTGGGGCGACCGGCACCAGCGATGCGAAGTTTTTCCCGTCCCCCAGTTTTGCCCCGTCGATCGGGGTGATTTCGGTCGGCAAGGACGGTGCGGTGCTCAAGTCCAGCATGCCGATCAAGTTCAGCAGCACCGTCAACGCAACAGGGCTGTCGATTGCAGCGGGCAAGCTGGGCTCGTCGCTGGAAGTGCCGCTGAACGACGCCGCCAAGTTCGATGCCGGCAGCAAGACCACGTTCAGCGACCTGGGCATCGACACCGAATCCATCGTGCTGGACACGGCCCGGGGTGCCTTGTGGGTGTCTGACGAGTATGGCCCTTTCATCCTGAAAATCGATATCAACACCGGCATCATTCTGAAGAAATACCAACCGGGCACCGGCGCCGCCGACCTGCCGGTGGTGCTGGCCAAGCGCCGCGCCAACCGCGGCATGGAAGGCTTGTCGCTGGAAGTGGCCACGGGCAAGCTGCAGGGCTTTGTGCAAAGCCCGTTGGACGACGGCAGCGCCAGCTACCTGGTGCCGGGCGCGGCCACGGCGACCAACGAGAACATTCGGGACTACGCCCGGTTCAACCGCTGGGTCGAGTTTGACCCCAGCACTGAAAAAACCAGGCTCTACGCCTACCCGATCGACAGCACCCAGTACCTGGCGGGCAAAACCGGCAACGCGAAGCTGGGCGACCTGGTGTCGCTGGGCGGTGGCAAATTCATCGTGATCGAGCAGGGCGCCGGCACAGATGGCAAGGTGTTCAACCGCCTGATGCTGGTGCAGATCCCCAGCAATGCCACCGACATCGCGGCGATGGGCACCGACCTGGAAAAAAGCAGCATGACCGGTGCAACCGTCAACGGCGTGAACTTCGCCAACGTCGTGACCCTGAAGAAAACCCTGCTGTTCGACCTGAACAAGGCGGGCTGGCTGGCCGAAAAAGCCGAGGGCCTGGCGTTGGTGGATGACAGCACGCTGGCACTGACCAATGACGACGACTTCGGCACAAAAACCGCGGTGTTCACCAGTGCGGGGGTGGCGATCGACGGCGCGGACATCACCAAATGCACCGTGGACGCGAATGGCGCCATCGTCACCACGGCCTCAGCGGCTGCTTCGGGTTGCACCGCTGGCAACACCACCCGTGTAACGCGGGGCGCCGACAGTGAGCGCCCGAACCGGATCTGGTTGATCAAGTTTGACAAGAAGTTGGCAGACTTCAACCTGCCGGGGTGACGCGCATCGCCTGGCAGTGCCCGGCACTTTCAAACGCCACCCAAAGCCCCGCCGGGCGGCGTTATGACGCTTACCTGCCGCGCAGGTGCTTGGGCGCCTCCAGGCGCTTGGCCAGCACCGACAGCGTGAGCGTCAGCACCAAATACACCGCCGAGATCGCCAGGTACGGCTCCCAGTAGCGGGAATAGGCCCCGGCCACGGTGCGTGCCGCCAGCGCCAGCTCAGCCAGGCCAATGGCCGAGACGAGTGACGAGTCCTTGATCAGCGTCACCCCTTCATTGACCAGCGCAGGCACCATGCGGCGAAACGCCTGCGGCAGCACCACAAAACGCATGGCTTGCCAGTGCGTCAGGCCGACACTGTAGGCCGCCTGGCTTTGGCCGTTGTGAATGCTTTGAATGCCAGCCCGGAAAATCTCCGAGATGTAGGCCCCGGCGTTCAGCGTCAGCGCCAGAGCGCCCGAGAAAAACGCGCCATGTTCCTGGCGAAACGTGCGGGCCAGGTCCCCGCTGAGCAGCAGGCCGCCGTCCGGGTGGACCAGCGCGGGCATCAGAGCAAAGTGAACCAGCAAAATCTGCACAAACAGGGGCGTGCCCCTGAAAAACGTGACGTAGCCGGTGGTCAGGCCGCGCAGCACCACCAGCGCAACGCGGGCCGCCGCTGAGCGCGGTTTGGGCGCGTCCGCCGAGCTGCTGATCAGCCCAAAAAAGATGCCGAGCAACAGCCCGGCCGACACCGCAATCGCGGTGAGTTTCAGTGTCATCCACAGCCCACTCACGAACAGTGGCATGTAGCCCACCAAGATGTCCCAGCGTAAATCCATCAGTGGCAACCTGTTAATTCGTCAAAAAAAATGCGCCTGGCGTTCAACCCAAACCGCAGACAAAGCGGCCGGGCGTCACGTCAGGCGCGTGTTGCTTACTTGGTGGCGGACGCTGGGGCTGAAGCGGCTGGTGCGGCTGCAGCGGCCGGTGCGGCACCGAAGTACTGGGCGTAGATCTTGTCGTAGGTGCCGTCGGTCTTGATGTCGGCCAGGCCCTTGTCGAGCTTGTCTTTCAGTTCGGTGTTGCCTTTTTTCAGCGCCAGGCCGTACTGCTCAGCCGCAAAGGACGCGTCGGTCACGGTTTTGAACTTGCCGCTGGCGTTGTTGTTGACGTAGTTGATGACCACGCCGTTGTCGGCCACGACAGCATCGACGCCGCCAGCTTCGAGTTCTTTCAGCGCCAGTGGGGTGGACTCAAAACGTTTGATGTTGGCGTTGGTTTTGCCCAGCAGCTTGGTAACGGCTTCGTCACCCGTGGTGCCGGTTTGAACACCGACCTTGAGTTTTTTCAGGTCATCGAATTTCTTGATTTTGGACGCAGTCGGCACAGCGATCAGCTGCTGCGCGTCAAAGTAAGGAGTCGAAAAGTCCATGGTTTGCTTGCGCTCGTCGGTGATGGTCACGGCGGACACCAGCAGGTCACGGTCACCCTGGTTCAGGGCATTGAAGATGCCTTCCCACGGGGTGTTGACGAATTTCACCTCAATGCCGGCCTTGGCAGCCACGGCCTTGACCACGTCGATGTCGAACCCGACGATCTCACCTTTTTCGTTTTGCGACTCAAACGGCGCGTAGGCGGCGTCGGTGCCGACCACATACACACGGGCAGCCGGTGCAGGGGCTGACGCGGCGGGCGCAGGCGTCACGGCGGCGGTGGGGGCTGGGGGTTCGGTCTTGCTGCAAGCAGCCAGAAAAACGCCAGCGCACAGGCTGGCAACGATGCCAGCGGAGGTCTTGAGGAAACGTCGGGTCGCAAAATTAGGCATGTAAAAACCTTTGTGGGGTGATGAAAACTGACTCGGGCGGACTTTGGATTGTCACGGCCAGAGTGTATAGCTGCCATGCAAAAAACAGGCCCATACCGCCCGCGTCACAGGGGCGTCAGCGGCCGGCCTGTCATCTGCGCGACCCGTTCTGCGTGCGCCAGCAGGGAGCGCCGGGCCACCGGCCACAGCCGGGCGTCCACGTCGTCGTAGGCCAGTGGCAGCCAGTCGTCCAGCGTGCCTTGGGGCAAGGCCTGCATCACGGCGGCGATTTTGGCTTCACGCTTGAGGCGGTGGGCCTTGAGTTGGGCAATCGCCCCGCTGGCCGCGCCCAGCACGTAGCCGTGTGCGGGCAGGATGAACTCAATGGCATGCTCGGCGCAGGCCGCGCTCAGCACGTCCAGCGAGTCGAGGTAGGCGGTCATGGCGCCGTCGGGCGGGTTGATGACGGTGGTGCTGCCGTTGAGGATGTGGTCACCGCTGAACAGCAGGCCGTCTTCGATCAGCACCAGGCACAGGTGGTTGGCGGCATGGCCGGGGGTGTGGATGACCTTCAGGGTGTGGGCATCGCTCTGTGGGGCTTCTTTTGGAGTCAAACCAGCCGCTAGCCTGCGGCTTTCATGCCTGAGCAGCTCATTATTTTGTAGCGGCCGATCAGGGGTGAAGTGCGAGTCTGCACGCGCATGCGGGCCGGACGGCAAGCCCAGAACGGGTGGTCGGCCGCTGCACATGGCCTGCAGCGGCCAGGCGCCAGGGGAGTGGTCGGGGTGGGAGTGGGTGCAGACGATGGCATGGATCTGGCCGCCGGCCGCGTCGTACAGGCGTTGCAGGTGGGCGGCATCGTCAGGGCCGGGGTCAATCACGGTGTAGCCGGTGGTGGATTCGCCCACCAGGTAGCTGTTGGTGCCGGGCCCGGTCATCATGCCGGGGTTGGGCGCAGTCAGGCGCATCACGTTGTGCAGCAGGCTCACGGGGGCGGTGGTTTGCCAGTCCAGCGCGTGGGCGATTTGGCCGTCGGGGCAGACCAGCGCCAGCTCGCCATAGGGCGCTTCGTGCTCCATGTAGCGCGCCTCCTGGCCGCCCAGCCAGCCCGCGCGGGGGCAGGATGTCCACAGTGGCTGCCCCCCGGCGCACGCGGCCAGCACCGCGTCCACCGTGTCAAACCGCTGCAGCCGCTCCAGCGTGCGGATGGTCGGGAAAATCATGAAAAAGTCGCCCGCCTGGTGGCGTGCCAGCGCTTGTTGGGGGCTGACCCAGCAGGGCTCGAACTGTTCGGACTCGTCTGCCATCGGGGTCTGGCCGTCGGGCATGCGGGCAACCAGAAACGGCACATCAAAGCGGCGCGGCAGGTTGCGGTCGGTGGTCCAGTGGGCCAGCACAAACACATCGGCACCGGCCAGCGTGAGGCCGCGTGCGGCGCATTGGACGGCCAGCGGGGCGTGGCGGTCCAGGGCGGCGATGTCGGCGGCACTCGCGAATTGGCCGTCGTCGTGCCGGGCCAACAGCACCCCCAGTTCTTCAAAACTCTCCCGGATCGCGGCGATGGCTTCGGTCAGGCGCGCGTCGGTCTGGCCTGCGCGGCGGGTGGACTGTGCGTGGCACTGCGCGTCCGCGTCCTCCAAGCCACCACCGGGGAACACATAGGCGCCGGGGGCAAAGCTGGCGGTCATTGAGCGCCGGGTCATCAGCACTTCGACGCCGGCGGCGCCGTCCCGCAGCAGCAACATGGTGGCCGCCCTCCACAGGTCTGCGGGTTTGTGAGCAGGGTGAAGCAGTTGGGTGGCTCTTACCATTTCGGCATTACATCATGGAGATTTGCATGCTAAAGACGCGCCGTTTGATTCCGGGTTTGATCCTGCTGGCTGCCACCGCCGGTGCCTGGGCGCAAAGTGGTGCGCCGTGGCCGACACGTGGGCCGATCAAGCTGGTGGCGGTGTTCCCGCCCGGCGGCTCGGTCGACCAAGTGGCCCGCATTCTGGCGGTGCCGCTACAAACGCAGCTGGGTCAGTCCATCATTGTGGAAAACAAGGGCGGTGCGTCGGGCTCCATCGGCGCGGCAGCGGTGGCGGCCGCCCCGGCCGACGGCTACACCTTTGCGGTGGTGTTTGATACGCACGGCGTGAACCCAGTGCTCATCCCCAACCTGCCGTTTGACAGCAAAAAAGACCTGGCACCACTGGTGCTGGTGGGCACGTCGCCCATGGTGCTGGCTACCCATGTGGGCAGTGAGTACAAAACCTTTGCCGACGTGGTGGCCGCCAGCAAGGCCAAGAAGAACATCAGCTACGGCAGCATCGGCGCGGGCAGCCTGGGCCATGTGGCGATGACGCTGCTGGGCAAAAACGGCGGGCTGGACTGGACCCACATCCCGTACAAAGGTGGCGGCCCGCTGATGAATGACGCCGTTGCCGGCCATGTGCCACTGTCGATTGGTTCGGTGTTTGTGACCAAGCCGCACATCGACAACAAACGCATGCGCCCACTGGCCGTGACCACGTCCAAACGCACGCGGGAGCTGCCGGATGTGCCAACCGTGGCTGAAAGCGGCTTCCCCGGCTTTGATGCCCCGGCCTGGTGGGCGGTGCTGGCCCCGGCCAAAACACCGCCGGACATCCTCAAACGCATGACCGAGGAGCTGAACAAGGCCCTGAAAAACCCGGACGTCGCCAAAAAACTGGAGGCACAAGGCATTGACGTGGTGGGCGGCAGTGCCGAGGTGGCCACGGCCTTCATCGACAAACAAATGGACACCTGGCCCAAGGTGGTGAAAGACAACAACATCAAGGCGGACTGAGGTGGCGCCCCCGCTTTACCCCGGGTGTGTGGGGGCGGGTTCACGCTTCCGGTGTCACGCCCAACGCCACCAGAAAGCGGGCCACCATGTTGTAGGTGGCAATGGCGCTGGTCAGCTCGACGATCTCGGTGGTGTCGAAATGGGTGCGCAACGCGGCAAACACCTCGTCTGTCACCTTGACGTCCAGCGTCATTTGCGCGGCGTATTGCACCACCAACTTTTCAACCGCACCCAGGCCAGACTCGGTGATCGCTGCGCGCGGGTTGTGGGCCACAGCCAAGGCCAGAGCATCCAGCTCGGCCTGCGTGCCGCCGGCGGCCAGAAAGTCGGGGGCATGGTGGTGGTATTCGTACGTGGCCCCGGTCAGCAGCGCCACGGTGCAAATGCCCAGCTCACGCAATTTGCGGCTGGTTGGCAGTTCGGTGCGCACCGCCTTGAGGTAGACGTTCCAGCCGCGCGCCAGTGGCTCGCTCCACAGCAGCGTGCGGTCCAGGTTGAGCAGCGTGCCACCACGCCGCTCGGTGATGGCCTGCACCAGCGCTTCGGGTTGGGCTTTGAGTTCGCGGGTCCAGTGGGGAATTCGCATGGGGTTGCGCCTTGGTGCGTTGAT
>JBJXEI010000078.1:0-16438 GCA_046154065.1 Polaromonas sp. | reverse complement strand
CCCCTCAACCCCCTTCACACCATGCCACTTCAATTTGCCAGCCGCCTCAACCATGTTGAAACCTCTGCCATCCGGGAGCTGTTCAAGCTGCTGGGCAAGCCCGGCATCATCAGCTTTGCGGGCGGCTTCCCGGACCCCGCCATGTTTGACGTGGCGGGCATTCAGGCGGCGGTGAACCAGGCGCTGGCGCAGGAGCCTGGCAGTGCGCTGCAGTACGGTGCAACCGAGGGCTACCAGAGCCTGCGCGATCAGCTCAGTGCCTTCATGGGCAGCAAGGGCATGGCCGTGGCGCCCGGGGAGTTGATCGTCACCACTGGCAGCCAGCAGGCGCTGGACCTGCTGGGCAAAACCATGATTTCGCCGGGCGACAAGGTCATCGTTGAAGGCCCCACCTTTTTAGCCACGATCCAGTGCTTTCGCCTGTACGGGGCCCAGCTGATCAGCGCGCCGGTGGACGCGCACGGCGTGGACACGGATGCGCTGGAGGCGCTCATTGCCGAGCATCAACCCAAATTTGTCTACCTGATCCCCACGTTCGGCAACCCCAGCGGCGCCACGCTCAGCCTAGAGCGCCGCAAAAAAGTGCTGGCCATGGCGGTCAAACACAACACCTTGATCGTGGAAGACGACCCCTATGGCGACCTGTATTTTGGCGAGGCACCGCCCCCCAGCCTGCACGCGTTGAGCGCTGACGTACCCGGCAGCCGTGAATGGATGGCTTACTGCGGCTCCTTGAGCAAGGTGTTGTCCCCGGGCCTGCGGGTGGGCTGGCTGACTGCACAACCCGAGCTGCTGGCCAAAGCCGTGATGTGCAAACAATTCAGCGACGCCAACACCAGCACCTTCGCCCAGGCCACGGCCGCCCAGTACCTCAAAGCGGGCGGCATGCCCGCCACGCTGGACAAGGTGCGCCGCGTGTACGCCGAACGCGCCCAGGCCATGGGCAAAGCACTGGGGCGGGAGCTGGGCGACGCGGTGGCATTCACCCAGCCTGAAGGCGGCCTGTTCTTCTGGGCCCGCCTGACCGGTGCGCGCGGCCAACTTTGCTGTGCAGCCGACTTCGCCCAACGCGCCATTGCGCAAGGTGTGGCCTTTGTGCCCGGCGCGCCTTTTTACGCGGCCAACCCTGACGCCTCGACCTTTCGCCTGAGCTTTGCAACCGCCGACGTGGCGAAGATTGAAGAAGGCGTGGCGCGCCTGGGTCGGGCGCTAGCTAGCCCACCACTCGGCGAGCAAGCGGTTTAACCATCTCGGGGAGTCAGTGATGCAAATTGAATCTATTGAAATCAAAAATTACCGCCTGTTTCGCGATACCAAGCTGGAAAACATTTCTCGCCTGTGTGTGCTTGTTGGAGCCAATGGAACGGGCAAATCCACACTATTTGACGTTTTTTCGTTTCTTAAAGATGCTTTGGCTATGAACGTGGGCAAGGCGGTGAGCAAAAGAGGGGGCTATAAAGAGCTGGCAAGCCGCGGGTTTGCGGATCAGCCTATTGAGTTGACTCTCCAGTTTCGGCTGGAAATTACCGGCAAAGACCGACTGGTCACTTATATGCTGAAAATAGCCCCCGGCAAAGACGGCCGACCTATCGTCGAGCGTGAAGTTCTTCGTTACAAGCGAGGTAGTTACGGTGCGCCATTTCGTTTCCTGGACTTCTCAGAAGGAAAAGGTTACGCCATTACGAATGAAGAAGACTTTTCTAAGCCAGATGAAGATTTAAACCGCGAAGACCAGGAACTCGACGCGCCGGACATTCTCGCCATCAAAGGCTTGGGCCAGTTCGAGCGTTTCAAGGCCGCAAGCGCTTTTCGCATGATGATCGAAAATTGGCACATTTCGGACTTTCATGTGTCCGAAGCCCGACCTAGTCAGGAAGAAGGTTTTGCGGATCACCTTTCAACGCGTGGCGACAACCTGCCATTGGTCGCTAATTTCCTATTTGAGCACCACAAAGACCGCTTTGATCGCGTGCTGGAGTCCATGAAACGCAGAGTACCGGGTGTGTCGATGGTCGAGCCCAAACAAACCGAAGATGGGCGTCTAGTGCTGCGTTTTCAGGACGGCAGCTTTAAAGACCCGTTTATTGCCCGCCACGTGTCGGATGGCACCATCAAGATGTTTGCTTATCTTGTGTTGCTCAACGACCCCAAACCCTACCCGCTACTGGCCGTAGAGGAGCCGGAAAATCAGCTATATCCGGAATTGCTACCTGAGTTGGCGGAAGAGTTTCGGGACTATGCCCGGCGCGGGGGCCAAGTGTTTATTTCTTCCCACTCTCCCGACTTCCTCAACGCCTTGACGCTCGATGAGATTTATTGCCTGCGTAAAGAAAATGGTTTTACCCAGGTAAGCCGCGCAGGTGACTCTGAAAACTTGCGCTCACTTGTTGAGGCTGGTGACTTGCCGGGTTATCTGTGGAAGCAGGGTTTATTCGAGGGACTTAATTGATGAATCAAATGACTGGTCGCCTTGTTTTTCTTGTTGAAGAGCCCTCCATGAAAATTTTGCTCGATGGACTGCTTCCCAATTTGTTGCCCGGTCTGATTGAAGGCCGGCACTTTTTGTGCGTTAAGCATGATGGCAAGAGTGACCTTGACCGCAGCATTCCCCGCAAACTCAGCGCATGGCGCATTCCAGGTGATCGGTTTGTCATCATGCGCGACAACGACGGCGCAGACTGCGTTGCGCTCAAAGCACGGCTTCAGGCACTTTGCCGAGCCAATGGCCGAGCAGAAACTTTGGTTCGACTTGTTTGTCAAGAGTTGGAAAGCTGGTACTTAGGCGACCTGCAAGCGCTGGCAAAGGCATTTAACAACCCAAAACTCAACACGCCGGCCTTGCGCAAACGTTTCGCTTATCCCGACGAATGGCAGAAGCCGTCGCTTGAAGTGGACCGCATGGTGCCAGAATTTCAAAAAGGCAGCGGGGCACGTGCAATGGCTGACTGCCTGCACGACACTGGCAACCTGTCCCATAGTTTCAATGTTTTCGTAGCTGGCGTGCGCCGCATTGCCCTGGAAATGTGTAGCCCATCACTAGATCAGGGAAATTGAGCATCACGTGATTTCCTGCTCATCATCCGCCATGACCTCCGCGTCAACCCTTTCCCCCGCCACCCGCCGCGCCATTCTGCTGCTGTCCTGCGGCACCTTTGCCAGCATGGTGGCGCAGCGCATTTGTGATGCGATGCTGCCCGAGCTGTCCCGCGTGTTCAGTGTGGGGCTGGGGCAGGCGGCGCAGGTGGTGTCGGTGTTTGCCGTGACCTACGGGCTGGCGCAGCTGTTCTACGGCCCGCTGGGGGACCGGCTGGGCAAGTTCCGGGTGGTGACGTTTGCCACGCTGTTTTGCAGCGTGGGCAGCGTGGTGGCCATGCTGTCCACCAGCCTGGACGTGCTGCTGCTGGCGCGGGTGTTGATGGCGCTGGGCGCTGCAGCATTGATCCCGCTGGCCATGGCCTGGATCGGTGACAACGTGCCCTCGGACCAGCTGCAGGAAATGCTGACCCGCACCGGCCTGGGCAGCACGCTGGGCATTGTGTGCGGGCAGCTGGTGGGCGGCTTGCTGACGGATGCGCTGGGCTGGCGCTGGGCCTTTGGGTTTTTAACGGGCTTGTTCGGCCTGGTCGGCACGCTGATGTGGGTGGACCTGCGCCGCCAGCAGGGCACGGCCACCGCCCGGCCTGCTGCCGCCAAGCCCGCGGCGGCGTCCACTGGTTTTGTCCGTCAGGCCTTCAATATCGTCACCGGTCCGTGGTCCCGCGTGGTGCTGATGATGGCGGTGGTCGAAGGCGCGGTTGGGTTTGGGGTGCTGGCGATCTGGGCGTCGCACCTGCACACGGCGCTGAACCTGTCGCTGTCGATGTCCGGGGCTATCGTGGCCCTGTTTGGCCTGGGCGGCATGGGCTACATGGCGGTGGGCCGCACGCTGATCCGCCGCCTGGGCCAGCAGCGCATGGTGCTGGTGGGTGGCGGCCTGGTGGGCGTGTGTGCCCTGGTGCTGGCCACCACACCGCACTGGGCGCCCGCCGTTCCGGCCAGCTTTTTGGCGGGGTTTGGGTTTTTCATGTTCCACAACACCATGCAGGCCAGCGCCACGCAGATGGCCCCGCACGCGCGCGGTACAGCGGTGTCCTTGTTCGCGTCGTTCCTGTTTTTGGGCCAGTCCGTGGGCGTGGTGCTGGCCGCCGTGCTGATTGAGCGCATCGGCACCGGGGCCGTGGTGGCGCTGGGTGGCCTCTGCATGGCGCTGGAAGGTGTGTTTTTTGCCTGGGCGCTGGGGCGGCGTGTGGCGGTGTGAGCCGGCATTGGTCTTGGCCGCAGGGCAAGGCCGTGCCAAACGTCGGTCTGTCTACTATTTTTTTGATAGCTAGTCAGGCAATATTCACCTAGGCGCTAGGCTGTTTTGATTCAAAAAATGCCGTTGTGATCGGTTTTCAGGACGTTTTGCAACAGGTTTTGCCTGCGCAGCCGCATGGCGGGCGCTTTGAGCGTGCATCATTCGCGGCACTTGCGCCTGACGCCAGAGTCCTACAGCGCCAGCGGGTGCCACCGCCTAGACTCACCCCTGATCCACCGACACCCGATCCGTCCCCCGAAAGTGCCCATGAATGTTTTGACCCACCGCCTTCAGCAGTTTGCCTCTACCGTGGGGCACGGGCTGCGCCACCCCACGCGGCGCGGCGTGCTGATCGGGGTGGCGGCGGTGCCTGTGCTGCTGCTGGGTTATGTGCTGGTGCTGATTCCGTTCACCCCGTCCACGGCCGACCTGATGAGCGCCAAAACAGCCAAACCTTCGGTGGTGATGTCGGCTGACGGCGTAGAGCTGGCCGTGTTCAAGCGCGCAGACCGGGACCGCGTGGCCTTGGCCAACATTTCGCCCAACGTGATCGCCGCGCTGATCGCCACCGAAGACCGACGTTTTTACGAACACCACGGCATTGACTTCACGCGCACCGTGGGTGCGGCGCTGCACACCTTCACGGGCAACCTGCAAGGCGGCTCGACCCTGACGCAGCAACTGGCGCGCAACCTGTACCCCGAAGGCATTGGCCGCGCGCCCACCTTGAGTCGCAAGATCAAGGAAGCCATCACCGCCATCAAGATTGAAGCGGTCTACAGCAAGGACGAGATCCTTCAGGCCTACCTGAACACCGTGCCTTTTTTGTACAACGCCTACGGCATCGACATGGCGGCGCGCACCTACTTCGACAAAACTGCTGACAAGCTGGACGTGCTGGAAGCCGCCACGCTGGTGGGCATGCTCAAAGGCACCAGTTACTACAACCCCGTGCTCAAACCCGAACGGGCGCTGGCGCGGCGCAACACCGTGTTGGGGCAAATGGTCAAAGCCGACCAGCTGACCATCGCGCAGTTCGACAAGCTCAAAACCCAGCCGCTGAAGGTTGACTTCGAGCGTCAGTCCGAACCACTGGGCCCGGCTGCGCACTTTGCCCAGCAAATGCGCCGCTGGCTGATTGAATGGGCGGACCGCAACGACTACAACATCTACGCCGATGGGCTGGTGCTGCACACCACCATTGATTCACGGCTGCAGGACCTTGCCAACGCCGCCGTGACGGCGCAGGGCGACCGGTTGCAGAAAATTGCCGACACCGACGGGCGTTTGACGGCGGGCTGGACGGCCAAAAAAGGCCCGGTGCGGCCCAGCGATCTGGTGCTGGCCCTGGTGCGTGACTCGCGTGAGTACAAGGCCGCCCGCAGCGCCGCCACCGGCGACAGCGAGGCGCTGGCCCCGCTGCTGGCTGACGCCGCGTTCATGCAAAAGCTGCGCAGCGACAAAACCCGCGTGCAGACCGGCTTCATGGCCATGAATCCGACCAACGGCCATGTGCTCGCCTGGGTCGGCAGCCGTGACTTTCAGCAGGACCAGTTCGACCATGTCGCCCAGGCGCGGCGCCAGCCAGGCTCCACCTTCAAGCCTTTTGTGTACGGCGCGGCTTTCCAGAACGGTGCCAAACCCAGTGACGCGCTGTTCGACCAACTGCTGGACGTGCCCCAGGCCGACGGCACCCTGTGGCAGCCCACCGATGGCGGCGGCGTGAGCGGCGAGCTGATGACGCTGCGCCGGGGGCTGGCGTATTCCAAAAACACCATCACCGCGCAGGTCATGATGCAGGTCGGCCCCGCCAAGGTGGCGGCGCTGGCCCGCGCCATGGGCGTGCGGCAAAGCACGCTGGACGAGGTACCGTCTCTGGCGCTGGGCACCAGCCCGGTGACCCTCAAGGAAATGGTCAATGCCTACGCCACGCTGGCCAATGACGGCCGCTACAACACCCCTGTGCTGATGACCCGGGTGGATGACCGAAACGGCAAAACCCTGGAGGTGCTGGCCGCCCCGTTGGCAGAAACCGCCATGCCGGTGGACACCGCCCAGACCCTGCTGGACGTGCTGCGCAGCGCCATCGACCATGGCACGGGCAGCGCCATCCGCAGCCGATACGGCATTCGGGCGGACGTGGCCGGCAAAACCGGCACCACCCAGAACAACACCGACGGCTGGTTCATCCTGATGCACCCGCAACTGGTGGCCGGTGCCTGGGCTGGGTTCAATGACAACCGCGTCACCATGGGGGACCGATGGGGACCCGGGGCGCAAAGCGCGCTGCCGATGGTGGGCGCGTTTGTCCAGGGGGCCATCAAGGGCAAGCTGATCGACGTGAAAGCCCGGTTCAACGCGCCGCGCCAGGTGGAAGTGCTGCCCGCGCCCGTGGAAGTGATTGACCCGCTGGCCCCGCCATCCGGCGTGATCTTGCCGGGCGAGGGCGCCGGGCCGGGTGCGATGCTCGGCGCCCCGCCCGCGCAGGGTGGTGCGGTGGTGGCCGCGCCAGGCATTCCGATGGACATGCCGACCGTGGTGATGCGCCCGGGTGACAGCCCGCCCGAAGGCGGTCGGCCGCGCCTCATGGACCAGCTGCCCGCCGCACCCGCGCAGGCGTCTCCGGTGCGCTAGGAGCATCACAGGCGCACGAATAAACTCGACGCCGGGCATTTCCCCACTTGCGCTACACACCAAGACACACCCATGAGCACCTTGACTCTTTGCGGCTTTCCGATTTCCAACTACTACAACAAGGTCAAGCTGGCCCTGCTGGAAAAGAACATCCCCTTTGTTGAAGAAACCGTGCCCACCATGAGCACCGACCCGCAGGTGCTGGCCGCGTCACCGTTGGGGAAAATTCCGTTTTTGCGCACCGAGCAGGGCGGCCTGTGCGAAAGCCAGGTCATGCTGGACTACCTGGAGGCCGCCTACCCGAGCCCGGCCCATGCGGCGCTGCTGCCGGCCGACCCCTTTGCCGCCGCCAAGGTGCGTGAGCTGTGCACCTTTATCGACCTGCACCTGGAACTGGTGGCGCGTGAGCTGTACAGCCAGGCGTTTTTTGGTGGCAAGGTCAGTGAGTCGGCTCAGACGCGGGTGCGCGCCCAGCTTGAAAAAAACATCCTGGCCTTTCAGCGGATTGCCAAATTCGCCCCGTTTGTGGCGGGCGACACCTTCACCCAGGCCGACTGTTCGGCCTTTGCCAGCCTACCGGTCGTCGCAATGGCCACGCGTGCGGTGTACGGCACAGACCTGCTGCTGACCGCCGGGGTGGACTACAAGCCTTACATCAAGTTGATCAGCGAACGCCCGTCGGCCCAAAAGGTGCTGGCCGACCGCAAGGCGTCTGTGGTTCCCAAGGCTTAACAGCCCGCCGTCACTGAATGCAAGGGGTGTTTGAAAAAGGTTTGGCGTTGGCGCTGTATGCAGCCTATCGATTGGCCGGGCACGCGCTGCTGAACTGGGCGGATGACCCGGCGTTGCTGGCCATCATTTTTTGTTGAGCGTCCGCTTGGCTTGATCAATCAGGACTGAATGCACCTTTGGCTTGCAGCTCGGCCCACACCCGCATCGCGGCATAGGCGTCGTTGGCGGCGTAAATCAGCTGCGCTTCGGTCAGCTGCGGGTTGGCCCAGTTGGATGTGCTGGCCTTTTTCGACTTGATGAACCGCTGGCCGAACAGCACGGCCACCGCACCGCGCACGCCCATGTCCTTGCGGTAGCCTTGCGCCCTGAAGGTGCTGTTCAGGTCCAGCACGCCCTGGAAATCAATACCCAGCTTGCTGTGGATGCGTTTTTTGTCGTCTCCCAGGCCAAAGCCCGCCTTGACGATGGCGGGCGACTCCAGCAGCGCGGCCACAGCGCTGCGGCATTCAGCGTTGTCGAGTTGGAAGATCCAGGCGCGCTCCAGTGTGGACAGCTGCACGATGTGCGGCCCGGTTGAGGCTTCGTTTTTGGCAAACGTGGGTTTGGACTCGGTGTCAAACCCCAGCGCCGTGCAGCCCGCCAGTGCTGCCAACGCGGCCTGGGCCTGCACGGGCGTGTTCACCAGCATGATCTGCGGCAGGTCTAGCCGGTCAAACGCAGGCAGCAGGTTAATTTCTTCTTTATCCGGGGTGTGTCGTTCAGTCATGGGTCATCATCCCTCAAAATAGCAAGGTATTTTTTTGAGTGCACTGCCATTACAACCAAACCAGCAAACAAGAGGCCCGTCATGCACAGCAAAAGAAGAACCACCACGCTCGTCGCTTGCTTGCGGGCAGGCGTGCTGGCCTGTGTTCTGGCCGGTGC
This sequence comes from Polaromonas sp., assembly GCA_046154065.1. Taxonomy (GTDB): domain Bacteria; phylum Pseudomonadota; class Gammaproteobacteria; order Burkholderiales; family Burkholderiaceae_C; genus Polaromonas. Next base: position 7,812 of record JBJXEI010000078.1, on the reverse strand, counting down.
CATGGGCACCGCGCAGGCCAGCACCTGGCTGACCCTGCGGGGTGAGCCCGACGACGCCGCCAACGACATCGTGCAAGTCAACCCCGAGTCGATTGACGGCAAAGCCGAGCTGCGCACCATGCAGGTTCGTGTCAACCGGGCCCAGCCGCGCACCAGCCGGGACGGGGTGATGTTCCGTTCTTATTTTTCTGTGGTGGAGTTTGACTGCACCAAAGGTACCGCCCGCTTCCTGTCGGCAGACTTCTACCGCCTGCCGATGTGGCAAGGCGCGGTGCACCAGAGCCTGGTCTATGGCCGTGACCAGTTACGCCCGATGGTGTTCCGGGAAATGACACCCAACCCGACCGAGCGCATCATCCGCGCAGCCTGCAAAAGCGGCGACGTGCTGAGCAACTGAGATGAAAAACGCACTCAGCTCTCTGGGCTCTCTGGTCTATTCCACCGACACCGGCCGCATGTGCCCCGGCTGCAGGCAACCCGTGGCCAACTGCACCTGCCGCCAGGCCGCAGCCCCCAAGGGGGACGGCGTGGTGCGGGTGTCCCTGCAGACCAAAGGCCGTGGCGGCAAGAGCGTGACACTGGTCAAGGGCCTGCCGCTGCAACAAGAGGGGCTGGCCGCGTTGGGCAAACAGCTGCGCTCGGCTTGCGGCGCGGGCGGCACGGTCAAAGACGGCGTGGTGGAAGTGCAGGGCGACCATGTCGACACGCTGCTGGCTGCGCTGCACAAGCTGGGCCACAGCGGCAAGCGCGCTGGCGGCTAAAAAGGGGTTGTCGAGTGAACCCCGAAGACCTGCAGCGCCTGGTCACGCTTCCCATGCCCTACGGCAAGTACAAAGGCCGCGTGATTGCCGATTTGCCGGGCAACTACCTCAACTGGTTTGCCCGGGAGGGTTTTCCCAAAGGCGATCTGGGGCGTTTGCTGGCGCTGATGCAGACGATTGACAGCAACGGCTTGTCGGCCTTGCTCACCCCGCTGCGGCAACGGCCTGCAAGCGCTTTAACGTCAAAAAGCACCTGACGCTGCTGCGGCAGGTGCCCGGGACGTGGTCCAACGTGCAGGCGCACCCGATGGTGCCGCCGACAGGTTTACTTCTTCATCGCGTCCTTCGCCATCGCATCCTTCGCCATCGCATCCTTGCCCATGGCGTCCTTGGCCATCGGGTCTTTTTTCATTGCGTCTTTCGCCATCGGATCTTTTTTCATGGCGTCCTTGGCCATGGGGTCCTTCGCCATGGCATCTTTGCTCATGGCGTCTTTGGCCATGGGGGCACCCGCGTGGGAGGCAGCCTGGGCCACACCGGCGCTGAGCAGGGCGGAAATAACGAGCAGTGTTTTGAAGTGGGTCATGGTGTTGTCCTTGAGTTGACGGTTGAAAAATCGATCGAGAAAACAAAAAAGGCAGGTCAGCCTTGGGAGGTGCGCTGACCTGTGTTGTCGTGCAGCCGTAGCGGTGCCTCAGCTGCCTCCGAACCAGTTGTAGCCCTGGTCTTCCCAGTAGCCGCCAGGGTAGGTATTCGTCACAAACATCGCCTGAATGTGTTTGGGGTTTTTGTAGCCCAGCTTGGTGGGCATGCGTAGCTTCATGGGAAAGCCGTATTTGGGCGGCAACACCTGGCCGTCGTAGGTCAGCGCCAGCAGGGTTTGCGGGTGCAGGGCTGTGGCCATGTCGATGCTGGTGAAGTAGTCGTCGGCACACTTGAAGCCGATGTATTTGGCCGTGGTGTCGGCCCCCACCCGCTTGAGGAAAGTGGCAAACGGCACGCCGCCCCACTTGCCAATGGCGCTCCAGCCTTCCACGCAGATGTGGCGCGTGACCTGGTCGGTTTGCTGCATGGCGTGCAGCTCGGGCAGGGTCCATTTTTTCCTGTCGGCCACCATGCCTGTGACTTCGAGCTGGTAAGTGCTTTCCTCCACCTTGCGTACCTCGCTTTCAGCGTAGTAGGCGTTGAAGGGGAAGGGCCGGGTGATCATCGAGTCCGGGTAAGTCGGGGCCAGGCGGTTCGGATCAAACAGCCAGGCCTGGGCCTTGTCGTTGAGCTGCGAGATCTTGCCCAAAGCGATGTTGACGCTGGCGCTGTCGTCCAGCACGCAGCCGGTCAGCATCGACAGGCCGCCCAGACTGAGCGCAGAGCGTAAAAAGTTGCGGCGGCCGCTGCCAAGCTGCTGGGCGTGGCTGATGCGGTCTACCGCCTCGGTCAACACGGCCTGGCCGTCCAGGTCCAGGCGTCGGGGTGTTTGAATGGTCATGATGTATGTCCTGAAATGTGGGGGGTGTTCAGCGGCCGCGAACCATGTAGACCAGCGTGCGCGGCACCAGCAGCACCATCACCAAATGCACCACCACAAAGGCCGCCAGGGTGGCCATGGCAAAAAAGTGCACCAGCCGGGCCCCTTCGTAGCCGCCCATCAGGGTGCGCAGCAGGTCAAACTGCACAGACTTCCACAGCACCAGGCCGGACACCACCAGCAGCACGCTGTCCAGCATCACCAACAGGTAAGCGAGTTTTTGTACCGTGTTGTACTGGCGCGGGTCGGCGTGGGCCAGCTTGCCTTTGGCGGCTGCCAGCAAATCGGCGACGAAGGCCTTGGGCGACAGCGGGAAAAACTTGGCGGCAAGGCGGCCGGTGGCGGCGTTGAGCAGCAGGTACAGCAGGCCGTTGACGCCAAGCACCCACATGGCGGCAAAGTGCCACTGCAGCGCACCACCCAGCCAGCCGCCCAGCGTGATGTCCGCCGGAATCACAAAACCCAGGAAAGCGGTGGCGTTGTAGATGCGCCAGCCGCTCATCATCAGCACCACCACGGCCAGGGCGTTGAGCCAGTGCATGGCACGCAACCAGGCGGGGTGGATCAGGGGGTGCGTTGAAGGGGTGGACATGGTGTTTCCTGGTTTGGCAGCGGGTGTTGTGGGGTGTGATGTGTGCGCTGTTGGGGTTTAGTCGGGCGGCGGGTTTGCATCTTACAGTGCCGTGCAAAAAATCGTCAAAACTTTTTGGGCAGGCGAAAAAAATCCGCTGCGACGGCACCGGGTGGGTGCTGTGGCAGCGGACGAGGTCAGCTTGAAGGGGGTGTTTTGCGTCAGGCGGTTTTCAGGGACTGTGCAAAAAACGCCATGGTGCGCTCCCAGGCCAGTTTGGCGGCGGTCGCGTCGTAGCGCGGGGTGGTGTCGTTGTTGAAGCCGTGCTGCGTGCCCGCGTACTGATGGGCGGTGTAGGTGGCCCCAGCGGCTTTCAGCGCGGCCTCATAGCCGGGCCAGGCGGCGTTGATGCGTTCGTCCACCGCGGCAAAGTGAATCAGCAGCGGGGCCTTGACCTTGGCCGCGTCTTCCGGGGCCGGGTGGTTGCCGTAAAAAGGCACGGCCGCGTTCAGCTCAGGTAGGCGGGTGGCCAGGGTGTGGGCCATGCCGCCGCCGTAACAAAAGCCCACCACGCCGACCTTGCCGGTGCAATCCGCCTGGCCTTTCAAAAACATCGTGCCGGCCACAAAGTCTTCGGTCGCCTTTTTCTGGTTGAGTGAGGCGAACAAGGTGCGGGCCTTGTCTTCGTCGCCCGGGTAGCCGCCCAGCGGTGTCAGCGCGTCGGGGGCAAAGGCGATGTAGCCATCCAGAGCAATGCGACGAGTGATGTCTTCAATGTGTGGGTTCAGGCCGCGGTTTTCATGCACCACCAGCACGCCCGGCAGCTTGCCCGTCATGTTGGCGGGTTTGGCAAGGTAGCCCTTGACAGTGCCCGTGCCTGCAGTTGACGGGTAGCTGAGTGTGGCGGTGCTCAGGCGGGGGTCGTCCTTGGGGATTTGCTGGCCCATGGCGAAGTTGGGGCTCAGCGCGGCCAACAGCGCACCGGCGCTCATGCTGGCCGTGGCAAACTTTTGCGCCCCCGCCAGAAAGCCGCGCCGGTCAATGGTGCCGTGCACATAGGCATCAAACAAAATGAGCAGTTCCTGGTCAAAGTCCTGGGCCGTCTTGCGAGGGGAAGCGTGTGCCATGGGTGTCTCCAGTCAAAATCCAAGCATAGCCACAAGCCCTGAACCCCGCAAGGACGCCCCCCATGCCCCTGTTCCACGCCCCCGCCAGCCGCCGCCAGCTCATGCAGTGGGCCGCGTTGAGCGCCAGCACGCTGTGGCTCCCCCGCGCCGCTCGCAGCCAGGGCGCACTGCCGCGCAACCCGTTCGGGCTGGGGGTGGCCAGCGGGTCGCCCCGCCACGACTCGGTGGTGCTGTGGACGCGGCTGATGCAGCCCGATGGCACTGCCCTGGGCGCGCAGGCTGGCCCACAGGCGGTGCGCTGGGAGCTGGCACACGACGAGCGTTTCACCCGCATCGTGCAAAGCGGCCAGGCCCAGGCCATGGGGGCGCTGGCGCATTCGGTGCATGTGGAGGTGCCGGGCCTGGCGGCGGACCGCTGGTACTTCTACCGCTTCATGCTGGGCGATGCCGTCAGCCCCATCGGGCGCACCCGCACGCTGCCTGCGCCGGATGCACAGGTCAGTAGCCTGCGGCTGGCCTACGCGTCTTGTCAGAACTGGCAGCACGGCTACTTCAGTGCCTACCGCCACATGCTGGCCGAAAACCTGGACCTGGTGCTGTTTTTGGGCGACTACATGTACGAGTACCCGATCAGCGCGACGTCGGTGCGGCCCGCTGGCAGCGGCGGCGCAGGCTGGGCGCTGACGCTGGACGACTACCGCCAGCGCTACGCCCTGTACAAAAGTGACGCCGACCTGCAGGCCATGCACCAGGCCTGCCCGTGGCTGGTGACCTGGGACGACCACGAGGTGCAAAACGACTACGCCGGCCTGCAGGAAGGCAGCAACGGCCCGGCGCAGCCCAGCTTTGCCGCGCGCCGGGCGGCGGCCTACCAGGCGTTTTATGAACACATGCCGCTGCGGGCGTCCGCCTTGACCCAGGCGCTGGCCGGGCTGGCGGGTGGGTCGGAAATGCGCATCTACCAGCGCGTGAACTACGGCCGGCTGGCCTCGTTTTACATGCTCGACAGTCGCCAGTACCGCGACCCGCAGGTCTGCACCCGACAAGGTAAAAAGGGCGCCAGCACGCTGAACCCCGCCAGCTGTGAGGCTTGGGCCGACCCGGCCCGCAGCCTGCTGGGGGCTGCGCAAGAGCAATGGCTGACCACCGAGCTGGGGCGCGCCGGCCCGCAGTGGAACCTGCTGGGCCAGCAGACCCTGTTCGGCCAGCGCGACTTTCACACCGCCAAACGCCCCGGCCCCACGCTGTGGAACGACGGCTGGGACGGCTACAGTGCTGCCCGCACCCGCCTGACCAACGCGTTGGCCGGACAGGCCGTGCCCAACCCGGTGCTGCTTGGCGGCGACGTGCATGAGAACTGGGTCGGCCGCGTGCTGGCCGACTACGCCCGGCCCCGCAGTGCCGCCGTGGCGGTGGAGTTTTGCGGCACCAGCATCAGCTCTAACTCATCAGGCACGGCTGCTGGCAGTGCGCTGATGGCCGAGCACCTGGCCCGCAACCCGCACTTTGTCTACGCCGACGGCGAACGAAAAGGCTACGGCGTGGTGGAACTGACGCCGCAGCGGCTGCGCACCACCTTGCGCGTGGTCAGCGATGCGCGCCAGCCGATCACGCAGATCGACACGCTGACTGCGTTCGAGGTCCAGCCGGGCCAGAGCGTGGTTGAGCGGATTTGATGTTTTGAACCCCTTGATGATGAAAGACCAACCATGAGCCGCTTGGGCCTGACGCGCGACAAAATCTACAAAACCATTGCCCGCCAGTTGCACGGGCAAGTGCCGTGTTGGGTGTGCGGGCAGCATGTGGTGCGCGAAGACGCGACGCTGGAACACATCCAGCCGCTGAGTAGGGGGGGCAACAGCCATGCAGAGAACCTGGCCATCAGCCACGGCGTGTGCAACGCCGGGCGGCACGCACAGGCCGCAGGTTGAGGTTGGTTGATTGCTATTATTTCAATAGCAGACCAGGATTTAAACACCTAGGCTGGCGGCCGATTTGGCGTTATTTTGGCTGTTTCAGTGATGGGAAAGACCCCAAAAAGGCCCAAAAAGGCCCCAAAACGGGCTCCCGGCCACGCCCGCAGCGGTGTGGCGCGGGGTCGGTTTAGTCGGCCGATTCAGGCTCCGCCAGAAACCCGCCGCTCTGGTGCGCCCACAGCCGCGCGTACAGGCCACCAGCGGCCAGCAGGCTGCGGTGGTCGCCTTCTTCCACAATGCGGCCTTGGTCCAGCACGATCAGCCGGTCCATCGCCGCGATGGTCGAGAGCCGGTGCGCAATCGCGATCACGGTTTTGCCCTCCATCAGCGTGTTCAGGCTGCTTTGAATCGCCACCTCGACCTCGGAGTCGAGCGCGCTGGTGGCCTCGTCCAGCAACAAGATGGGGGCGTCTTTCAGCATCACCCGCGCAATGGCGATGCGCTGGCGCTGCCCGCCCGAGAGCTTCACGCCGCGCTCACCGACCTGCGCGTCAAAACCGGTGCGGCCCTGCAGGTCGGTCAGCTGGCTGATGAAACCCGCCGCTTCGGCCCGCTCGGCCGCCAGCTGCATGTCCGCGTCGCTGGCCGCCGGGCGGCTGTAGGTGATGTTGTCGCGCACCGAGCGGTGCAGCAGCGAGGTGTCTTGCGTCACCATGCCGATGTGGCTGCGCAGGCTGTCTTGCGTCACGTGCGCTATGTCCTGCCCGTCAATCAGCACCCGGCCCGCGCCCAAGTCATGAAAGCGCAGCAGCAAATTGACCAGCGTGGACTTGCCCGCACCCGAGCGCCCAATCAGGCCGATCTTTTCACCGGCGCGCACCGTCAGGCTCAGCTGGTCAATCACCGGTTTGCCCTCTCCGTAGCTGAAGCTGGCGCTTTCAAAGCGCACCTCGCCGCGCGGCACCGTGAGCGTGGTGGCCTGGGGCGCATCCACAATCGCGCGCGGTTTGGACAGCGTGTTGATGCCGTCCTGCACCGTGCCCACGCTTTCAAACAGGCTGGTGGTTTCCCACATGATCCAGTGCGACATGCCCTGCAGCCGCAGCGCCATGGCCGTGGCGGCCGCCACCGCGCCCGCGCCCACCTGGTCCTGGCTCCACAGCCACAGCGACATGCCCGCCATGCCCAAAATCAGCCCCATGCTCAGCGCGTGGTTGACGATCTCGAACGCACTGACCAGGCGCATCTGCGTGTGCCCGGTTTTCATGAACTCCTGCATCGCCGAGCGGGCAAACGCGGCCTCCCGGTGTGTGTGCGAAAACAGCTTGACGGTGTTGATGTTGGTGTAGGCGTCGGTGATGCGCCCGGTCATCAGCGAACGGGCGTCGGCCTGCTGCTTGCCGATGTGCCCCAGGCGCGGTACAAAATAAAACAGCGAAGCGATGTACAGCCCCAGCCAGACAATGAAGGGTGCCACCAGCCGCAGGTCAAACGCCCCAGCCAGCACCACCATGGTGGCCACATACACGGCCATGGCGACCAGCACATCGGCCAGCACAAACAGCGTGTCCCGCACCGCCAGCGCGGTTTGCATGACCTTGGTGGTCAGCCGCCCGGCAAACTCGTCCTGGTAGAAGGCCATGCTCTGGCCCAGCATCAGCCGGTGAAAGTTCCAGCGCAGCCGCATCGGCAGGTTGACGGCCAGGGTCTGGTGCTTCACCGTGGTTTGCAGCGCCACCACGGCAATGCTGCCCACCACCAGCGCGCCCAATATCCAGAGCGTGTGGCCGTGCTCGACGAACAACTGCGCAGGCTGCGTGCTGGCCAGCCAGTCCACCACCCGGCCCAGCATGGCAAACAGCAGCGCCTCAAACGCGGCCAGCAGCCCCGACAGCAGCGCCATCGCCAGCAC
>JBJXEI010000077.1:0-6224 GCA_046154065.1 Polaromonas sp. | reverse complement strand
GCCAGCACTTCCCAGGCGCTGTTCAGGTCGTCCTGCAGCGCTTCGCTGTTCAGTTCGAGCTTGCCCAGGCCCACGTTCAGTGAGTTGTAGGCCAGCACGGCGTAACCCAGCGCCACACCCATGTTGCGCAGCACGGTGGAGTCGGTCAGGTCGCGCTGCCAGCGGGAAATCGGCAGTTTTTCGCTCAGGTGTTTGAGCAGCGCGTTGGCCAGGCCCAGGTTGCCCTCGGCGTTTTCAAAATCAATCGGGTTGACCTTGTGCGGCATGGTCGACGAGCCGATCTCGCCGGCCTTGAGGCGCTGCTTGAAGTAACCCACGCTGACGTAACCCCACACATCGCGTGACCAGTCGATCAGGATGGTGTTGGTGCGCGCTACCGCGTCAAACAGCTCGGCCATGTAGTCGTGCGGCTCGATCTGGATGCTGTAGGGCTGAAACGTCAGGCCCAGGCCCAGCGGCTCGGGGGTTTCAATGACTTTTTTGCTGAAGGCTTCCCAGTCAAAGTCAGGCCAGGCTGACAGGTGGGCGTTGAAGTTGCCGACCGCACCATTCATTTTGCCCATCAGCGGGATGGCGGCGATCTTGGCGCGCGCGGTTTGCAGGCGCACCACGACGTTGGCGATTTCCTTGCCCACTGTGGTGGGGCTGGCCGTCTGGCCGTGGGTGCGGCTGAGCATGGGCTCGTCGGCAAAGGCGTGAGCCATCTCGCGCATCTTGGCAATCACCTTGTCCAGCGCGGGCAGCAGCACCAGTTCACGGCTGCTTTTGAGCTGCAGCGCGTGGCTGGTGTTGTTGATGTCCTCGCTGGTGCAGGCGAAGTGCACAAACTCGGCCGCGTTTTGCAGCTCTGGCCGCGCTTCGAACTTGGACTTGATCCAGTACTCCACCGCCTTGACGTCGTGGTTGGTGGTTTTTTCGATCTCCTTGATCGCCATCGCATCTAGCTCAGAGAAGTTTTTGACCAGGTTCAGCAAGTAGGTGCGGGCGCCGGGGCTGAGCGGTTTGAACTCGGCAAAGCCGGCGTCTGACAGCGCGATGAACCAGGCGATCTCGACCTGCACCCGGCGGTGCATGTAGCCCTGCTCGGACATCAGCGGGCGCAGCGCAGCAAGTTTGCTGGCGTAGCGGCCGTCCAGGGGCGACAAGGCGTTGACCGTGGGCAGGTGGTTTTGGGGTGCGGCGGGTGAGGTTGAAGGCGTAGAAGGGCTCATGCGCAGGATTGTAGGCGGGGCTCTGGCTGCCTCAAAACCGGGCAAATTCAAGCAAAGCGCCACACATGGCGGCAATTCTGCGGATTTGTGCCGTGAAAGCCGGGTGCTGGCCTTGACTCGATAGAATGCCCATTTTGAGCCCACGAACCCCCGACCCTTGCCCACCATGAAACTTATCGGATCCGCCACCAGCCCCTACGTACGCAAAGTGCGCATCGTCATGGCTGAAAAAAAGCTCGACTACCAGCTGGTGATGGACGACGTCTGGGCTGCGGACAGCCTGATCACTGCCTCCAACCCGCTGGGCAAAGTGCCCTGCCTGGTGATGGAAGGCGGCGAAGCCGTGTTTGACTCGCGCGTGATCGTCGAGTACCTGGACACGCTCTCGCCCGTCGGCAAACTGATCCCCAGCCAGGGCCGCGAACGTGCCGAAGTCAAAACCTGGGAAGCCCTGGCCGATGGCCTGATGGACGCCGCCCTGCTGGCGCGCCTGGAAGCCACCTGGGCTGGCCGCACGGCCGAGCAGCGCAGCGACGCCTGGATCGCCCGGCAGATGGGGAAAATCGACGCCGCCCTGAAAGCCATGAGCACCGGCCTGGCCGACAAGCCGTTTTGCAGCGGCATTCACCTGAGCCTGTCTGACATCGCCGTGGGCTGCGCCCTGGCCTACCTGGACTTACGTTTTGCCGACGTCGCCTGGCGCAGCGCCCACCCCAACCTGGCCAAGCTGCAGGAAAAGCTGGTGCTGCGGCCCAGCTTTGTGGAAACCAACGCGGGCTGAACCCGCACCGGGCAGGCGGGTCTCTGGCCCAGCCCGCTCACAAGCCGGTGAAGCGCCGGATCACCGGAAAGTACAGGCGCGCGGGCAGCAGCGCCAGCGCCTTCATCCACAGCGTGAAGCGTTTGGGGAAGTGGATTTCAAACTTCCCCTGGCCCCAGCCTTTCAATATCGCCAACGCCGCCTGCTCGGGCTTGATCAGGCCGGGCATGGTGAACTCGTTTTGGGCGGTCAGCGGTGTTTCGACAAAGCCGGGGCAGACCAGGCTCACGCCAACGTGGCTGTCTTGCAAGTCCACATACAGCGTTTCAGCCAGGTTGATCAGCGCCGCTTTGGTCGGCCCGTAGGCCAGGCTTTTAGGCAGGCCCCGGTAGCCCGCCACGCTGCTGATCAGGCTGACATGGCCTGATTTTCGCGCCAGCATGGCGGGCAGCACCGCACCCAGCACCTGCACCGCGCCCACGTAGTTGACCTGGTTGTGCTGCAGCATCTCGTCCAGGCTGAAGTCAGTGGCGCGCAGGGCCTTGTAGTACCCGGCGCAAAACAGCATCAGGTCCAGCGGGCCGCTGGCCAGCACGGTGTGGGCGGCCGCGTCCACTGCCTGGCGGTCGGACACGTCCAGCGGGATGGCCGTGGTACCCGGGTGGCTGGCGGTGAAGGCCAGCAGTGCGTCGGCGTTGCGGGCTGACACAAACACCCGCGCGCCCGCCTGGTGCAGCGCGTGCGCGGTGGCCTGGCCAATGCCGCTGGACGCGCCAACCAGCCAGACAGATTTGCCCTGCCAGTCGGTGATGGGGGAGTTCAAAGGCATGGCAGTGAGTGGGTTGTTTGAATAAATTGATAGCAGACCAGGCAATGAACGCCTAGGCCGGCGGGTGGTTTGGTCAAAAAAAAGCTTTCTGACCCGTCTTTCAACGCTTCACGAAGGACAAGGTGACCTCCCCGAGCTTGATGCCGAACTTGCTCATCACGGCCTTGTTCAGCATGACCTTGTCGTTCATCAGGTACATCCAGTCGTCGAACTGCACTGCGATGTTTTTGCCGTCCACCGGCAGGTCCAGCGTGTAGCCCCAGCGAAAGGCGTTGCCTTTTTCTTCGCCCTGCGCCGTGCCGATCACGTCTGCGGCCGTGCCGGTGTACTTGCCGTCGGGCGTGCGCACCAGGGTCCAGATGCGGCGGCTTTTGGTGCCATCCGAGTAGCTGAAGTCTTCGTCCAGCGTGCCGACCTCGCCGACCCATTTGCAGGTCATGACCACCGTGAAGCGTTTAACGACTTTGCCCGAGCGGTCGGTGAACACGCCGTACGCGTCCAGCGTGCCGTTGAAGTACTGGCGCATGTCCAGTGTGGGTTGTTCTGCCGCGTAGTCGGTGATTTGCGGGCCCGCGCAGCCTGCCAGCAGGGCCACGCCCAACACAGCGGCGGATAACCAGGCGGTCGGGCGACGGAAAAAAGAGGTCATGGGGAGGTGCTTTCTTGTCGAATGATGAAACCGTACAGGCACGCAGCGGCGGCGAGTTTGAGCACACACGGCAGCACACAGTAAGCCATCACTAACGCGTTCAGGCCCTGGGCATCACGCGCGCCGGGCACGTAGCCGAACACGCCCAGCAGCGGCAGTGCCAGCCCGGCGGCCAGCGCCAGGTTGAGTTTGGTGGCGAAGTTCCACCAGCCGAAGTACGCACCCTCGGCCTGGCCAGACTGTCCGGCCTTTTGAATCACGCCCGCCAGCATCGCGCCGGGCAGGGCCAGGTCGGTGCCCAGCGCCACACCAGACAGCGCGCACACCAGCAAAAACGCCGTGGTGTCGCCCGCGCCCAGCTGGGTGGCCCAGCCAAACACGGCAATCGCCAGCAGCATGCCCGCCAGCCAGCTGCGTGCCAAGCCCAGGCGCTTGACCACCGCCAGCCACAGCGGAATCGACAGCGCGGCGCTGACAAAGTAGGCCCCCAGAAACAGCGGCTCCATGCTTTGCGGTGCCTGCAGGCGGTCTTGAATGAAAAACAGCACCAGCGTGGCGGGCACGGCGCTGGCAATGCCGTTGAGCAAAAACACCGCCAGCAGCCGGCGAAACGCGCTTTGCTGCAGCGGCAACCACAGCTGCCCCGGCGCCGCGTGGCCCACCGTGCGCGGCTGGGCGACGGGTCTGGGCGCTCGTGTCCAGGCCAGCCAACCCAGCAGCAACGCTATTAAAAATAGAGCAGTGGTGGCAGGCAAACCCAGGGCTACCGGCGTGATCGATGCCAACACCACACCCACCAGGCCCAAACCTTCCCGCCAGGCCACGGTGCGGCTGCGCTGGGCTTCGTTGCCGCCCAGCATCGCGCCCCAGGACTGGTGCGACACACTCAGTGCGCTGTAGGCGGCATACGTCACCACCAGCACGACGCTGGCCCAAGCAATCAAGGCGTTGGGGCTGGACACCAGCGGGAAAAACAGCAGCGCAAACCCCATGGCCAGCACCACCGCCGCTAGCGCCCCCAGCCGCAGCACGGCGCGGGCCGAGTTGGCAAACAGCCGGTCGCTCAGGCGGCCCAGCAGCGGGTCAATCACCGCGTCAAACAGCCGTGCGCCCAGCAACATCGCGCCCAGCGTAGCCAGCGGTACGCCGAACTCTTTGGCGTAGTGGTTGGGCAAAATCACGTACAGCGGCAGCGCCACAAAGGCCAGCGGCAGGCCCAGCAGGCCGTAGGTGAAGCCGCCCCGTGGCGTGAAAGCGCCAGGCGGGTTCATCCCGGGTTGCCGCCCAGCAGCAGGGTGCGGATTTGCGGTTCGGACGTTTTGGGCGACAGCCAGATGCCAAAAAACAGCCGGGCGAATTCCGCGTCCTGAATGTCGCCCACCGGTTTGCCGTTGACCCAGAAGTCCGCGCCCTTGCCGGGTTGGTGAATCCCCAGGATGCGATCGCCCTTTCTCACGTCAGGCACCACGCGCTGCATGTCTGCCAGCCATTTGGCCTCTTGCGCGTCGCTGATGGGTGCGCTGCGGCGCATTTCCTTGATGGAGCGCTCGGCAATGTCGAGCGCCTTGAAGTCGCGCAGGTAATTCAGTTCCAGCGCCAGCGGCTGCGTGGCGTAGCTGGTGCCGCCAAAGCCAGGCGCGGCCCACAGCCGGGCGTCGTACACCTGAAAGCCAAACACCGTCAGGCGGCCTTTGCCGATCAGCTGGGCCTGCGGCAGCGCGGCGCTGACTTCGGGCCGGGTGTCCGCCGGGCTGGTTTGCGCCAGCGCCGTGCCCGCCAGGCACAGCACCAGGGCGGCCAGTGCCCACCGGGCGCGGGCCATCAGCGTTTGCGCAGCGTGAACTGCATGACGTCGGTGTTGGCTTGCGCAAAAGCCGCTTCGCAGTAGGCCAGATAGAACTCCCATATGCGGATAAACCTCTTGTCAAACCCGAGTTGAAGCACCCGTGACTCTTGCGCCAGGAAGTCGTCGCGCCACAGCTTGAGGGTGTGTGCATAGTCCTGGCCGAATGAAAACTCGTCCACGATGTCAAACCCCGCGGCATGCGCCTGCACGCGGAATTCTCGCGGGCAGGGCAGGCAGCCGCCGGGGAAGATGTACTGCTGGATGAAGTCGGTCGAGTCCACGTAGCGCTCGAACAGCTCGTCGGCGATCACGATGCTCTGGATGCAGGCATGGCCGCCAGGTTTGAGCAGGCGCGCCACGGTCTGGAAGTACTCGGGCCAGAACTGCTGGCCTACGGCCTCGATCATTTCGATGGAGCAGATCGCATCGAATGGCGCGTCCGGCGTGGTTTTGCCGATGTCGCGGTAGTCCTGCAAGCGCAGATCCGCTTTGTCGGCCACACCGTGTTGGGCCATGCGCTCGTTGGCCCAGGCCAGCTGTTCGGTGCTCAGCGTCACACCCACCAGCGATGCCTTGAATTCGGTGGTGGCCATTTCGGCCAGCGCGCCCCAGCCGCAGCCGATCTCCAGCACGCGGTCGCCGGGCTGGACTTGCGCCATCTTCAAGGCGCGGCGCACTTTGGCGTTCTGCGCGTCTTTCATCGACGTTTGCGGGGTCTCGAAAATCGCCGAGGAGTAGTTCATCGTGCCGTCCAGCCACAGCTCGTAAAACGCATTGCCCAGGTCGTAGTGGGCGTGGATGTTTTTGCGGCTGTTGGCCTTGGTGTTGCGGTTGAGCAGGTGTTTGATGCGGTACATCAGGCGGCCCAGCCAGTTGCCGTAGATCGCCGCTTCCATGTGGGTGCGGTTGACCAGCAGCACTTCGAGCAG
>JBJXEI010000076.1:0-27564 GCA_046154065.1 Polaromonas sp. | reverse complement strand
TATTTTTGTACTCAACCACGCAGAAACTGGCTGCGTAGTCGGTTTCATCGGTCACCGTGATGTGGGCGCTGAGCTGCTGCGCGTCAAACCAGGTTTTCAGGGCGCCGTGCAGCACGATCTCAGGCTTGCCGCTAGCGGCCTTGGCAATTTCACAGTGCCGCCAGGTCATGGGCATGCGCATGCCCAGGCCGATGGCTTTGCTGAACGCTTCTTTGGCCGAAAACCGGGTGGCCAGGTAGCTGACACCGCGGTCCGGCCAGCGGCTGCGGCGCTCCTGAAAGGTGAGCAGTTCACCGTCGCTGAGGATCTTCCGGGCGAAACGCTCGCCGTGCCGGTCCAGGCTGGCGCGGATGCGGCGAACGTCGCAAATGTCAGTGCCGATGCCAAAAATCATCAAGCCACCGGTGCATGCAGCACATCGTCAATGCAGTGCAAGTACGCCGCCACCGTGGCGCTGTACCCCAGCTCCAGCGCGTCGGCGATCAGCGCGTGGCCGATCGACACTTCCCTGACACCCGGCACAGCGCGCAGGAACTCGGTCAGGTTGTCCCGGTTCAGGTCGTGGCCCGCATTGACGCCCAGATTCAGCGCATGACAGGCCAAGGCCGAGTGGGCAAACGCGCTCAAGGCCTCTTTTTTAGCCTGCGGCGTGGCAGCGCTGGCATAGCTTTCGGTGTACAGCTCAACGCGGTCCGCCCCGACGTTCTTGGCACCCACCATCGCGGGGGGCACCGGGTCCATGAACAGGCTGACGCGCACACCGCGTGCATGGACTTGCTCGATCAGCGGACGCAGGCGCTCGGCGTCCTGGGGGAACGTCCAGCCGTGGTCGCTGGTGAACTGGTCCTCGCTGTCAGGCACAAAAGTGCACTGGTGCAGCGGCAGGCCGCGTGCCGTCAGGTCCTGCACAAACTGCATGAGGTTCTGGGTCGGGTTGCCTTCGATGTTGAACTCGCGGTCCGGCCAATCTTTCATCAGCGCGGCGATTTCATACACGTCGTCAGCACGGATGTGTCGCTCATCCGGCCGGGGGTGAACGGTGATGCCCTGCGCGCCGGCCTGCAGGCACAGCTCAGCGGCACGCAGCACGCTCGGAATCCCCAGGTGGCGGGTGTTGCGCAGCAGCGCGACCTTGTTGACGTTGACGGACAGGGCGGTTTTCATGGTGTTGCGCGGGGTCTTTAGGTTAGAGATTTTGCAAATCAATCATCATCTGCCGAGTCTTGAGCACCTTCACGCCGCAATGGTAGTGCAGCAGACCGCGCAGCTGGGTTTTCAGCGACTGCGCCGCTGGAATACAGGCGCGCAGCGTGTCCGAAAACGGGGCCTGGTCAGCCAGAGACTGCTGCAGCACCAACCACTGCTCACCGGACAGGCTGCTGCGGTCTTCGTCCTGGGCTTGGCGCAAGCCAGACTCTGGCACCAGCACGTAGGGCGTGAGCGGCTCCAACGGGGCCAGCGTCGCGGTTTCAATGTCCAGTGCGGGCAACAGCCCAATGTCGCGCAACAGGCGCAACTCAAAGGCCCGCAGCGCCAGCTGCAGGGTGTCGGCACTTTGGCTGGCCACCAGCTGCACCGTGGTGGCATAGGCATCAAACAACGCGGGGTGTGGGTCGTCTCGGGCCAGCAGGCGCATCAACAATTCATTGAGGTAGTAGCCGGACAGCAGGCCATCGCCCGTGGGCATCACATGGCCGCCCTGCCACTCCGCACCTTTCAGGCTCCGGATTTCAGCGTCGCCCCCAAAAGCCAGGTGCAGCGGCTGCAGCGGCAACAAAATCGGCCTGAAGCTGGAGCTGGGTTTTTTGGCCCCCCGGGCCACCAGCGCCACCCGCCCATACTGACGGGTGAACACCTCCAGAATCAGGCTGGACTCGCTCCAGTCGTAGCGGTGCATCACATAGGCAGGTTCGTCGCTGATGCGCTTGGGCGGCAAAACCGGCAGCCTGGCTTGCGCTTACTCGTAGCCAAAGGTCTTGACGCGTGCTTCGTCGTCAGCCCAGCCGGAGCGAACTTTCACCCAGATCTCCAGGAACACCTTGCTGCCGGTCAGCGTTTCCAGTTCGTGGCGGGCTTCAGTGCCGATGCGTTTGAGCTTTTCGCCTTTCTCGCCAATGATCATGCCCTTGTGACCGTCACGCTCCACCACGATAGTGGCGGCAATTTTGCGCAAACTGCCTTCTTCTGCGTACTGATCGATGATGACTGTCGAGGTGTAAGGCAACTCGTCGCCCGTCAGGCGAAACAGCTTTTCACGGATGATTTCGGCCGCCATGAAACGGTCGCTGCGGTCAGTCAGGGCGTCGGCCTCGTACATCCACGGCTGCTGCGGCAGGTATTTCTCACAAATGCCAAACAGGCGCTCAATGTCCTTGGCGTTGTTGGCAGACATGGGTACAAACTCCGCAAACGCATGGCGCGCCTGCATGGCCTGCAGCCACGGAGCGATGTCCCCCCGTCGGTGAATCAAATCAAACTTGTTGGCCAGCAAAATGGCAGGGGTTTTGGCAGGCAGCAGACTCAACACCTTCTCATCGGCTTGGTTGAACTGCCCGGCCTCCACCGTGAAGACGATCAAATCCACGTCGTTCACTGCACCCACCACCGTGCGGTTCAGTGAGCGGTTCAGCGCATTGCCGTGCCGGGTTTGAAAGCCCGGGGTGTCGACAAACACAAACTGGGTGGGGCCCACGGTGCGCATGCCGGTGATGCGGTGGCGCGTGGTTTGCGCTTTGCGCGAGGTGATACTGACTTTTTGACCCACCAGCGCATTGAGTAGCGTGGATTTGCCCACGTTGGGCTTGCCCACAATGGCGATCAGCCCGCAACGCTGCGCATCGGCAGGCACCTCAGGTGCAGCGTCCTCTGCGGGAAGCGCAGGTCCGCGGGCCGACAGCGCCCTAGCCAGCAAGGCGTCCAGCGCGTCCGGGGTTTGTGCAGGCTCACCGGAGGCACTAGAAGAAGAGTTGGGGGATTTGGAGCCAGTGGGCATGGTGTTTTGTGGAAGGAGATAAAACGCGGCTTGAAGGCGCGGGTCAATGAACAAGCCAGACCACAGCGGGCGCTGGCAAAGAAGTCGAAGTCAACGTGCGGTGCTGCGCAGACCGGGTCAGGTGTCAGCTTGGCCTTGCTTTGATCACCACCAGCATGGCTGCTGCTGCCGCCTGCTCACCAGCACGCCGCGAGGCACCAATGCCACGTTCAGCCCGACCAAACTCGGCAATTTCACACTCGACGTCAAACGTCTGCTGGTGCGCGGCACCCAGTGTGCCAACCACGCGGTAGATGGGCAAATTCATTTTGCGCCCTTGCAGCCACTCTTGCAATTCAGTTTTTGGGTCTTTGCCGATGGCCTGCATGTGCGGGTTGATTTCGACATTTTTGTACAGCCGGCGAACCAGTTGGTCAGCCTTGGCAAAACCTGCATCCAGATAAACCGCGCCAATCACAGCTTCCAGTGCATCAGCCAGAATCGACGGGCGTTTGGCACCGCCCGACTTGGCCTCGCCCTCCCCCAAACGAAGCAAGTTGGGCAACCCCAACACCACAGCGGCCTGGTGCAACGTGTCCTGCTTAACCAAGTTGGCGCGAACGCGTGACAAGTCACCCTCGGGTAAATCGCTGAGTTCTTCGTACAGCAATCCCGCTACCGCGAGGTTCAGAACCGAATCCCCCAGAAACTCAATGCGTTCGTTGTGATCCGACGAAAAGCTGCGGTGCGTGAGTGCTTGAGTCAGCAGCCGGGGGTTCGCAAACTCATGCTGAAGGCGTTTTTGCAGCGCCTGAAGCTCTGAGCTCAAGAGATGAATACCTGCCACTTATTTGGAGCGTCCTGCGTATTTCAACAACAAATAGGCGGGCCCAGCCAGATGAATTTCCTTGCTGTAGGCAAAAGCCACCACAATTTTGTCACCCTGCTTGGTCACATCCAGGTCTTTGCCTGAGATGGACTGGATGTCATCGATCTGGGCGGCCTTGTCGAAATTACCACGAACTTCAGCCACAGTGGAGCCGGCTGACGCTTTCGTTGCAGCTTTGGTGATGGCCTGAAACTCAATCAGCGTCGGAGCTACCTGAGCGGCAAGAAGAAAGCCTCCGCCAAACACAACGGCCACAAACAACATGCCGATGAAAGAGATACCGCGTTGATGATGTTTCATTTTTGACTCCCTGATTAATGTGTGTACTCACCAGCGTGCGCGTGTCGCAGGCCAAGCGTGAGCGGAAAAGATCAATTGACCGATCCGATGCGTTTGAAATTGCCGAAATTCATCCAGACAAAGAAGGCCTTACCGACGATGTTCTTATCAGGCACGAATCCCCAATAGCGGGAATCGAGCGAATTATCGCGGTTGTCGCCCATCATGAAGTAATGACCTTCCGGCACCTTGCACACCACGCCTTCGCTGCTGTAGCGGCAGTTTTCCTTGTACTGAAAATCATCCGCCCCCGGAATGAAGGCTGGGCGGTCGTCGTCGTTCAGCAGCAGGTATTTTTTGTCGCCCGTGGTTTCCTCAAACTGCTTGGAATACCGCATCGTGTCCTGATCAAAATAATCAGGCAAAGCGGACTTGTTCAAAGGCTTGCCATTGATGGCAAGTTTTTTATTCAGGTAGGACACCTCATCGCCCGGCACACCCACCACTCGCTTGATGTAGTCCAGGCTGGGTTTGGGCGGGTAGCGAAACACCATGACATCACCACGCTGTGGCGTGTGATTGTCAAAAATCTTGGTATTGACCACAGGCAAACGCACGCCGTAGTGAAATTTATTCACCAGAATCAGGTCATTGATCAACAACGTTGGAATCATGGACCCCGAGGGGATCTTGAACGGCTCGAACAAGAAAGAGCGCAGCAGGAACACCACAATAATGACCGGGAACAAACCAGCGGTCCAGTCCAGCCACCACGGCTGCATGATGAGCCGCACCTTGGCACTGTGCGTGTTGTCATCCACTTGGTGAATGCCCTGCGCCGCCAGTTCAGCCTTGCGCTTGGCTGTGTTGGCCTCCAGCGCCACCACCGCCTGGCGGCGCTGTGGCAGGAAGTACAGCCGCTCTGCGACCCAGTAAATACCGGTCACCGAAGCAGCCAGAAACAGCAACAGCGAGAAATTGCCCTCCACCAAACCGAAATACCAGGAAGCGCCGTAAGTCACAAACAAGGCAAGTACCACTGCAGTGACGGCGCCCATGGCGCGCGTGATCGAATGACTCATTAATCTTCCACCTGCAAAATAGCGAGAAATGCTTCTTGGGGCACTTCAACCGAACCGATTTGTTTCATGCGTTTTTTACCCGCTTTTTGTTTTTCGAGAAGCTTCTTTTTGCGTGAAATGTCACCGCCATAACACTTGGCGATCACGTTTTTGCGGAGGGCTTTGATTGTCTCACGCGCAATCACGTTGGCCCCGATGGCAGCCTGGATGGCGACGTCGAACTGCTGGCGCGAAATGATCTCGCGCATTTTGGCCACCACCGCCCGGCCACGGTAGGCCGACTGGCTGCGGTGAACAATGATAGACAGCGCATCGACCTTTTCGCCATTCAGCAAAATATCGACCTTCACCACATCCGACACGCGAAACTCCTTGAACTCGTAGTCCATCGAGGCATAACCGCGTGACACCGATTTGAGCTTGTCGAAGAAATCCAGCACGATCTCACCCAACGGCATTTCATAGGTCAGCATGACCTGCTTGCCGTGATAAGCCATGTTGAGCTGAATGCCGCGTTTCTGATTGGCCAGCGTCATCACCGCGCCCACATAGTCTTGCGGCATGTACAGGTGCACGGTCACGATGGGCTCGCGAATCTCGTTGACCTTGCCGGCATCAGGAATCTTCGATGGGTTCTCCACCTTGATCACGGTGCCATCGGCCCGCAGCACCTCATACACCACGCTGGGTGCGGTGGTGATCAGGTCCTGGTCGAATTCGCGCTCCAGACGTTCCTGCACGATTTCCATGTGCAGCAGCCCCAGAAATCCGCACCGGAAACCAAAACCCAGCGCTTCGCTGACCTCAGGTTCGTAATGCAGGGACGCATCGTTGAGTTTGAGTTTCTCCAGCGCGTCACGCAGGGATTCGTACTCGCTGGCCTCTGAAGGGTACAAACCGGCAAACACCGCTGGCTGAATTTCCTTGAAGCCCGGCAACGCCTCGGTGGCAGTGAAGGCTGCGCCACCGCTGCCGCCCTTGATCAGCGTGATGGTGTCGCCCACCCGCGCAGCCTGCAGTTCCTTGATACCGGCGATCACAAAACCGACCTCGCCCGCCTCTAATGATTGGCGCGCCTCCGTGTGCGGTGTGAAAACCCCCAACTGCTCAGCGTTGTAAGTGGCCTCGCTGGCCATGAGCTTGATACGCTCACCCTTGGCCAAGCGACCATCGACCACACGCACGAGCATCACCACACCCACATAGGCGTCATACCAGCTGTCAATGATCATGGCGCGAAGGGCGGCAGCCGGGTCACCCTTGGGAGGAGGAATCCGAGCTACAACAGCTTCCAGAATTTCATCAATACCCAAGCCTGTTTTGGCGCTGCAGGGAATGGCATCGGTTGCATCAATGCCGATGACTTCTTCGATTTCCTGCTTGGCATTGTCCGGATCGGCCTGCGGCAGATCCATCTTGTTGAGAACAGGCACGACTTCCACCCCCAACTCCAGGGCTGTGTAGCAATTCGCAACCGTCTGCGCCTCCACCCCTTGACTGGCATCCACGACCAGCAAAGCTCCCTCACAAGCGGACAACGAACGGCTGACTTCGTAGGAAAAGTCAACGTGACCCGGTGTGTCAATCAGATTGAGGTTATAAATCTGGCCGTCCAGCGCCTTGTATCTCAGGGCTGCTGTTTGCGCCTTGATGGTGATGCCACGCTCTTTTTCAATGTCCATCGAGTCCAGCACCTGAGCACTCATCTCGCGGTCCTGCAAGCCTCCGCAGCGCTGAATGAGGCGGTCGGCCAAGGTGGACTTGCCGTGGTCAATGTGGGCAATGATCGAGAAATTTCTGATGTGATTCATCAACGAAAGCGCCTAAGGACTTGCTGCTACGAGCTGTTAATGGAAATACGCGGACTGCACGGAGGTAGCCTGAGCGACAAGCGCGACGGGTCTCGCCGAGCATAAAAAAAGGCGCGTCAGACGGAGACGCGCCCTGAACCAACTTGTCTATGGCAACTGCGATAGTTGGATCGTTATTGTAGGCAAAAAGCGGATAACACCTAGGTTTAAGAAATGAAGCCTTGCGCTTGACAATAAGTCACACCCATTTTATCCACAGCTTATGCACAATTTTTCCGCTAATCGCCTAGACAAAACATCAGCGGACCGGCCTGATCAAAGCAAATTGTGCAAGGTCGCCGCGGCGGAATAGAACACTGACTGGTTTGGTCTTGTCCACCCTGGACACCGCAGCTTCAAACTCCTTGACGTTGGTAACTTCCGCATTGGCTACCGCCACAATCACATCGCCTTCGCGAATGCCCGCGCGCGCGGCCACCCCCTCCACAGAATCCACCTTCACGCCGCCTTTAATCTTCAGTTCCTTTTTCTGAGCGTCGGTCAATTCGCTGAGCGCCAACCCAAACGCCTGCAATTGACTGGAAGCCTTCGGTTTGGGTTCGGCAGCGGAGGCCTTGCGCACAGGTTTTTCAGCCTCAACTTCGGCAATCGTGACGATCAGGTCTTTGGCTGCGCCGCGTCGAAACACCGTGATCACTGCTTTGGTTCCAGGCTTCACATTGCCCACCAGGCGCGGCAGGTCGCTGGACTTCTCGATCGCCTTGCCGTCAAACTTGATGATGATGTCACCTGCCTCAATGCCAGCTTTCTCGGCGGGAGCGCCTGTTTCAACACCTCGGACCAGCGCGCCTTGCGGCTTGCCCAGGCCAATGGACTCCGCCACTTCCTTGCTGACTTGGTCAATCTGAACACCAATGCGGCCTCGAGTAACCTTGCCATTGCTGCGCAGCTGGTCCGCTACCCGAGCCGCTTCATCCATCGGAATCGCAAAGGAAATGCCTTGAAAACCACCGGATCGGGAATAGATCTGGCTGTTGATACCCACCACCTCTCCACGCATATTGATCAGAGGACCACCGGAATTTCCGGGGTTGATCGCCACATCGGTCTGAATGAATGACAGGTAGTCACCTGTGTCACGCTGTTTGGCGCTCACGATGCCGGCAGTCACCGTGTTTTCAAGGCCAAAAGGCGAGCCGATGGCCATCACCCATTCGCCTACTTTCAGCCGACTCACATCACCGAGTTTCACCGCAGGTAAACCAGTAGCGTCGATCTTGACCACAGCTACATCGGTTCGTTTGTCTGCACCGATGATCCTGGCCTTGAACTCCCGTTTGTCTGTCAGAGTGACGATGACCTCGTCGGCACCCTCCACCACGTGAGCGTTCGTCATGACAAACCCATCGGCGGTGAGAATAAAGCCGGAACCTACGCCGCGGGGCTGCTCCTCATCAGCGTCAGGCTGGTTGCGCTCGGAGCGAGGTGCGCGCGGCATGTTGGGCGGCACAGGAATTCCAAACCGACGAAAAAATTCCAGCATCTGTTCGTCAGCACCACCCGGCGCTGCCGATTTGACCTTCTCACTGGTGCGAATATTGACGACTGACGGCCCCACCTGTTCGACCAGATCAGTGAAATCAGGCAAGGTGCGTGTTTGAGCCCAAACCGGGGCGGTGGGCAACACGGTGGCCATCGCAGCAACACCCAAAACCACCGACGTCACCACATGGCGCAAAGGATTCCAATTCAAGTCCAACATGTTCAGCCTTGTAATCAATTAATTCAGAAAAATGAAAAATACGCATTACTGACCAGGTGCCCATCGGCAGATCAACCCAAATACTATTTTTTACGCTCGATGCTGCTGGCAAACAACCGAAGCGTGGCCATCGGAACTTCACCCATCACAGTGATCCAGTGGTTATTGACTTGCCGGGTCAAGGTTTGCGTGGCCCCAAGAGAAAGCGTTGACTCCTTGTCAGGCCGCTGTTTGTCCACCGGCTCGACAAACACGGACACCGAAGCCAGCCCGTCCGAGAAAATCCATTGAAGCGGCTCATCACCCGCCGCCTCAGCGCTGGACGACGGACGCTTGTAGCAACTCACAGGCTTGAAGCCGGCAACAGGCAACTTGACACTCCAACCCTCGGCACTTGCTGTGGTCTTGACGAGTGCCGGTTTTTCAACGCGATAGCCGTCCACTTTGCCCATCATCTGCACCAGCTTGTCCATCTTCAATGGCGCGTCAAGCTGGAGCTCGGAAAATGCGGCCTGCTCCAGAACCTTTCCATCCAGATCCAGCGTCTGCAGCTTCACAACCAGGCCGCGTTTGCGCTCCGTCCAGACGCGATAACCAAAGCGAAGCGTGTCTTTCGGTTGAAGTGTGACGATGTCAGCCTCAACGCCAGCCACGCGCTCGACTCCACCCGTGCGCACTGCATAAAAGTCCGCAATCCGACTGTCAGTGGTCTGCAGAAACTGCGGAAACCCTCCCAGGGAATCCCGCTTTTCATGCCGAACCACTTTGTGTTCGGGCATAAAAGTCACCACTTGGTCGTTGTGACGAAAAGTAGAGCGTGGTGCGCCAGACAACATGTCGACACGCTCCATCTGCTGACTTCCGTCACAGACATGCCAGATCTTCGCGCTGGTCATGGTGCCGCCTGATGAAACGACAAAAGTACCTACATAGGCCCGTTTTTTGGCAGCCTCATGCATACGCGCCAGCCATTCGTCAATGCTTCGGGATTCACCTTCTGCAAGGGCGGCAGGTGCCACAGGAGAGGGTTGTGCTTGAACCTGCGCGGCTACTAAATTGATAGCTGAACACGAAATGAACACCAAGGCTACAAGCCGAAACTTCTTGAAGTTCATACCATTTTTATCCGATTTCGGCATTCCCGCCTCAACGTCCACTGCCAGGTGAGACTTCAAATGCGGCACTTTGCAAAAAGCCTGAAGGCGCCTGCAACGCGGACATCGACCCAAGTTGTTTGTGCGCCGCCAGCAATTCATTGAGCCGGGCATCTCGCACCATCACGCCTTGCGGTGACACGACCAACAGCTGTTGCGCGCCACCGCCCTGCGCAAGTTGCGGGGAGGTGGGCGACACGCCAGCTTGCCCGACAGCCGCCCAAGTGATCACGGAAACAGCGGTCAAACTGGCAAAACCAGCCAGCAGTTTCCAGCGAAAGACGCCATCATTGGCCGCCGCTTCACGCGAAGCAACTTGTCGTTGGTGCTGCGGTGTGTGGAGGTCAGCTGCAAGCAGCGCAGGTCGAACCGATGCGCCAAGCGATTCAACATGCATGACTTCTGCATGAAGCTTCAAATTCAACCGGTTCACAAACGAAGTAGCGTCCACCCTACTGGCCGTAGGCAACGAGGCCGCCACCGGGGCGCGCAATAGATCCCCAATCAAATGGTAGCGACTCCAACTGGCAACAGCCTCATCGGCTTGTTCAATAACTTGCCAGGCGTCAACAAGCTCGTCATCACGGAGTTGACCGTCTGCCAATGCAGACATGAGTTCGGAAGCGGAGGTGAACGAAGTCATGATGGTCTGGGGCAGCGGGTCTGCCAAAATTTCTAGCGGGGCGCGAAAACTGATCATTCAATAGCGTTGCAAATTCATTCAGGTCGAAGAAGACTCACCACCGCTTGCCCGATTGGTTTTCCAGGAGCGGCTTGATGCGTTGAGAAATGGCCTCTCGCGCCCTGAAAATCCGTGAGCGGACCGTACCGATGGGACAATTCATGGCTTCGGATATTTCCTCATAACTCAAACCTTCGATCTCACGCAAAGTGATGGCTTGGCGAAGTTCTTCCGGCAAGGCGTCCATAGCGGAATTGACCATTTCAGCAATTTCCTTGCTGGCCAAAACCGCATCTGGCGTCTCTGAACTGGTTAGTTCGTTCTCCAGCATAGAAGTTTCATCATCATCTGCAGATTTGAATGAATTTTCCGAGACCGTCGGGTCACGCTTCATATCCATCAAGGCTTTTTTAGCTGTATTGACGGCAATGCGATACAGCCAGGTGTAGAACTGTGCATCACCCCGAAACTGCGCCAACGCACGGTAAGCACGAATAAAAGTTTCCTGGGCGATGTCTTCCACCAAGTCGACGTCACGCACCATGCGCCCGATAAGCCGCTGAATCCGCCGCTGGTACTTGATAACCAACAACTCAAACGCTTTTTGGTCGCCAGCCACGCTGCGCTCGACCAAGAACAGGTCACTGTCTGCGGGCGTTGCAACGGCCTCGCTCGGAATCTCGTCGGTCACTGGTTCAGCTTCTCAACAATTGGCGACGAAGAACTACTCGACTCA
This sequence comes from Polaromonas sp., assembly GCA_046154065.1. Taxonomy (GTDB): domain Bacteria; phylum Pseudomonadota; class Gammaproteobacteria; order Burkholderiales; family Burkholderiaceae_C; genus Polaromonas. The sequence goes on along the minus strand of JBJXEI010000076.1, from coordinate 16,198 downwards.
GCCGGGAGTGTGGGTTCACGGTGCGGTGAGTACACGGCGCGTCGCAGGTCCATCCAGCGCTCGGGTTGCGACGAGCGCTCGACCCACAACCAATGGGTTGCGCCGCTGACGGCCTCAACAACCAACAGCAACGCTGACTGCGCATCAACGATGACCGATAACTTCGATTGTTCAGACGAAGACAGATCACCGGGCGAATCCCAGTGCCAATATTGGCCGTCCCACGCCAGCTGGCCGCAGCAGCTGGCGCGCCAACTGGCCAACGCGGCCAAGCTTGTGCCCACAGCTACCACTGGTGCGACGGCGGTTCGCCAACCCAACGCAGCACTGTCCTGCACCCAAAGAACAAGAACGCACGCGCCTGCTGCCCAAAACACCAACAAACACCAACCGAAGGCCGACGATCTTTTCACCGGGTATACAACAGGCGGAGCGTTGTGTCTGGACATCACAGCGGCGCGGCGATTGAGACCATTGGCAGAACGCAGATAGGCGAGGCGTCGAAGGAACTTGTGCTTCAGACACGCTTGAAAACCAGCGTTCCGTTGGTTCCACCAAAACCAAAGTTGTTTTTCACCGCCACTTCCAGACGAATGTCACGGGCGGTATCGGCACAGTAATCGAGATCACAGGCGGGATCCTGATTGAAAATATTGATGGTGGGTGGAATTTTTTGGTGGTGCAGCGCGAGTACCGTGAATACAGACTCAATTCCGCCCGCGCCACCCAACAAGTGACCGGTCATCGATTTGGTTGAACCCACCACCAGACGTTTGGCATGATCGCCAAAGGCTGTCTTGATGGCATTCGTCTCATTCAGATCACCCAGAGGTGTAGAGGTCCCGTGCGCATTGAGATAACCGACCTCGTCAGCGTTGACACCCGCGTTGCGCAGTGCCATCGCCATCGATCGGCAGGGGCCATTAACGTCAGGGGCGGTCATGTGGTAAGCATCAGCACTCATTCCAAAACCAGCGACCTCCGCATAAATTCGAGCGCCCCTGGCCTTGGCATGCTCATATTCCTCAAGCACGACCACACCACCGCCTTCGCCAAGCACAAACCCGTCTCGATCTCTGTCCCACGGCCGAGAGGCTGTCTTCGGATCTTCATTGCGCGTGGACAGCGCACGCGCGGCGGCAAAGCCACCCACACCCAAAGGCGACACGGTCGCCTCTGCGCCACCAGCGACCATGACGTCGCAATCACCGTATTCGATCATCCGCGCAGACAAACCAATGGCATGAAGCCCCGTGGTACAGGCTGTGGCCACTGCAATGTTCGGCCCTTTAAAGCCAAACTTGATCGACACATGGCCTGAAATCATGTTGATGATGGACGCTGGCACAAAAAACGGGGAAATACGGCGTGCGCCACGGTTCGTGAGTTCTTCGTGGGTCCGCTCAATCATGGGCAGACCGCCAATACCCGAACCGATGTTGCAGCCAATACGTGTTGCTGCGTCATGTCCCAGCGCTTCGCCAGTTGGCAAACCACTGTCCGTCACCGCCTGAAAGGCGGCCGCCAAGCCCAGATGGATAAACCGATCCATGTGCCGGGCTTCTTTTTCGGGAATGTAATCAGTAACGTTAAAGCCTTTGGCTTCCCCTGCAAACTTACAGGCAAAGCTGGAAGCATCAAATTGAGTGATCAAGTCGATACCGGAGTTTCCGGCAAGCAAATTGCTCCACGACTCGCCCACCGTGTTTCCCACGGGGCTCACACACCCAAGACCAGTCACAACAACACGACGACGGCTCATTCATTCATCCTGAAAAAAAAACCTGAAAAGGCTCGCATAAAAGAGAGCTGCTTTCCAGGTTCGATGAGTTACAAGGTACGAGAACATGGCTGTTAGCCCTGCTCTCCAAACCTCAGATAGGGCACTCAGGCCTTTTGATGCGTATTTGCGTAATCGATTGCATTCTGGACGGTCGTGATTTTTTCTGCGTCTTCGTCCGGAATCTCGATACCAAACTCGTCTTCGAGCGCCATCACCAGTTCTACGGTGTCAAGTGAGTCTGCACCCAAGTCAGCAACGAAAGCTTTTTCGCTGGTAACTTGACCTTCTTCCACGCCAAGCTGCTCGGCAATGATTTTCTTAACACGTGCTTCGATATCGCTCATAGTTCCCTCTGAGGGTTGTAAATTAATCCGTGATTTTACCGCGTAAGAGAGAGCTCTCTCAGCGCCGGGCCGGACGGACAGTACCCGGCGTCGAATGGGGAGGTTGTACCACTGTCAGGTCATGGATTGATGAAACCTGCATTTGACGGCCGCTGACGCAAGGAGGACCTAGCCCGAATGCAGTGAGGTTCACATGTACATGCCGCCATTGACATGAATTTCCTGACCCGTGATGTAGCCCGCTTGGGGGCTCGCCACAAAGGACACGGCATGTGCGATGTCTTGTGGCTTACCGAGATGTCCGAGCGGAATCTGTGTCAAAAGCGCTTTTTGTTGCGCCTCGGGAAGACCAGCAGTCATGTCGGTTTCAATGAAGCCCGGCGCAATGCAGTTGACGGTGATGTTGCGTGAACCCAGCTCACGCGCCAGCGCCCGAGTCATGCCCGCCACGCCTGCTTTGGCTGCAGCATAGTTGGCCTGCCCGGGGTTACCAGACGCGCCTACCACCGACGTGATGTTGATGATGCGTCCGTAGCGCTGCTTCATCATAGTCCGCATCACGGCCCGGCTCATGCGGAAAACCGCTTTGAGATTGGTGTCTATCACCGCGTCCCAGTCATCGTCCTTGAGCCGCATAGCCAGCATGTCACGGGTGATTCCCGCGTTGTTGACCAGCACCTGCAATCCACCATGTTGAAGTGTCATTTTCTCAATCAGCGCTTCTGCAGCAGCGCCATTGTTCACATCCAACGTGGCGCCAGCGCAGCCGTCATACGCCGACAGCATCTGGCTGATTTTGGCAGCACCATCGTCGCTCGTGGCTGTCCCGGTCACCTTCAGGCCCTGGCGAGCCAGTTCCAGGGCAATTGCTGCGCCAATGCCGCGTGAGGCGCCAGTAACAAGGGCAACTTGCCCGGTAAATTTGATGTCAGTCATGTCAATATTTCCTTCACAACAGCAGTAGAAGCGGGATCAAACAACGGTGTACCAACCAGGTCCGGGTCGATTCTTTTCACCAGACCCGCCAATACCTTGCCAGGGCCGCACTCGACGACATTGAACACGCCACGCGCCTTGATCGCGCCCACGCACTCCACCCAGCGGACGGGACCAAAAGCCTGACGATAAAGTGCATCACGGATCCGCTGTACATCTGTTTCAACCGCGACATCAATGTTGTTGATGAGTGGAATCTGAGGCGCTGAGAAAGTCACGTCCGCAAGCTTTTGGCGAAGCTGCTCCGCAGCCGGTTTCATCAAGCTGGAGTGAAACGGTGCGGAAACCGACAACAAAAGCGCTCGCTTGGCGCCATTTGCTTTAAGAACTTCACATGCCTTGTCGACAGCCTGTTTGCTGCCAGCGATCACGGTCTGCATCGGCTCGTTGAAATTCACGGCTTCCACCACCTCGGCGCTGTCACTGCCAAAGTGCTGCATTGCTTCGGTACAACCCGCAAGCACCCCGGCGGCGTCCATGCCCATGATGGCCGCCATGGCACCAGATCCAACGGGTACTGCCTGCTGCATGGCCTGGGCTCGAAATCGCACCAGTGGCGCCGCATCACCGAGGCTCAGCACACCCGCAGCGACCAGTGCCGAGTATTCACCCAGCGAGTGACCGGCAACTGCCGCTGGCAGACAACCAGTTTCAGCCATCCACACACGATAAGCGGCAACACCGGCAACCAGCATGATGGGCTGCGTGTTGGTCGTGAGCCCTAACGCCTCCTTCGAGCCTTGACTGATCAGCAAACCAACATCTTCCTGCAGCACGTCAGACGCTTCAGCCAACGTAGCGGCGACCACCGGGTGATCACCCCACGCGTCCATCATGCCAACGGCTTGAGAGCCCTGACCTGGAAAAACAAATGCAAAAGGCTTCAAAAAATACTCCTACTTTCACTAATTCAATAACTTGTGCAGAACCACAAGCTGGCGGAAGGGGTCACGCCGTGGGTTGTCGAAGCAGGCCCAACCCAGACCGAATGGATGCAGCGATCGCCACACAAGCCAGCCACGGATCGATCAAGTAGTCCCACAGATTGCCCGACTCAAGAAGGCCAACATTCCATGCAATCAGGGCAGCGGAAATCAGCAAGGGTAATCGCCGCCAACCTGACCATAAGCTCGACACAGCCAACACCGACAACCCCACAAGCAAATCAGGCGAGCCCCATCCCAGACGGTAGGCATCCCAGTCACCAAAGCCCAAAGCCGTTGGGTAAAGCAACGCCGCCCCCGCGGCCAGTACAACGAAGGTCACTTGCTGTTCGGTTCGTCGGACAGCGGTCGTAACACCCAATATCTCGCCCATCCAAAGCAGCGACAAGAACACAGATGTCACGCTGAAATCGGACAGCACACCGCGCGCAAGAGCCAGCAACGGCAAACCTGCTTCCCCCCACGGTAGCCACAAACCCATCAACAACGCGACCGATATGCAAACCGCCCACATCGGTGCTCTCCGCGCGTGCGGGGCCGGCTTGAACCAGCTGATCGCGCGCAGAAATAATGCGCAGATCACCAGGTCAATGCCTATCAGTGCGCAAAAATCAGTCGCCAGCATCATCGGATCATGGTTTCGCAGCCACCGCCAGCAATGGCTGTGTTGGATCAAGACGGACATGCTTGATGCGCGTACGGTGCCAGGTGTAGATCAGATGAAGACTCCCGTCACGGCCCTGCAAAAGGTAGGGGTAGGAATACTCCTGCGCACATTCCTGGCTATGGCACAGCTGGCGCATCGCACTGGCCACATACGCCCGCAACTGAACGGGTTCAACACCCGCCAGAGCCAGTTCCCGGCCCAGAAGGTGTTCATACTGCGGCCTTGAAAGCCGCGCGTTCGGTGACGCAGAGGCTTCAACCCGCCACAAAGCCTGTCCCTCAAAACTGCCACCGAGCCGGGTTTGCATCAGAGCAAGTTGCTCGCGATTGCTGCGGCCGGGATTCAGTGCCAGCCACTGTGTTGCGTCACCCATCGCAACGCCCGCCACCGCCGAGTCCGGGTTGGGCCAGGTCGTGGGCTGACTGACGGACCAGGTCTTACCCCCATCTTGCGTGCTGGACATCATCACCGCCGCGGCGCTGCCTGAACGCATGTACACCTGTGCGTCGTTCAAACTTGAAGCGATGATCACCGGCTGAAGATCAGTCCGACTCCCGGGAATGCGGTTCTTATCAACCACTTTTCCGGACGCGTCCAGCTGCAAAAGCTCAGCGAACTTGGTAAAAAATTCGTGGTAAACCGGCAACATCACTTTGCCATCCGTCATCTGAACAGGAGCGCCTTTGGGCAATGTGCTGATGTTCAAGAAGGGCGACGTGACCAGCCGCCGAGGTCGACTCCATGTCAGACCCTCATCAATGGACCGCACCCATGAGAGCGAACTTCCTGCCCAGCCACCTAGGGACACATTGACCATCCATAGCCACAAAGATCCATCAGCTGCACGCCCGATCACGGGGTTACCCAGCTTTTTGACATATCGCTGAAGCCCGCGCTGCAACTGCACCCGATCAATCACGGTGGACTGCGCACTCCAACGGCCCGTGGTGGCATCCATCACCGCAGTCTGCAAAGTCACATCACCAGCACCTTCACGAGAGCCCGAAAACCAGACGGCACGCAAATTGCCGTTGTTCAACTCCACCATGGACGCCGCATGAACAGCTTGGCCTGGGGCTGCTGACACGAACTGTGCATCAAACCGAAAATTGCTATCAGGGGACAGCACTTGCGCTTGCTTGGCCATGAGAGCCTTCGCACCCGGTGGATTTACCGCAACCACAAACCCCCCGGATCCTGAACGCTGGGAGACCTTCCACGCACCCGCAGCCAGCGCAATCAGCACGACCACGAGCGTCAGAAAATCACCTCTGGAGAACTGCTTGAACATCATGGGATTGCGGGCTGGGCGGCGTGTCCGCAGAGCCTCAGTACTTCAGCAGCACAGCGCCCCAGGTAAAACCACCACCCACGCCTTCAAGCATGAGGGTGTCACCGCGTTTGACTTTTCCACTGCGAACCGATGCGTCGAGAGCCAGCGGAATCGACGCAGCGGACGTGTTGCCATGCTGATCTACCGTCACGATCAGCTTTTCAACCGGAAGCTTGAGCTTCTTGGCGGTGCTCTGCATGATTCGGATGTTGGCCTGATGAGGAATTAGCCAATCGATGTCGGTATCACTCATGTTCGCCTTGGCCAAAGTCGCACGTGCTGCGCTTTCCAGTACGCCCACAGCGAGTTTAAAAACAGCCGGCCCATCCATTTTCAGCAAAGGATCGCCCAAAACCTTGCCGCCCGAAACGTGCCCGGGAACACAAAGAATGTCGACATATTTGCCATCAGCATGCAAATCAGTGGCCAACAAGCCCGGTTCATCCGAAGCCTCAAGGACAACAGCGCCAGCACCATCGCCAAACAACACACAAGTGGTTCGGTCAGAAAAGTCAAGAATCCTCGAAAAAACCTCGCTGCCAATGACCAGAGCACGTTTGGCAGAACCGGTTTTGATCATTGCATCAGCCACTGTCAATGCATAAACAAAACCGCTGCAGACGGCCTGCACATCGAATGCAGGACAACCACTGATGCCCAGTTTTTGTTGCACGATACAAGCCACTGAGGGAAATACCATGTCTGGCGTGGAGGTCGCAACAATGATCAGGTCAATGCTGGATGCCTCGACATCCGCGGCCTGCATGGCTTTGCGGGCGGCCTCAACACCCAGATCGCTGCTGCAAACTTCGGGCGCCGCAAAATGGCGCGCCTTGATGCCAGTGCGCTCCACAATCCATTCATCAGATGTTTCCACGCCATTGGCAAGCAACTCGGCAACCAAGTCTGCGTTCGTCAATCGGCGTGGCGGCAAATAACTGCCAGTACCGGTAATACGGGAGTAACCGCTCAAGCTCATCTTAGGGGGTCATAGTGTGTGAAGTTGAGACAAGTGCAACCCGTCAGGCTGCTCACTCAGACGCGCTGAGCGCATGAGACCGCGCAGAGTCAAACACCACCGCACGGGCAAGACGTTCAGAGTGCGTCACCGCTGGAGTCAAAGAGGGCTGCAGAGACACCAGCAGTGGCGCAGCATGCGCCACGCGCTCACGAACGCGTTCAAGCAAATCATTTCGAGCCGCATCATAAGCGCGATTGAGCGCTCTCTCAAAAGCAAAGGCATCGGCAGATCCGTGGCTTTTGAACACCAACCCACGCAGACCCAACAATGCCGCACCGTTGTAGCGTCGATGATCAACACGCTTTTTGAAGGCAGTTAAAACCGGATAAGCAATGATGGCCGCAAATTTCGTCAAGAAGTTGCGTGAAAACTCTGCCTTGATGAAACCGCCGATCATGCTCGCAAGGCCCTCGCTAGCCTTGAGAGCCACGTTGCCGACAAAACCATCGCACACCACAATGTCTGTCGTGCCTTTAAAAATGTCATTGCCTTCCACATTGCCATAGAAGTTCAAGTCGCCCGCACTGGAGGCAGATCGCAGCAGTTCACCTGCTTTCTTAATCACTTCACTGCCTTTGATGACCTCTTCGCCAATGTTGAGCAAACCAACAGTGGGGGCAGCTTTACCAGTGATGGCCGACACCAACGCCGACCCCATCACTGCGAACTGCAACAAATGGTCCTCGGTGCAATCCACGTTGGCCCCGAGATCGAGCACAGTAGTCGCGCCTCCAGCGGCATTGGGCAATTGTGTGGCAATCGCCGGTCGGTCAATACCATCCATGGTTTTGAGCACGTAGCGCGCAATTGCCATCAAGGCACCGGTATTACCCGCCGAAACAGCAGCCTGCGCAGCGCCATCCTTGACTTGATTCATGGCCAGGCGCATCGATGAATTTTTCTTGCGCCGCAATGCAATTTCAATAGGATCGTCCATCGCAACCACCTCACTGGCGGCCACTTGCTGACATCGCGGGTGCGCCAACAGCCGAGCATGCAGAGGATGCGATGCCATCACGTCCGGCAAACCCACCAGCAAGACACCCGCATCCGAGTGACCGTCCAGAAAGGCGAGACAGGCGGGAATCGTGACCGCAGGACCAACGTCACCCCCCATGGCATCCACCGCAATTCGGATCATTGCAAGACCCATGCAGTCAGACGCGCATGGACGCGCAGTTCATGTGCAAAAGCATTCACGAAAAAATCCCCAAAAACAGTCACCAAAAGAAAAGCCCGCAGGGTAAGTGCGGGCCTTTGGCTGAAGCGTCAGTTTACGCTTCAGATTTGGTTTTCAAAACCTTGCGACCACGGTAGAAGCCGGTGGGGCTGATGTGGTGGCGCAAGTGGATCTCACCGGTGGTGGACTCCACAGCCAAACCCGGCACATTCAGTGCGTTGTGTGAACGGTGCATACCGCGCTTGGAAGGTGACTTTTTGTTCTGCTGGACGGCCATGTTCCGCTCCTCAATGGTGGCACTGACGAACACCACGAAGGTGAATGAGTGCGCTGGGTTGGTAAATTACGCACCAGCTTGCCAACTTTCACTGAGGCGTCAGCTGTCGTTGCAATGGTACGCGAAGCCTTGGATTATAGCCCGTCCTGGGCACCTGCGAAAGTAGGGCTCACATCTGAGCTACTTGTCCTGCTTTAATTTGGCCAATACGGCAAATGGGTTGGGCTTGCTGCCATCGGCAGAATCGACCGGAGCAAGCACTTCATCGCCCGCGGAAAAAACCGGAAGCACGGGACATTCCTCGTGCATGGGGACGAGGGGAATGGCCATGAGCAACTCATCCTCCAAGAGCGCCAGCAGGTCAAAATACGGCTCCATCACCAGTAAATCTTCATCAGATTGATCGTCCTCGGCCATGGCGATGTCTTCGGTCACCACAAACCGGTACCACTGGTCTACCGCCAAATCAACATCCACCGCTGCCATGCAGCGCTGGCACGCCAGCGGCACCACGGTGTTCGCGGTCAGATGCAACCAGATTTGATCGTCACCGCTGGGTGCTGGCCGCAGCTCGCTGCTGGCTTGCCAATGAACAGCCAAATCGGGCTGCAGCCCAGGCGCTTCTTGCCGAAGGCGCTCCATATTTTGTAGCAGACTAACACCTTGATAGGACTCGCCTTCCTGGGCGAATACCTGCATATTGACGCGATGAACTTGAAGAGTTTTTGACATCGGGGCAGTGTAAGAGAATTGCACCATGACGATCCTCCCCTCTTCTTCAACATTGACCGCCCCTCGCACCCTGATTCTGGGCTCAAGCTCCCGCTACCGCCGTGAACTGATTGAGCGACTTCGCTTGCCGTTTGACGTGGTGAACCCTGAGGTAGATGAAACCCCACTGGCGGGCGAGTCCCCGCGCGACCTGGCCTGGCGGCTGGCCATCACCAAAGCCCGTGCGGTGGCACGCTTGCACCCAGAAGCTGTGGTGATTGGCTCTGACCAGGTTGCCGACCTGGATGGCATTGCGCTGGGCAAGCCAGGCAACCACGACAACGCGACGGCACAACTGCGCCGCATGCGTGGGCGCACCGTTGTTTTCCAGACCGCCGTGGCCGTGGTCTGCCAAGCCAGCGCCTTCGAACAAACACGGCTGGCATCCGTTCGGGTGCAATTTCGCGACGTGAACGACGACGACATCGAAAATTACCTGCAGGCCGAGCAGCCCTACGACTGCGCGGGCAGTGCAAAAAGTGAAGGTCTGGGTATCGGCTTGCTCGCGTCCATCGACAGCGACGACCCCACCGCGCTGATCGGCCTGCCGCTGATTCGCACCTGCGAATTACTTCGTGCTGCGGGCATTGCATTGTTCAAACCACAACAAGTGGTGGCAGCATGACCGCCCCCGGCAAGCTCTATCTGGTCCCTGCCCCGCTGGACTTCGGCTGCGTCCAGCAAGCTGCCTTGAGTGACGTGATGCCGCACGCCACACTGCAGGTTGCTGCACGGCTGCCACGCTGGATTTGTGAAAACGCCAAGAGCACCCGCGCTTACCTCAAACGCGTCGGCGAAGTGGTGCCGCTGGCCCAACCCCTTCAATCGATGCACATTCAGGAGCTACCGCGTGAAGTTCACAAAAAAGGTGATCATGCAGGTCAGTTCGACGCACGCCCTTTACTGGCAGCCGCCCTGGCGGGTGAAGATACAGGCTTGGTGAGCGAAGCAGGCATGCCTGCGATTGCCGACCCGGGCTCGTCCGTCGTCCGTGCGGCGCATGATCTGGGCCTGCAGGTCATTGCATTGACAGGGCCCATGTCCCTGATACTGGCACTGGCGTCCAGCGGACTGAATGGGCAAAACTTTTCTTTTGTGGGCTACGTGCCGCAAGACGCGGGTGAGCGCTCACAACGCATACGAGAGCTGGAGTCGCTTGCCTTGAAGACAGGACAAACCCAGATTTTCATCGAGACCCCCTACCGCAACGCGGCCCTGCTGCAGGCGCTGATGCAAACATTGCAATCCAACACAAGGCTCGCCCTGAGCTGTGGACTGACGATGGCGGGCGGCTGGACGCGCAGCGCATCCGTGAGTCAATGGAAAAAAGAAAAGTCGGCAAACCCCATGGATCTGCCGACTGTGTTTTGTATCGGTCGTTGAGTCGCCCGCGCCTGCCAGCCTGATCAGCGAACGGCAGGTAAGGTCTTCATCGCCCGCAAGGCACCCTCACCCATCGCGGCGCCAAACTTTTTAGCCAGCCGCTCGGCCACATTGTCGCGGCGGGTGTAGTCGATGAGTTCTTCCGCCTTCACCACCTCACGCGCCACCAGCTCCAGGCTACCGAACTGGTCAGCCAACCCCAACTCCAAGGCTTGCTGACCGGTCCAGAACAAGCCACTGAACATGTCCGGGGTTTCTTTCAGCCGCTCACCACGACCGGTCTTCACCACCTTGATGAACTGTTCATGAATCTGGTTGAGCATGGCTTGCGCAAAAGCGCGCTGTTTCTCGGTCTGTGGACTGAATGGGTCCAGAAACCCCTTGTTTTCACCTGCGGTGAGCAGCCGCCGCTCCACTCCCAACTTGTCCATCAAACCGGTGAAGCCAAAACCATCCATGAGCACGCCGATACTGCCCACAATGCTCGCTTTGTCCACAAAAATCTTGTCGGCAGAAACGGCAATGTAGTACGCAGCGGACGCACAGGTCTCTTCAACCACGGCGTAAACCGGTTTTTTGTACTTGGTTTTCAGGCGAATCACTTCGTCGTTGATGATCCCCGCCTGGACCGGGCTGCCGCCGGGCGAGTTGATCAACAACACCACGGCCTTGGAGCCTTCGTCCTCAAACGCGGCCCGGAGCGCGGCATTCACAAATTCCGCGCTGGCGTCGGCGCCAGCTGCGATCTCGCCCTTGATTTCAACCACAGCGGTGTGGGGTGTGGTGGCATCAGTGGCCGGCGTGCCGCGGTGCAGACCGATCCAGATCACGGCCACCAAAAACACCAGCCACGCAAGGCGCACAAAGGTTTTCCAACGGCGCGTGGCTTTTTGTTCATTCAGGCTTGCAAATGCCAGCTTCTCCAGCGTGGCGCGCTCCCATCCAGGCACCTGGGCTGAGTCAGCTTGCACAGTGTTTTTTGCTATATTTTCAGGAGCATTACCGGCAGTATTCCCCTGGGCCGTTGACTGATTTGATCTCAAATCAGGATGATCTGTGAGGTGGGGTGCTGGGTCAAACGACGGATCTGGGCGATTGGAATCATTCATACGCGTAGTTTAGAGACCTGTCACAACAAGGTCGGTTTAAGGTTGTAGGCCGTATGCCACCAAACCACAGCGTCTTTTTCCGACAGCTCAACCCGCACCAGCCCGCCGCGACACGGCCCTGCTGCACAGGCCCCGCTGTCAGGCGCATAGGCGGCGCCGTGGCTGGCACACAGCAGCCACTGCCCGGAGGCGTCAAAAATGCGGTTGGGCTGCCAGTCCAGCTCCATCGCCACGTGGGTGCAACGGTTCAGATAGGCGTGGGCCTGTCCGTTGAAACGGATGGCAAAGGCGCGGCAAGTCTGCCCGGCGTAGACAAGGTCGAAAGGCACCGCCGCGCCGCGCTCGACCAACGCGGACGCGTCGCACAACAGAACCGCCTCACCTTCAGCCATGGGCCCGCAGCCACTCACCCAGTTCGGCCACTGAATGGGCAACAAAGCGTGGCGCCAATGCAGAAAAAGCAACGGCCTCATGGGCTCCGTAACTCACCGCCACGCTGGGGCAACCTGCGTTCAGCGCCATTTGCAGGTCGTGGGTGGTGTCCCCGACCATCAACACCCGTTCGGGGGCCACATCAAACTCTGCCATCAACTCATGCAACATCATCGGGTCTGGCTTGCCAGCGGTTTCATCGGCTGTGCGCGAGCCATCAAACAAGCCCTTGAGCTCCACGCTTTGCAGCGCATCGTCCAGCCCACGGCGTGACTTGCCCGTGGCCACCGCCAAGAGGTGGCCGCGGCTGCGCAACGCCTCCAGCATTGGCAGCACACCCTTGAACAGGCTCAGGTCGTCGCTGTGCCGGGCGTAGTGGTGCCGGTAGCGCAGTCCCAGTTCGGGGTATTTTTCAGGTGGCACGTCAGGCGCGGCATGGGCCAGCGCTTGCATGAGGCCTAGACCAATCACATAGCCGGCAGCCTCATCGGTGGGCGCGGTACCCCCGACATCCACAACCGCCTGCTGGATACAGCGCACGATGATCTGCGTCGAGTCATACAGCGTGCCGTCCCAGTCAAAGGCGATCAGGTCAAAGTGTCGGGTGGACATGGGGTCAGAGTGTGGCGTCATCGATGGGCAAGAACTGGCGCAACTCGGCGGGCAGTGCCGCCTGCAAATGCACGGTTTTTCGCAGCTTGGGGTGGCTGAACTTCAGGCTCCACGCGTGCAAAAACATACGTTTGAGGGGCGACCGGCCTTCGACCGCACGGCCGAGGGCCTTGTTCAGCTCAAAGTTGCCGTATTTGTCATCCCCGGCAATCGGTTGGCCTTCGCCTGCCAGATGCACACGAATCTGGTGGGTGCGGCCGGTTTTGATGGTCACCTCCAGCAGGGTGAACGGTGTGCCGGGGGCTGCCGGGCTGGCGTCAATGGCCGACCTGACCTTGACCAGCGTGACCGAGCGCAGACCGTCCGGGTGGTCGTTGGGCACGATCTTGACGCGGCGCTCACCGTTGTCCAGGTTGTATTTGTGCAGCGCCTTGTCGATCACCCGTTGATTGGCCGGCCAGACGCCAGCCACCAGCGCCAGGTAGACCTTGTCGGTCTCGCGCTCACGAAACTGCTCCTGCAGCAGCTTGAGCGCCATGCGCCGTTTGGCAATCAGCAAAATACCGCTGGTTTCACGGTCCAGACGGTGGACCAGCTCCAGGAAATCGGCATCAGGCCGGGCCATGCGTAATTGTTCAATCACCCCAAAACTCACACCGCTGCCGCCATGCACGGCCACGCCTGCAGGTTTGTCAATAGCCAGTACAAAGTCGTCTTCAAACAGGATGGGAAATTCGCTGGCCGGCGCATAACCGCCTTGGGTGGAGCTGGCACCGTGGCGCATCACTTCCTGCGCCTTGGCCATGGCATGGGCTTTCTGATCGGCTCGCTCCGAGGTACGCACCGGTGGCAGGCGCACGACATCTCCGGCTTCAACACGCGTGTCGGCATGCGCACGTCCCTTGTTCACGCGCACCTCACCGCTTCGGATGATGCGGTAGACATGGGTCTTGGGCACGCCCTTGAGGTGGCGGATCAAAAAGTTGTCGAGCCGCTGGCCGGCATAGTCTTCATCGACCGTCACCAGACTGGCCTGAGCCGCTGGTTTGTCGGCGTCAAGACCGGCCTCTGTTCCTTGAACAGGACGTGTGAAGTGGCTCTTGGAAGAGTCCGGTGCTAGCCCTATAATGTGTTTCACTAGCGATTCGCTGTAAGTTGTTGATTTGTCTGGATTTTAGTCCACACATATGTCAGGCTCATCAAACAGCCTGCTTTTCAAGGCTTGCAGCCTCGCTGGAAGGTCGATGCCACTGTGCTGAAAACGTCACCCCTGCGACACGCGCCAATTGATGGTCCGCTCGCCCTGAAGACTGCAAAGCACAGACGAGTCGACGCATTGCGAACACACATACGGAATACCCAAGCGAGCCGCCCACTTCATGCCGCGCTGCAAGAACCAACCTGCAGGTGGCATGGGCGACTCGCGGATCTCGGTGAGAACCAAGTCTTTTTAACGGACCGCCCCTTGATAGCCCTCCTGCTCAGTTTGATGTTGACCGGCCTGCAGCGCGCGTGCGCCCTGCTTTCAGGCCCTAATCATGCTGCAGCCAAAGCTTTCATTGCGCGGACAGCTACTTTTTTTGTAGCAGCAACCCGTTCGACGCTGGCTCACGTCATCCACGCGCCTACGCTCAGACCCCTGGCCTGACTGATTTTTCAGTCGCGCAAGGGCACGTCAAAAGCTCTCCGGCAATTCCCCACGTTCGCAGCGCGTTGCCTTTGGCATCGTTGGTCCAATTCGGGCCCTTGAAGACGAACGATTGAGAGATGTAAACATGAAAAGAATGCTGGTCAATGCCACGCAGGCTGAAGAACGCCGCCTGGCCATTGTTGATGGACAAAAACTCCTCGACTACGAAATTGAAATTGAAGGGCGCGAACAGCGCAAAGGCAACATCTACAAGGCCGTTGTCACCCGTGTCGAGCCTTCGCTGGAAGCCTGTTTTGTGGACTACGGCGAAGACCGCCACGGTTTCCTGCCGTTCAAGGAAATTTCGCGCAACTACTTCACGCCTGGCGTGCCGGTCAACCAGGCCCGCATCAGCGACGTGATCCGCGAAGGCCAGGAACTGATGGTTCAGGTCGAAAAAGAAGAACGCGGCAACAAGGGCGCAGCCCTGACGACCTTTGTCTCGCTGGCGGGCCGTTATGTGGTGCTGATGCCAAACAACCCGCGCGGCGGTGGTGTGAGCCGCCGTATCGAAGGCGAAGACCGGGCTGAACTCAAGGAAAACATGGACCAGCTGGAGTACCCAGCCGGCTCCAGCATCATTGCGCGCACCGCCGGCATTGGCCGCAGCGCCCCTGAATTGCAGTGGGACCTGAATTACCTGATCAAGCTCTGGACCGCCATCGAAGGTGCGGGCAAGGGCGGCAAGGGCGCTTTCCTGATTTACCAAGAGTCCAGCCTCGTCATCCGCGCGATCCGCGACTACTTCAACAGCGACATCGGTGACATCCTGTTCGACACCGATGACGTCTACGAACAAGCCCGCCAGTTCATGGCCCACGTGATGCCCGAGCATGAGCACCGCGTCAAACGCTACCGCGACGACGCGCCGCTGTTCAGCCGCTTCCAGATCGAGCACCAGATCGAGTCGGCCTACGCACGTACTGTGCAGCTGCCCAGCGGCGGCGCGATTGTCATTGACCACACTGAAGCCTTGGTGTCGGTGGACGTCAACTCGGCCCGCGCCATCAAGGGCGGAGACATCGAGGAAACCGCCACCCGCACCAACCTGGAAGCCGCCGACGAAGTCGCGCGCCAGATGCGTTTGCGTGACCTGGGTGGCCTGATCGTCATCGACTTCATCGACATGGAAGAGTCGCGCAACCGCCGCGATGTGGAAAACCGCCTGCGTGACGCGCTGCGCCAGGACCGCGCCCGCGTGCAGTTCGGCGCCATCAGCAAGTTCGGCCTGCTGGAAATGAGCCGTCAACGCTTGAAGCCCGCATTGAACGAAGGCTCGTCCATCCCCTGCCCTCGTTGCGGTGGATCGGGCCACATCCGCGACACCGAGTCGTCGGCGCTGCAGATCCTGCGCATCATCCAGGAAGAGTCGCTCAAGGACAGCACGGCCGCCGTGCTGGTGCAGGTGCCGGTTGAAGTGGCCAGCTTCCTGCTCAACGAGAAGCGCACCGAGATCACCAAGATCGAACTCAAGCAGCGCATCAACGTGCTGCTGGTACCTAACAAGTCGCTGGACACGCCCAACTACAAGCTCGAGCGCTTGAAGCACGACGATCCGCGCCTGGACAACCTCGACGCCAGCTACAAGCTGGCCGACGAGCCGGACGAAGCCACCGGCTTCACCCGCCGCAGCCAGGAACGCACCAACAAGCAGGA
>JBJXEI010000075.1:0-4756 GCA_046154065.1 Polaromonas sp. | reverse complement strand
GACAGCATCACCTACGGCTCCCCCGGCAACGGCACCACCATCCACCTGGCCGGGGAGATTTTCCAGACCGCTGCCAACATCAAGATCCGTCACATCCCGTACAAGGGCTCCAACCCCGCGCTGCTGGACGTGCTGGCCGGCAACATCGACTTGATGGTGTCGTCCGTGCCGTCGGCTATCAGCCAGATCAAGGCCGGCAAACTGCGCCCGCTGGCGGTCACATCTGCACGCCGCAGCACGTCCCTGCCCGACGTGCCCACCGTGGCCGAGCTGGGGTTCAAGGATGTTGACGTCAGCACCTGGTATGGCCTGTTCATGCCCGCTGGCACCCCCGCCAGCGCGGTGGCCACCATGCACGCCGAGGTCAACAAACTCCTGGCCCTGCCCGAGGTGAAAGCCACCATCCAGACCCAGGGGGCCGAGGTGCAAACCATGAGCGCCGAGGCGTTTTCCAGCCTGCTCAAAACCGACTACGCCAAGTGGAAGTCCATCGTGCAGGCCTCTGGCGCGACCATCGAATAAGCCCGCACACGCGGATGCGCAGGGCGGCCTTGAGGGGCCGCCCTTTTTTTTTGGGGCACCGCGTGGCTGGCGCGCTGTGCGTGAAAACCCTGAGCACGCTCGCGCCCCCCGCGTGGCACCATTAAGACATCTATAGGACTAGATCAATTTATGACAGATGCGCTTTCTCTGACCCTGGTGCCTGCCGAACCGGGCCAAAGCCGCTACGCCGCCCTGGCCGCCGTGCTGCGAGCGCGGGTGCTGGCCGGGGAGTGGCCACCGGGCAGCGCCTTGCCGGCGGAGCAGACGCTGGCCGCTGAACACGGCGTGGCGCTGGGCACGCTGCGCCATGCGCTGGAGTTGATGGCGGACCAGGGGCTGATCGAACGCATCCACGGGCGCGGCACGTTTGTGCGTGCCGGCATCGCGGGGGCTACCATGATGCGGTTTTTTCGCTTTGGCGAGGGCACGGGCGAAGTGCCCGCCTCGCGCATCGTGTCGCGGCAGGTGCTGGTGGCCCCACCCGAGGTGGCGCGCCGCCTGGGGCTGGCCCCGGGTGAGGCCGCCTTGCGGCTGCAGCGGGTCCGCTCAGTTGCCGACCAGCCCTGCGTGTATGAAGAAATCTGGTTGCCGCTGGCACGGTTTGCGGCGCTGGCTGACGGCGACACCGGCACCTGGGGCGACTTGCTGTACCCGCTGTTTGCCGAGCGCTGCGGTGTGCACGTGCACCGCGCCGTCGATGAAATTGCTTTTGGCGTGTTGACGGCCACACAGGCCCGGCACCTGGCGTTGTCGGCCGGGCACCCGTGCGCCCTGGTCACCCGCAATGCCCACGATCTGGCCGGCCACTGTGTGGAAGTGCGCTTCACGCGGGGCGACGCCCATGCCTTTCACTACACCGTCACCATCACCTGAACCCCTGAAGGACCCGACCATGCGACCGATTCAAACCTTTGACAACACCCACTCTGGCAGCCTGTCTCGTCGGCGTGTGCTGCAGACCGCCGCGGCCTGCGTGGCCGCCCCCTGGACATTGGCCCGCGCGGCGGGCCAAGTGGCTGGCGGCAAGACGATCACCCTGGTGGTGTCCTATGCCGCAGGCGGCGGCGCTGACCTGATGGCGCGGCTGATCGCACCCAAGCTGGCCGAAGCGTTGGGCCAGACGGTGGTGGTTGACAACAAACCCGGGGCCAGTGGCCAGATTGCCGCCGGGCAAGTGGCGCGGGCCACGCCTGACGGCACCCAGCTGCTGCTGGACGCGTCGTCGTTTGCCGTCAACCCGTCGCTGTTCCCCAGGCTGCCCTATGACACGGACAAAGCCTTCACGCCGCTGGCGGTGCTGGCGCTGTTCCCCAACGTGCTGGTGTGCACGCCAGGCTTTGAGGCCAAAAACGTCAAAGACCTGATCCGCCTGGCCAAGGCCAAACCCGGGTTTTATTCCTACGCGTCGTCCGGCAACGGGTCGGCCCAACACCTGGCAGGCGCCTTGTTTGAAGACCGCGCAGGCGTCAGCCTGGTGCATGTGCCGTACCGGGGCGGCGGCCCCGCCATGAACGACGTCATGGCCGGTCAGGTGCCGCTGTTTTTTGCCAATGTGGCCTCGTCGCTGGGGCAGATCCAGTCGGGCCGCCTGCGCGCGCTGGCCGTGACCAGCCGCCTGCGCACGCGCGCGCTGCCCGACATCGCCACTCTGGAAGAGGCGGGTGTGTCGGCCTATGAGGTGCTGGAGTGGAACCCGGTGCTGGCACCCGCTGGCATCGACCCGCAAGTCAAGGCCACGCTGATGGCCGCCCTGCGCAAGGCCATGGCAGACCCTGAAGTGCTGGGCCGTATCCGGGCCCTGAGCGGCGAGGTGTTTCCTGCCGGCCCCGACGGCACGGTGGCGGCTTTCCTCAAGGCCCAGCAGACACAGTGGGGCCGGGTGGTTCGGGACCGCAACATCACGGTCGGGTGAGCGCCATGCCGCATGCTGATGACGGGGCGGTGCCAGCCGCCGGCTGGGACACCCACGTCCATGTCTTTGACGGGCAAGCCCGCGTCGCCCCGGGCCACTACCGGCCGGTGCACAGGCCGCTGGCAGACATCGAGGCGCTGGCGCAAGCCCACGGGTTTGAACACCTCGTGCTGGTGCAGCCCAGCGTGTATGGCACCGACAACACAGTGCTGCTCGACGCCCTGCGTTCGAGCCATGGGCGGCATCGCGGGGTGGTGGTGGTCGACGCCTCGGTCAGTGACGATGACCTGCAGGCCATGCACGCGCTGGGGGTGCGCGGTGTGCGGTTCAATCGGGTGTCGCCTGTGGGCAGCGGGAGCGGGGCTGATGCGGCTGCGACGTTGCATGCCCTGGCGCCACGCCTGCGCGCCCTGGGCTGGCATGTTCAGTGGTACGCCCGCCCCCAGGACTTGCCGGACATTGCGGCCCTGCACGCGGGCCGTGCGGCTTGCGGCGTTGCCGCCGTGCTCGACCACCTGGCGGGCATGCATGCCGCGCTGGAGCCGCACGACCCGGCATGGCGGGCGCTGGCGGAGCTTGCTCAACAAGGGGGGTGGATCAAGCTGTCAGGCTGGTACCGCCTTCAGGCGAGCGCGCCTTACCACGACCTGGACCGCACCATCAGCCAGGCGGCGGCGCTGTTCGACGCGCACTGTGTGTGGGGCTCGGACTGGCCGCACACCGCGTTTGCGCCAGACGCCATACCGGCTTATGCCAGCACGCTGGCACCCGTGGCGCGCGCGCTGCCCACCACGCAAAGACGCCCTGTGTGGGCGTTGGCACCGGCGACGCTGTACGCCTGACGCTGCGTGGCTTAAAATACGAGACAAACTTTTTTCCAACCGGAGTTCTCCATGCCTAAAAAAATCCGTGTCGAAGCCGACATCTGCGCCCCAAAACCCGTGCCACCGAACGGCTACACCATCACCACCGGCCACGGCCAGAAGGTCAGCCTGGAGCGCGGCTCACACACCCGCAGCAAAAAGAACCCCGGCAAGCGCCCCTCCAAAGGCGGTTGATCTCGCGGTCATCCCTGCGGTGCCCACGGACTGTGGGCACCGACAACCAGCCGGTCCTTGCCTTGCGCAACGGCCGGCTTTGTTTTGGGCGGTTGGTTGGTTGGTTGGTTGGTGCATGTTGACGACGTGAAAGGTTTGTTCTGATGCCTCTGTCCTGCTTTCAGCGCCTGGCCTTGAGCGCTATTCGCGGCTACCAGCGTTACATCTCCCCCCGCAAAGGGTTTGCCTGCGCGTGGCGCCGCCACACCGGCCACGCCAGTTGTTCCACACTCGGTTTCAGGGCCATTCGGCGCTACGGCGTTGCCAAGGGCCTGGCGCTGATCCGCCAACGCACGCGGTTGTGCGGCGTGGCGCACCGCCGCTTTTCACCCGTGCTGCGGCGCGCGCCGCTGAGCCAGCGCGGCGAATGTGACCTGGGATGCGACGCCCCGGGTGACTGCGACTTTCCCTGGGGCATGGGGGACGTCAGCTGCTGCGACGGCTGCGACTGCGACTGGCCCAGTCGGGACTCCAACAAACGCCGCGAGGACGACAAGCTGCACTACATCCCGCCCCGCCGCCCGGCATGAGCTCGTTGGCCCTTGGCAGAGGCATTGGTTTTTGCTATGAATTCAGGAGCTGCTCCCGCAGTGAATCATTAGGCTTAAGGCCTCAAGCACCCTTGAACATCCTTGTTTTTGACCTGCTGGACTGGTTTGGATGGCTTGTGGTGCTGTTTGGCATGAATACCGGTTCAAAAAATTAACATGAGTGTTAAATTCCACGCATTAGGCTGTTTGTGTACGCATTTCCATCGCGCCTGATGGCGCAGAAACTCCAAAACTTGAACCGCCCGTCTCCCAGCATGAAGCACATCCTTTTTATCTGCGGCAAAAACAAATGGCGCAGCCCGACGGCGGAAGAGGTGTTTGCCGGGCACCCGAGGGTGGCGTGCGCGTCGGCCGGGCTGAGCCATGACGCTGCCACGCCCTTGTCGCTGGAGCTGGTGCAGTGGGCGGAGTTGATCTTTGTGATGGAAAAAGAGCACAAGACCAAGCTGTCGGCCCGGTTCAAACCGCACCTGGCGGGCAAGCGGGTGATGTGCCTGGGCATTCCAGACAACTACCGCTTCATGGACTGAAGCGCGCCGCGATAAATGAGCTGGCTTTGTCGCGATAAACATATGTCATTTCATTTTCGCAGCAGGAAAGCAAATTGCGATTGTTGGTCGTTTGATCAGAATAAACCAGCTGGCTCAGCCTCC
>JBJXEI010000074.1:0-4081 GCA_046154065.1 Polaromonas sp. | reverse complement strand
CCGCCCTGAGCGCGTCCATGACCGGCAAACCCACCAATCTGATGATGGCCGCGCCCGCAGCAGGCGGCAGCGAAGCCGCTGGCCATTGAAAAGAAACACACCATGACCACCAACCGAAGAAACTTTTTAGCCGGCGCGGGCGCCATCACCACCGCTGTAGCGACCGCCGCCGTCAGCAAAGTCGCCATGGCCGCCCTGCCCGAGCCCGTGCTGCAGACCAAACCAGACACCATGGCCCCGCTGGTCCCCACCACGGGCCGCCCGTACAACCCGGTCGTCACCCTGAACGGCTGGACCCTGCCCTGGCGCATGAACAACGGCGTCAAGGAATTCCACCTGGTGGCCGAGCCGGTGGTGCGTGAAATGTCGCCCGGCTTCAAGGCCCACCTGTGGGGCTATAACGGGCAAAGTCCCGGCCCGACGATTGAGGTGGTCGAAGGCGATCGCGTGCGTATGTTTGTCACCAACAAGCTGCCCGAGCACACCAGCGTGCACTGGCACGGCCAGCGCCTGCCCAATGGCATGGACGGCGTGTCGGGCCTGACCCAGAAGGCAATTCCCGTCGGCAAAACCTTTGTCTACGAGTTTGTGGCGCGCCGCCCCGGCACCTTCATGTACCACCCCCATGCCGACGAAATGACGCAGATGGCGATGGGCATGATGGGCTTTTGGATCACCCATCCGAAGGCCAAAACGCCTTTGATTGAGGAGGTAGACCGCGACTTTGTGTTTTTGCTCAACGCCTACGACATCGACCCCGGCGCGTACACCCCCAAGATCATGACCATGCTGGACTTCAACATCTGGAGCTGGAACAGCCGCGTGTTTCCCGGCATTGACCCGCTGGTGGTGCGCAAAAATGACAAGGTGCGTATCCGCTTTGGCAACCTGACGATGACCAACCACCCGATCCACCTCCACGGCCACGAGTTCACCGTGACCGGCACCGACGGTGGACCGACCCCCAGGTCGAGCCGTTGGCCCGAGGTGACGACCGACGTGGCGGTGGGCCAGATGCGGCAGATTGAATTTCTGGCCGACGAAGAAGGCGACTGGGCCTTTCATTGCCACAAAAGCCACCACACCATGAACGCCATGGGCCACGATGTGCCCACACTGATCGGTGTGGACCACCGCAAGATCGTGCGGGACATCACCAACGTCATTCCCGACTACATGGTGATGGGCGAACGCGGCATGGCCGACATGGCTGAAATGGACATGCCGCTGCCTGACAACACCGCCAAGATGATGACCGGCGAGGGCCCGTTTGGCAGCGTGGAGATGGGCGGCATGTTCAGCATGGTCAAGGTTCGCAAGGACCAAAAACCCGGCGACTACAAAGACCCGGGTTGGTACAAGCACCCCGCTGGCACCGTGGCCTATGAATGGACAGGTGCCACACCCAACCCCGCGCGCTTCGCGTCCGAAGGCGGCCAGACCATGAAGGCGCAGAACATGCCCGCCAAAGAGGTCGAAGTGCAGGTACGCAAACCCATGATGAAAAGCATGGGCGGCGGCATGCCCGGCATGAAGCACTGAACCTTTTCACCCACCATCCTTCCAACCCATCCCAAAGGTATTTTTATGACATCACATTATTTTTTCGTCGCTGCTTCGGCCCTGGTTTTGTCCACGTCCGCCATGGCTGCAGGCAGCCACGCAGGCGGCCACAGCGATGCAGCGATCGGCCAACCCGGCGTGGCGGCCAAAGTCACCCGCACCGTGCAGATCGACATGAAGGACGACATGCGGTTTCACGCCGACACCTTCAAAGCCAAACGCGGTGAAACCATCCGGTTTGTGATCAAAAACTCCGGGGCCCTGAAACACGAGATGGTGTTGGGGACCGAAAAAGACCTCAAGGACCACTACGAGGTGATGAAAAAACACCCCGAGATGGAACACGCCGAACCCAATATGGTCACCCTGGCGCCCGGAAAAACCGGCGAGATCATCTGGCAATTCACCAAAGCGGGCAAGATTGACTTTGCCTGCCTGCAACCCGGCCACTTTGATGCCGGCATGAAAGGATTTATCAATGTCACCACCCGTTAACCACACCCGCCGCGCACTGTTCGGACTCACTGCAGTGGCCGCCGTCGTCGGCCTGGGCGCGCTGCCGCACTGGCTGGCCGCTGCGCCGCGCACGCAAGTCACTGTGTGGAAAACACCAAATTGCGGCTGCTGCAAGGAGTGGGTCAAACACCTTGAGGCCAACGGCTTTGAGGTGGTAACCCACGACGTCAAAGAAACCGCCAGCAAACGTGAAGCGCTGGGGCTGCCAGCGAAATACGGCTCCTGCCACACCGCCACCGTGAACGGATATGTGCTGGAAGGCCATGTGCCGGCCAAAGACGTGCAGCGCCTGTTGCGGGAAAAACCCGCAGCCATCGGCTTGGCCGTGCCGGGTATGCCTGTGGGTTCGCCAGGCATGGAAATGGAAGGTGCCACCGACGCCTACGACGTGGTGCTGGTCCTGAAAGACGGCTCGGCCCGCGTGTTCCAGTCCTATCCTGCCAAAGCGGCCCCCGCAGCCAAAGCGGCTTAATACTTTTCTTTTTTACCCTTTCAAACCAACACCATGAACAAACTCAAAACCCTGTTGATCGTCTCTTCCCTGCTGGCCGCTGTCGGCGGCGCACAGGCCGCGTCTCATGCTGGTGCACCCATGGCCGCCCCCCTCGCTGACGGTGAAATCCGCAAAGTGGACAAGGAATACCAAAAAATCACCATCAAACACGGCGAAATCAAAAACCTCGACATGCCCGGCATGACCATGGTCTTCGGCGTGAAAGATCCCGCCCTGCTGGACAAGATCAAGGCCGGTGACAAGGTGAAGTTCAGCGCTGAAAAATCAGGCAGCACCATCGTGGTGACGGATATTCAGCCCGCCAAATAATCCCCGCGACGCAACCGCCACCGGCCTTTTTATCTACCATTGCCGCATGCCTTTGCTGCTCCGTCATCTGCCGTGTTATCTGCTGCTGGCCGTCATGGTGGTCCTGCTGCCGCTGCGCGGCTGGGCGGGCACCACCATGGCCGTGGGCATGGCAGCGCAGCAGGTGGTGGCCGCGCAGGCTAGCCCGGTGGCCGGCATGCCAGACGACTGCCCCATGCGCCTCGGGGCCAGCAGCACCCCCACCAACGCGCCCGGCGACACCAACAGCCCGCCGTGCAGCGGCTGCGACACCTGTGAGCTGTGCCTGGCCATGGCGTCATTCACCACGCCGCAGTTCCACGCCACGCCCAACAGGGCCAGCACGGCCCCCGCTGCCGTGCTGCGCGGCTTCGTCAGCGCAGACCGCGCTAGAGGCCTGAAACCACCGATTTCCTGACGCCCACGCCACAGGTCCGTCTGCGGTTCGCCCGCGCCACCTGCCGGGCAGACTTCCCCCTGATTTTTGAAAATCCTGGGCCAATGACCCTCATTGCGCCCACCCGGTCGCGTCAAGGAAATGCACATCATGGCTACATCACAAAGCCCCAAAACCATGCATGGCTGGCACGCCGCATGGCTGCTTCTGTCTGTGTGGCACACCACCGTCACCGCCCAAACCAGCCCCGCACTGGACTTTGCCAGCGCCTTGCGCGCCGCTGAACAACATGCGCCGATGCTGCGCGCCCGCGCGGCCAGCACCCAGGGGGCGGCCGCCCTGCAAACCAGCGCGGCGCTGCTGCCTGACCCCAAACTCACGCTGGGTGTGCAGGACTTTCCGGTCAGCGGCCCGGTGCAAGGCAGCCTGACACGGGACAACTTCACCATGCGGCAAATTGGTATCAGCCAGGACGTGCCCAACCGCGCCAAGCGGGCCGCGCGGGCCGACGTGGCGGCGGCGCGCACCGAGCGCGAGCGTGCGCTCGAACGCGTCGAGGCGCAGACGGTGCGGCGTGAAACCGGCTTGGCCTGGATCACCCGGTTTTTTGCCGAAAAGCGCCTGGCCCTGCTGGCCACCGTGGTGGCCCAGCAGCGCCAGCTGGTGGACACCGCCCCCGCGCAGTACGCCGCAGGCAAGTCCCTGGCCGCCGCCGTGCCCATGGCTCGGCTGGACGCGCTGGCGCTCACCGACCGGCAGGACGA
>JBJXEI010000073.1:0-8346 GCA_046154065.1 Polaromonas sp. | reverse complement strand
AACGCCGAGACCGGCGAGATCATCGACTTTGCCGGGCAAACCGCGCTGGGCGCCTGCCCCAAGTGCGCCAGCCACATCTTCGAGCAGGGCAAAAACTACGTCTGTGAAAAGTCCGTGCCCACGGCCGCCCAACCCACGCCCAGCTGCGACTTCAAAAGCGGCCAGGTCATCCTGCAGCAGCCGATCGAGCGCGAGCAGATGGCCAAACTGCTGGCTACCGGCAAGACCGATCTGCTCGACAAGTTTGTCTCCATGCGCACCCGCCGCCCCTTCAAGGCCATGCTGGCCTGGGACGCCGCAGCGGGCAAGGTCAACTTCGAGTTTGCCCCGTCCAAATTCCCGCCGCGCACCACGGCGGCCTCTGCGGCGGGCAAACCCGCGACGGTGAAAACCCCGTTTGGCAAAACCGTGGCTGTCAAACCTGCTGCCGCCAAAAAAGCCCCGGCCAAAAAAGTCGCCGCCAAAAAGGCCACCCCGGCCGCGAAAGCCCCGCGCAAAACCACCGCCGCCTCAGGATTAACGCCGAGCGACGCGCTGGCTGCCGTCATCGGCACCGAGCAGGTCGCCCGCACCCAGGTGATTAAAAAGCTGTGGGACTACATCAAGGCCGAAGGCCTGCAAGACGCTGCCAACAAACGCGCCATCAACGCCGACGCCAAACTGCTGGCCGTGTTCGGCAAACCGCAGGTCACGATGTTTGAGCTGGCCGGGATTGTGGGCAAGCATTTGAGTTGAGGGGCTGAGCCGTGGTCAGGTCACGTTACTCCTAATTTAATAGCTGAACCTGCAATGAATGCTTAGGCTAGCGGGTGATCTGGCATTCAAAGCAGGTCTAAACACCGGCAAAACTTAACCCGGCGACTGGTTTCCAAGGCTTTTTCAAGCCTCAAAACGGCTGCAGCCTAATGAATCAATGCGGGAGCAGCTATCAAAAAAGGAGCAAAAAATATGCGTTCAACACCTGGCACCACCGGCCCTGCGGTGCTTTTTCGCGGGGTTTGACGCATGAGCCTTGCGCCTTTTTCGCTGGACGCGGTGCTGGCGTTGTCGCCCGACGAGGCTTCTGCCAAGGCTGCGCGGGGCCTGGTGGCCCCGGGCAAGTGGCCGATGCTGGGGGCCAGCGCGGTAGCGGTGTGGGGTGAATGCCAGGGCAGTGGCAGCAAGCCTTACCAAACCCAGGTGGACGTGTCGGGGGCGGGGCCGACCTTCAAGTGCAGCTGCCCGAGCCGCAAATTCCCGTGCAAACATGGCTTGGCACTGCTGTTGATGCAGGTGCAGGATGCCAGCCGCTTCACCGCGCCGGAGCCGGCCTGGGTGGCCCAGTGGTTGGCGTCGCGCCAGGAGCGTGCAGACAAAAAAGACGCCAAAGCTGCCGCGCCCGCCGCGCCGGTGGACCCGGCGCTGGCCGTCCAGCGTCAGGGCAAGCGGTTCGAGCGCATGGCCGCAGGCGCGCAAGAGTTGGGCCTGTGGCTGGACGACCTGGCGCGCCGAGGCCTGGCTTCGCTGTCGGCTGACAGCCTCAGCGGTGCGGCCAGCATGGCGGCGCGCATGGTGGACGCGCAGGCACCCGGCCTGGGCCAGCGGCTGACGGCCAGCTTGGCGCTGGTCGGGCAGGGCCAGGACTGGCCCGCGCAGGTGCTGGAACGGCTGGGCAACCTGCAGCTGTTGGTCGGTGCCTGCGTGCAGCGTGAGCGGCTGCCCACTGCGTTGCAGGCCGATGTGCGGCAGGCACTGGGCTGGCCTTTTGAGCGTGACGAGGTGCTGGCCACGGGCCTGCAGATCACCGACCAGTGGCTGGTGACAGCCCATGTGCTGGTAGAACGCGAAGCCCGTCTGACCGAGCGGCGCGTGTGGCTGCTGGGCGCGCAAAGCCGCCAGCGGGCGCTGCTGCTTGATTTTTCCTACGCGGGCAAGGCCTTTGAGCAGGGCTGGATGCTGGGCCAGTCGCTGGCGGGCACGTTGGCGTTTTACCCGGGGGCTGACCCGTTGCGCGCCGTGCTGGCTGCCGTGGCAGCACAGGCCGCCGATGTGCCTGAGATTCCCGAGGTCCCTGAAATTCCAGAGGCGAGCGACGCCGCCACTGAATGGAACATGCTGGCCGACCGCATGGCGGCCAACCCGTGGGCCGAGCGTTGGCCGTTGTTGCTGGGGCAGGCTGTGGTGCAGCGGGTGTCTGATGCCTGGTCACTGCGCACGGGGGACCAGGTGCTGCCGCTGCACCTGAATGAACACAACGGCTGGCGGCTGATGGCGTATGCGGCGGGCCAGCCCATGACGCTGTGGGGTGAATGGGACGGCCGCCGTTTGCAGCCCTTGTCCGCCTGGGTGGGCGGCGCGGCAACCCCAGCCTGGCGCAGCGCCACGTTGTTGGAGGGCGCGCCATGAACGCCTGGGACACCTTGCTGCAGGCCGCGCTGGTCGGCACCGACAAACCCTGGCGCTTGCTGCCCGATGACGCGGCCAATGAGCCGATCAACACCTTGCTGCTGCAGGCGTTTGCCCTGGCCGCGCCGGACGCGCCCGGGCAACTGCTGCGGCTGGCGGGCGCGCTCAGCGTTTGCCGCCGCGCGGGCTGGGTGGCCCCGGTGGCCGCGGCCCCGGTGCCAGCGCCCGCCGCTGCTGAAACCCGGCCGCTGGCGGGGCCCGATTGGGCGAACCTGTTGTCTGCCGTGCTGGTGCGCGGGCCGCTGCGCCTGCAAATGCAGGTGCTGCAGGCGCTGAATGTGGCCCGCCTGAGCGTGCCGCCGCTGCTGTTGCCCGATGTGCTGCACCTGGGCCGCAGCAGTGTGGTGGCCCGCGCCTGCGTGCTGCCCGCGCTGGGCGAGCGTGGCCGCTGGCTGGCCGCCCAGAACCCGCCGTGGGCTTATGCCTGCGGTGCCCAGGAACACGCCGACAGCGACACCCACTGGCAGCACGGCAGCCTGGACCAGCGCCGCGCTGTGCTGATGGCCGAACGCGCTGCCGACCCGGCCAAAGCGCGCGAACGCCTGGCCGCTGACTGGGCTGACCTGCCCGGCAAAGACCGCGCCGTGCTGATTCAAACCCTGGCCACCGGGCTGCAGGCACAGGACGAAGATTTTTTAACCACCCAGCTGGTCAAAGACCGTGCCCAGGACGTGCGCCGCAGCGCCGCCGACTTGCTGGCCGCCCTGCCCGGCAGCGCCTACAGCCAGCGCATGGCGGCACGCTTGTGGCCGCTGGTGGGTGGGACAGCGGATGGGACAGCGGATGGGACGGCGGCTGTGACCGTTGAGGCACCCGCCCAGGCTGAGGCCGACTGGAAGGCCGACCTGATCGAGGCGGAGCGCCCCAAGTTTGAGGCGCTGGGGGAGCGCGCCTGGTGGCTCTACCAGCTGACGTGCCGCTCGTGCCTGCGCGGGTGGACCACTCACACCGGGCTGGACCCGGCGGCCCTGGTGCAGCGGGCCCTGGCCAGCGACTGGGCCGACGCCCTGCTGCGCGGCTGGACCCACGCGGTGCAGCACCAAAGCGACCCGGCCTGGGCCGCCGCGTTGCTGCTGCCCGAGGCCGCCGCGCGCGGGGGCGCCTCAGCGGCGGTGCTGGCGCTGTTGCCGCTGGCGCAACGCGAGCAATATCAACTCAATCAGCTGATTCAACTGGCACAGCAGAGCCCGCTCGACCCATCTGCCCAGCACCTGCCGGGCGTCATCGCCGCCTGTTTGCTGGTGTGCCCGCCGCAGGCCCACTGGGGGCTGGCGCTGTCCAGGCAGGTGGTGCAGGCGCTCAAGCCGCACCTGAGCAGCGCCGCTTTGCGCCACGACTACGCCTTGCACCAGCAGTTGCCCGACGTGGCCTGTGCGCTGCACCCCGACGCCCTGGTGTTGTGGGGTGACATGGCGCGCGACGGCGACGAAAGCAGCGCCCTGGCTGACGACCTTCACCTGGTGGCCCATGTGCTGCACAGCCGCCAGGTGCTGGCGGGGCTGAGCCAAGCCGCTTACCTGCCTGAGTTACCTGCCTGAATTACCCCGTCACTTCCCTTGCCCCATCACCCCCAACCCAAGACATTGACATGACCCCCACCCTGCGCCGCCATGCCGAAGATCAATTTGCCGAAGAACTGGAGAACCTGCAAAAAGCAGACAAACGCCAGCGCCCGGCCAACTGGAAAATGTCACCCTGGGCCGTCGTCACCTACCTGATGGGCGGCCAACTCGACAACGGGTTTGAGGTCAGCGCCAAATACATCGGCAGCCCACGGCTGATGGAAATCGCCGTGGCCACCCTGGTCACAGACCGCGCCCTGCTGCTGTACGGCGTGCCCGGCACCGCCAAGTCCTGGGTGTCAGAGCACCTGGCCGCCGCCGTCAGCGGGGACTCGACCCTGCTGATTCAGGGCACGGCCGGCACCAGTGAAGAGCAGCTGCGCTACGGCTGGAACTACGCCGAGCTGCTGGCCCACGGCCCGAGCGACAAGGCCCTGGTGCCCAGCCCGCTGGTCAACGCCATGCGCCTGGGCAAAATCGCCCGGATCGAAGAGCTAACCCGCATCCCCGCCGATGTGCAGGACACGCTGATCACCGTGTTGTCTGAAAAAACCCTGCCGATCCCCGAGCTGGGCAGCGAAGTGCAGGCGGTGCGCGGGTTTTCGGTGATCGCCACGGCCAACAACCGCGACAAGGGCGTCAACGAGCTGTCCAGCGCGCTCAAACGCCGCTTCAACACCGTGGTGCTGCCGGTGCCTGCCAGTGAAGACGAAGAGGTGCAGATCGTGGCCAAACGGGTGCTGGAGATGGGTCGCGCGCTGGAGCTCCCCGCCGAGCCGCCGGGGCTCAAGGAAATCCGCCGGGTGGTGCAAATTTTCCGGGAGCTGCGCAACGGCCAGACCGAAGACGGCAAAACCCGCATCAAGTCACCCACTTCCACGCTGTCCACGGCCGAAGCGATTTCCGTCATCAACAGCGGCATGGCGCTGGCCGGGCATTTTGGGGACGGCGCGCTGCACGCCGCCGACATCGCCTCCAGCCTGACGGGTGCGGTCATCAAAGACCCGGTCAATGACACCGTGGTCTGGAAGGAGTACCTGGAAACCGTGGTCAAGGAACGGCCTGAGTGGAAAGAGCTGTACCGCGCCTGCCGGGAACAGCTGTGAGCCACATCCCCAGGATGACGCGCGCATGAGCGATTCGCCCGTTCATTACTTCGGCATCCGCCACCACGGCCCCGGCTGCGCCCGCAGCCTGCGCAGCGCGTTGGAGGCGCTGCAGCCCGACTGCTTGCTGGTCGAAGGCCCGCCCGACGCAGACGCGCTGCTGCCTTTTGTGCAACATGCCGGCATGGCGCCGCCCGTGGCGCTGCTGGTCCACAGCGTGGACGACCCTGACAGCGCCGTGTTCTACCCGTTTGCAGCGTTTTCACCCGAGTGGCAAGCCCTGCAGTTTGGCCAGCAAAACGCCGTGCCCACCCGGTTCATCGACTTGCCGCAGTCGGTGCGGCTGGCGCAGGGCAAAGCCCGGCGGGACCAGCCGCCCGCGCCCGAGCCCGGCGACAAGGCCGCACCCGCAGACCCGCCCGCGTCGCCTCTGGCCGTTGTCAACCCGACCTTTCACGACCCGCTGGACGCCCTGGCCCATGCCGCTGGTTTTGCCGATGGCGAAAGCTGGTGGAACCACCTGGTCGAAGAACGGCAAGAACGCGGTGATGGTGAAGACATTTTTCTGGCCATTGCCGAGGCCATGACTGCGGTGCGTGAAGACTTGCCGCCCCTGACTTCCGGTGACGCGCGCGACCCCCACGCCGCCGAGCGGGAAGACCAGCGTGAAGCCCACATGCGTCAGTGCGTGCGTGACGCCGTCAAGGCCGGGCATCAGCGCATTGCCGTGGTCTGCGGTGCGTGGCATGTGCCCGCGCTGCAGGCCCTGCACACGGCCAAGGCCGACGCGGCGCTGCTCAAGGGCCTGCCGAAAACCAAAGTCAGCGCCACCTGGGTGCCCTGGACCTACCGCCATCTGACCTTGGCCAGCGGCTACGGCGCAGGCGTTCAAGCGCCCGGCTGGTATGACTTTTTGTGGCAAAGCGGCCAGCGCCACGCGCCCGGTATCCCTGCGCCCGCCACCCGCGCCAGCGGCTGGCTGGCCAAAGTGGCGCGTTTGCTGCGTGACCACCAGCTCGACTGCTCATCGGCCCACGTGATTGAAGCCACCCGGCTGGCCGACACGCTGGCCGCGCTTCGGGGCCGGGCCCAGCCCGGCATGGGCGAGCTGGACGAAGCCGTGCGCAGCGTGATGTGCCTGGGCGATTCGGCTGCGCTGCAGCTGATCCACAAGGCACTCACCATCAGCGACCGCATGGGCCAGGTGCCGCCCGAGGTGCCCGTCGTGCCGCTGCAGCGCGACATCGAACAAAGCCAGAAAAGCCTGCGCCTCAAACCCGAAGCGCTGGAGCGCACGCTGGCGCTGGACCTGCGCCAACCCAGCGACCTGGCCAAAAGCCAGCTGCTGCACCGCCTGCGCCTGCTGGGCATCGACTGGGGCGATGTGTCACGGCACGGGCGCAGCCACCGCGGCACCTTCCGGGAAACCTGGCAGCTGCAGTGGCAGCCCGAGTTTGCCGTCAAGGTCATCGAAGCCAGCCGCTACGGGGCCACGCTGGTGCAGGCCGCCACCGCCCGCGTGGCCGAACAGTGCGCCACCCTGAGCCAGCTGGACGCGCTGGCCGATTTGGTGGACGCGGTGCTGCTGGCCGACCTGGGCGAAGCCGTCACCGCCGTCAGCCACGCCCTGCAGGCGCAGGCCGCCGTCACCGGCGACGCGCTGCAACTGCTGGCCGCCGTGCCGCCGCTGGCTAAGGTCTTCCGCTACGGCAGCGTGCGCCAGACCGACAGCGCCCTGCTGGCCCAGGTGCTTGACAGCCTCATCACACGCGGCTCGATTGGCCTGCCGCTGGCCTGCCAGGCGCTCGACGAGTCCGCCGCCGAAGCCGTGCGCGGCCCGCTGCTGGCCACGCACGACGCCATCGCCCTGCGGGACAGCGCCGAGCACACCGGCATCTGGCAGCAAGCCCTGCAGCAGATCGCCCTGGGCGACGCGCCCCACGCCTTGCTGCGCGGCCTGTGCTGCCGCCTGCTGCTGGACGCCGGGCGCTTTGATTCGGACCAGGCCGCCACCCAGTTGTCACGCCAGCTGTCAGCCGGGGCCAGTCCGCTGGACGCTGCGCAGTGGCTGGACGGGTTTTTAAACCGCAACGCCCTGGTGCTGCTGCACGACAACAGCGTCTGGCAGCTGGTGGACCGGTGGCTGGCCGACTTGTCGCCCGCGCATTTCATGCAGGTCGTGCCGCTGGTGCGGCGCAGTTTTGCCGGCTTTTCAGGTGCCGAGCGGCGCGATTTGGGCGTGCGCGCGGCGCGCACCTCAAGCCCCGGCCCATCTGCTGGCCCCGCCAACGCAGAGGCCGCACTGGACGCTGCCCGCGCCGCCAAACCCGTTGCCACCCTGCGACTTTTACTGGGCCTGCCCGCATGAGCACCTCCTCGTCCAACCCGCCCGCCCAAGCCCCTGCCCCGGCAGTTCCCGTCATCACCGACCGCCTGCAGCGCTGGCGCCTGGTGCTGGGCGGCGAGGCCGACAACAGCTGCGGCGCAGCCCAGGGCGGCCTTCGTGACATTGAGCTGGCGCTGGCCGCGCTGTACGAACCCGAAGGCCTGAACGGCTTGGGTCGCCGCAGCGCCGGCCGGGGGGAATCCCGCCCCAACGTGGCCCGCTGGCTTGGGGACATCCGCAAGTATTTCCCCAGCTCCGTCGTGCAGGTGATGCAGCGCGACGCCATGGAGCGCCTGAACCTGCGCGAAATGCTGCTGCAGCCCGAAATGCTCGACAACGCCCAGCCTGACGTGCACCTGGTGGCCAATCTGGTCGCGCTGTCCGGGGTGATTCCTGAAGGCACCAAGGCCACTGCCCGCCAGGTCGTGCGCCAGGTGGTGGACCAGCTCATGGACCGCCTGCAAGACCCGATGCGCAGCGCCATCAGCGGCGCACTGGACCGCAGCCAGCGCAACCGCCGCCCGCGCCACGCTGAAATCGACTGGAACCGCACCATTCGCGCCAACCTGCGCCACTGGCAGCCCGCGCTGCGCACCATCGTGCCCGAAACCCTGGTCGGCTTTGGCCGCAAAATCCGCCGCCCGCAGCGCGAAGTGATTTTGTGCATCGACCAAAGCGGCTCCATGGCCGCCTCGGTGGTGTATTCAAGTATTTTTGGCGCGGTCATGGCCAGCCTGCCCGCCGTGGCCACCAAGCTGGTGGTGTTTGACACCGCCGTGGTGGACATGACCGAACAGCTGCAAGACCCGGTGGACCTGCTGTTTGGCGTGCAACTTGGCGGCGGCAC
>JBJXEI010000072.1:0-4738 GCA_046154065.1 Polaromonas sp. | reverse complement strand
TGGCGGCTGGGCGCGTTGGCTGAGCGGTATTTTGCGGAAGACCCCAACACCAGCCTGCTCAAGCTTCGCCAGCTCTCAGAGCTGCTGGCCCAGTCATTGGCGGCACGCACCGGCCTGTACACCCACCCGGAAGAAACCCAGTACGAGCTGATTCGCCGTTTGCAAGGTGAAGGCGTTTTGCCCGGGGAGGTGCGGCAGGTTTTCGACCAGATCCGCATCACGGGCAACGCCGCCAACCACGCCCTGCAAGGCGACCACGCCGCCGCGCTGTCAACGCTCAAGCTGTGCTGGCAGCTCTGCCTGTGGTTTCACCGCACCTTCAAAGACGCCGCCTTTCGGTCCGGCCCCTTTGTGCCGCCACAGCCACCGGCGGACGAAAGCGTTGAGCTGCGCGCCGAGCTGGCCAAACTGCGCCAGGCGGTGGCCACTTTTCAGTCGCAGCAAGAGCAGGTCAGGGGTGAGCTGCAATCCACCAAAACGCAGCTGTCGTCCCTCAGTGAAGAGCGCAGTATCTGGGAACAGCTGGCCACCGAATCAGACAGCGAAAAAGCGCAACTTGCAGCGCAATTGCGCGCGCTGCAAGCCACCGCTGCTGCAGCGCCAGCCGTTCAGCTCAAACAGTTTTTGCAGTCTGCCGCCACCGCCGCCACACAGGTGCAGCTGGACGAGCCAGAGACCCGCCGCATCATTGACGCGCAGCTTCGCCAAGCGGGCTGGGAGGCCGACACCCCCACCCTGCGCTACAGCCAAGGCGTGCGCCCGCAACGGGGCCGCAACATCGCCATCGCAGAATGGCCTTGTGATGGTTATTCGGCCGACTACGTGCTGTTTCAGGGTTTCACCCCGATGGCTGTGGTTGAGGCCAAGCGCAACAACGTCGATGTCTCCGGCGCACTGCAGCAAGCCAAACGCTACAGCCGCACCCTGAGCGCCAGTGAACAAACCCAGCTCCATGAACGCAACTGGGGTGAGCAGTCCGAGTACCGCATTCCCTTTGTGTTTTCAACCAATGGTCGGCCCTATTTGCGCCAGCTGGCCACCAAAAGCGGCATCTGGTTCTGCGACCTGCGCCACCCCGACAACCGCAGCCAAGCACTGGACGGCTGGTACACCCCCGACGGCCTGAAGAACCTTTTGCTCACCGACGAAGGCCGCGCGCACGCGCAACTTGACAGCACCGCCTTCAACTTTGGCTTCCCACTGCGGCCCTACCAGCAAACCGCCATCCGTGAAACCGAACGGCACATCGCCGCCGGCCAACGCGACATCCTGCTGGCCATGGCCACCGGCACGGGGAAAACCAAAACCTGCATAGCGCTCATCTACCGCCTGCTCAAGGCCCAGCGCTTCAGGCGTATTTTGTTTTTGGTAGACCGCTCGGCATTGGGGGAACAAGCGGCCAACGCCTTCAAAGACACCCGCATGGAACGCCTGCAAACCTTTGCCGATATTTTTGGCATCAAAGACCTGCAGGCACAGGCACCCGACGACGACACCGCCGTCCACATCGCCACCGTGCAGGGCATGATGCGCCGCGTGCTGTTTCCGGCCGACGGCACCCATCCACCCACCGTGGACCAATACGACTGCGTGGTGATTGACGAATGCCACCGCGGCTACACGCTGGACCGCGAAATGTCCGACACAGAGCTCAGCTTTCGCGGCTTTGACGACTACATCTCCAAATACCGCCGCGTGCTGGACTACTTTGACGCCGTCAAAATCGGCCTGACCGCCACCCCCGCCCTGCACACCACCGAGATTTTTGGCCCGCCGGTCTACACCTACAGCTACCGCGAAGCCGTGGTGGACGGCTACCTGGTGGACTACGAGCCGCCCATTCAGATCTACACCGAGCTGTCTCAAAACGGCATGCACTGGAAGGCCGGCGAAGAGCTCAAGGTGTATGACACCGGCCGCCACCAGATCGAGCTGTTCAAAACGCCCGACAACATCGATTTGAACGTCGAAGACTTCAACCGCAAAGTCATCACCCGCTCATTCAACAAAGCCGTGTGCGAGCACCTCGCCCAGGAAATAGACCCCACCAGCCCGCGCAAAACCCTCATCTTTTGTGTCAACACCGACCACGCTGACCTGGTGGTCGATGTGCTCAAAGACGCCTTTGAAGCCCAATACGGCAGCGTGGAAGACGACGCCGTGATCAAAATCACCGGCAACGCCGACAAGCCACTAGAGCTGATTCGCCGCTTTAAAAACGAACGCCTGCCCAACGTGGCCGTCACCGTGGACCTGCTCACCACCGGCATCGACGTGCCTGAGATTTGCAACCTGGTCTTCCTGCGCCAGGTCAACAGCCGCATCTTGTTTGACCAGATGCTCGGCCGCGCCACCCGCCTGTGCGACTTTGACGGCGACGCCAAAGACAGCTTTCGCGTGTTTGACGCGGTGCGCATTTTTGAAGCCATTGGCGACATGACGGCCATGAAGCCCGTGGTCGTCAACCCCCACATCAGCTTTGCCCAACTGGAGCAAGAAATGGTGAGCCTGCAAGACCCCGCCGCCCGCGAGCTGGTGCGGGAGCAGTTCCTGGCCAAACTGCAGGTCAAAAAACGCCACCTGGACGCGCAAGCCACGCAAGATTTTGAAACCCAGGCCGGCATGAGCCCCGAGGCCTTCGTCCAGCAGCTGCGCAGCTTGCCCACCGACGCGCTGGCCAGCTGGTTCATCCAAAACCCAAAGCTGGGCGAACTGCTGGACCGCAAGCGCAACAACCCCGGCCAGCCCATGTACGTGTCAGACCACCCCGATGCGCTGCACCACGTTGAGCGCGGCTACGGAAACGCCAGCCAACCCGAAGACTATTTGAAGGCCTTCAAAGACTTCATCGCCAGCCACGGCAACGAGTTGCCTGCCCTCATCACCGTGCTGACCCGCCCGCGCGAGCTGACCCGCAAGCAGCTCAAGGAACTGGTGCTGGCGCTGGACCAGGCTGGTTTTACCGAAACCCGGCTGGCCACCGCCTGGCGCGAGCTCAGCAACCAGGACATTGCCGCCCGCATCATTGGCTACATCCGCCAAGCTGCCATTGGCGACGCACTGCTGCCCTATGCCGAGCGCGTGGACCACGCCCTGCAAAAGCTGCTGGCCAAGCCAATGGCCGGCAAACCCTGGACACAGCCCCAGCGCGACTGGCTCAAACGCATTGCCGCCCAGACCAAGGCAAATATGCTGGTAGACCGCGACGCATTGGACGACCCAGACCTTATATTCAAGCGCGACGGCGGCGGCTTTGCCCGCCTCGACAAACTTTTCAACGGCCAACTCCAGCCCGCACTGGAAGCCTTCAACGACGCACTGTGGTCCACCGACCAAAAGTCCGCCTGACAACCCCAAGAACCCATGAATCAAATCAACCCCGCAGCGTCAGACATCGTTGCCAAGCTCTGGAACCTGTGCAACCTGCTGCGTGACGACGGCGTCACCTACCACCAGTACGTCAGCGAGCTCACTTACCTGCTGTTTTTGCGCATGATGCAAGAGACCAGCCAGGAAGACCGCCTCGTCATCTACAAAGCACCCAAAAAAGGCGCGCCCGCCGAAAAAATGGACGGCACCCGCTGGGCCGACCTGATGGCCGCCTCAGCCCCGGAACGGCTGGACCTGTACAAAGAACTGCTGCTGGACTACGGCCTGCACGGCCAGGGCAGCGTGCAGCAAATCTACGCCAACGCCAGCACCTTCGTCACCAAGCCCGCCACCCTGTCCAAGCTGGTGGTTGAAATTGACAAGCTCGACTGGTACAGCGTACAGCGCGACGACCTGGGCGACCTGTACGAAGGCCTGCTGGAGCGCAACGCCAATGAGAAAAAAAGCGGCGCCGGCCAGTACTTCACCCCACGTGATTTGATCGACAGCATCGTCACCGTCATGCAGCCCACGCTGAACGACGTCATTCAAGACCCCGCGTCTGGCACCGGCGGCTTTTTGATTGCCGCCAACAACTACCTGCGCGCCAAGTACCAGCCCGAAGACCGCAGCGAAGCCCAGCAGCGCAAATACCGCACCAGCACCTTCTACGGCATGGAGCTGGTGCAAGACACCCACCGCCTGGCCCTGATGAACATGCTGCTGCACGGTATTGAAGGCGGCATTCAGTTTGGCGACACCCTGGGCGAAGAAGGCAAAGACCTGCCCAAGGCCACCTTGTCATTGAGCAACCCACCCTTCGGCACCAAAAAAGGCGGCGGCCTGCCCACCCGCACCGACTTCACCTACCCCACCACCAACAAACAGTTCTGCTTTTTGCAGCACATCTACCGCAACCTCAAACCCGGCGGCCGCGCCGCCGTCGTGCTGCCCGACAACGTGCTGTTTGAAAGCAACGTAGGCGCAGACATCCGCCGCGACCTGATGGACAAATGCAACCTGCACACCATATTGCGCTTGCCCACGGGCATCTTCTACGCCCAGGGCGTCAAAACCAACGTGCTGTTTTTCACCCGTGGCCACAAAGACACCGGTAACACCCAAGCCGTGTGGGTGTACGACATGCGTGCCAACATGCCCCAATTTGGCAAACGCTCCCCGTTCACCCGTGACTACTTCCGCACCCCGCTTGACGCCGCACCCGACGTGCCACGCGACAAGTGAGGGGAGTTGAGATATTCATGAGTCACTCTGCGCGATAAACCGGGATTTAGTGGGCTGATCCGGTTCATAGTGAAATGAATCAAGAAATAACCTTTCCCACCAGACAAAAACGGCCATTCAATAA
>JBJXEI010000071.1:0-5257 GCA_046154065.1 Polaromonas sp. | reverse complement strand
TTTGCCAATACCGCTGATGCCATGTGGGGCTACCGGGGGGTGCGCCACGGCCAGACCTGGGAATGGGCCGGCAAGTGGGCGGCCCGGGCCGACGACGTGCTGAGCTGGGTGCCCGCGCGCCTGACCGCGCTGCTGATCGTGGCCGCCACGCAGGGCGTGACGTTCAAAGCGCTGCGGCGTGAGGCGCGGCGCACCCCGTCCCCGAACAGTGGCTGGCCCATGGCGGCGATGGCGATTGCTTTGGGCATTCGCCTGGGCAAACCCGGCGTGTACACGCTGAACGCGGCCGGGCGCCTCCCGGAGGCTGCCGACACCCTGAAAACCATTCAAAAAGCATCCAATGTGCTTGCTGCCTTGGTGTTGATTGCCTGTTCTGCTATGTTATTAATATCGTTTTGCGGGGCTGGCCGATGACGGCCTCACTTGAAAATGTGCCCTTGCACGGCGGGCCTGACGCGCTGGGCGCGCCGTCGCATGACTTTTCAACCAACAGCAACGCCTGCGGGCCGTGCCCACAGGCCGTGCAGGCCCTGGCGCAGCTAGATGCCAGCCGCTACCCGGACCCGCGCTATACCGCACTGCGTCAGCAGTTGGCCGATTTTCACGGGGTAGCCGCCCCGCGTGTGCTGATGGCGGGCAGTGCCAGTGAGTTCATCTTTCGCATCACGGCGATGGTGGCCGGGCGGGGCGCGCACGCCGTGTCAGTACCGCCGCACGCTTACGGCGACTACGCCCAGGCCGCACAGGCGCATGGGCTGGTGGTGGTCCCGTCGGGTGAAGCGGCGGCGCTGCACTGGGCCTGCGAGCCGTCCAGCCCGCTGGGCCAGCCGCATGGGCTGACGGGTTGGGCTGATGCTGAAGGCCTTCGTGTGCTGGACTGTGCGTACGCGCCGCTGCGCCTGAGCGGCCAGCCATCCGTTACACCGGACGTTTTGCACACCGTGTGGCAACTCCACACCCCCAACAAGGCGCTGGGCCTGACCGGGGTGCGCGCCGCTTACGCCATCGCGCCGCCCGGTGCGGAGGGCGACGTGCAGGCGCTCGACCAGCTCTGCCCGTCCTGGCCCGTGGGCGCGCACGGCGTGGCGCTGCTGCAGGCCTGGGTGCAGCCCGGTGTACAGGCCTGGCTGGCGCAGAGCCTGCAAACCTTGCGCAGCTGGAAAGCCCAGCAAATCCACCTGTGCGAATCCCTCTGCTGGCCCTGCCTGCCCAGCGACACCAATTTTTTCTGCACCCAACCCGACTTGCCCAGCGGCATGACGCTGGCACAGGCGCTGGCTGACCTGCGCGCCCAAGGCATCAAACTCCGCGACACCACCTCGTTTCGTTTGCCAGGCCATGTGCGCTTAGGGGTGTTGCCGCCGCTGGCGCAGCATGCACTGGCCGGGGCGTGGAAAGATATTTGCGGGATTTGAGGCATCCATCTAAAATAGTGGTTGTATGAGCGTAACCATAAAAATCGTTCTAGACACTTCTGTACTGGTTGCTGCTGTGCGCTCCCGCCATGGAGCCAGTTTTGCCCTGGTGGCGTCGCTTCCGCATCCCCACTTCCAGATATGCCTTTCGGTGGCGGTTTACACCGAATGGCAGGCTGTGCTTAGTCGGTCTGAGCACTTACCCCCTGGAGCAGATGCCAGTGCTGCACTGGGCTTTTTGAGGTATCTGGTCAGCTTGGCACATCTGCAGGACATTCATTTTTTATGGCGTCCGTTCTTGCGCGACCCGGACGACGACATGGTGCTCGAATGCGCAGTGGCTTCAGGCTGCACCTACATCGTCACGCACAACATCAAGGACTTTCGCCGCACCGAACAACTGGGCGTGCAGGCCATCACACCGGCCCAGTTTTTACAAATTTTGAAGGAGAAGTCGCTATGACCGCACTCACTATCCGGCTGCCCAATTCAGTCCATGAAAGCATCAAACTGCTGGCCCGCAGGGACGGGATTTCTGTCAATCAGTTCATCGCGAGTGCGGCCGCTGAAAAGATGGCTTCGTTTCAGACACTGGATTACCTGCGCCGTGAAGGCGCCCTGGGCAAGCGCGAGGACTTTGAGCAGTTCCTGAGAGCGGTGCCGGCTGTGCCAGCGCAGGCTGGGGACGAGATTCCTGCTGGCTTCAATCGTTGATCAGGTGCCCCGATGACCGCAAAAGCCGTGATGGTGCTGGGCACCACCAGTGGCGCTGGCAAAAGCTGGCTGACCACCGCCCTGTGCCGCTACTACGCCAAGCGCGGCTTGAAAGTGGCGCCGTACAAGGCGCAGAACATGAGCAACAACGCCCGGGTTGTGGCCCCCACGCTCCCCACGTTGTGTGTTTCGCTGCCCCCCGAGGGGGCTGGACTTGCTCGGGGCGGCCCTTCGCTGCGTCCGGCGGGCGGCGAGATTGGCAGCGCCCAGTACTTCCAGGCGCTGGCTGCCCGGGCGGTGCCGGACGTGCGCATGAACCCGCTGCTGCTCAAGCCTGAAAAAGACACGCAAAGCCAGGTGGTGCTGATGGGGCAGGTCAGCGCGGAGCTGTCGGCCATGCCGTGGCGCGGGCGCAGCGCGTTGGTCTGGCCCACGGTGGCCCGCGCGCTGGACGAGCTGATGGCTGAGAACGATGTGGTGGTGATTGAAGGCGCGGGCAGCCCGGCGGAGATCAACCTGAAGCACAGCGACATCGTCAACATGCGGGTGGCGCTGCACGCGAACGCGGCTTGCCTGCTGGTCACGGACATTGACCGGGGCGGGGCGTTTGCCCACCTGTACGGCACCTGGGCCATGTTGCCGCCCGAAGAACAGCGGCTCATCAAGGGGTTTGTGTTGAACAAGTTCCGGGGTGACGCCGCGCTGCTGGCCCCCGGCCCGCAGATGCTGCAAGACCTGACGGGTGTGCCCACCGTGGCAACGCTGCCCATGTGGTGGCAGCACGGTCTGCCCGAGGAAGATGGCGTATTTGACGACCGCAGCCAGTCCACCGGCCGGGTGACCCGAACGATTGCCGTCATCGCCTACCCGCGCATCAGCAACCTGGACGAGTTTCAGCCCTTGAAAAACGTGCCCGGTGTGCGCCTGGTGTGGGTGCGCAGCCCGTCGCAACTGGCCGGGCTCACGCCAAGTGACTGGGTGGTGTTGCCGGGCTCCAAGTCCACCGCCGCCGACCTGGCTTGGCTGCGCACGCAGGGGCTGGACCAGGCCATTGCCACGCACGCCGGGCAGGGCGGGGCGGTGCTGGGCATTTGTGGCGGTTTGCAGATGCTCGGTGAGGCGCTGATTGACCCGCACGGCATTGACGGCAATGCGCCGGGCCTGGGCCTGCTGGCGGTGGTCACCGTGTTTGACGCCGCCAAGACCGTGCAGCACCGGCAGGCGACCTTTGGCGCGGTGGGCGGCTGCTGGTCGGCGCTGTCCGGGGTGGCGGCGCAGGGCTATGAAATTCACCATGGGCAGACGGCCCCGCACGCCGCCATGGCCGCGGCCGGGGATGTGGCCACCGCTGTGATGCCCGATGCGCTGGCCTGGCAAAACCCGGCGGGCAATGTGTTGGGGTTGTATCTGCACGGCCTGTTTGAAGACCCCCGCGTGCTGGCGGCGCTGTTCGGGGCCACCACCCCGACATTGGACACCGTGTTCGACGGCCTGGCCGACTACATCGGCCGGCATTTTGAGCCTGGGGTGCTGGACGCGTTGATCGGTGGATGACCGGGGCAGACGCCCTTGAATACGGGTTGTTGTCCTACAGCGGCCAAGGCTGGCAGAAACCTGCTCTGCTGTGGGGTCATGGCTATCATCGTTTGCAGCGTAACAATCTGCGTCAGCTTGCCGGCAGGCAGTTTGTGAGGCGTTCATCCATCGGCCGCTAGGCGAGCAGCCTGATGACCTTCAACAAGATTGCCAGCGTTTGAGGACGCATGGCGACTTTGGCCATTTTGGTGTTTATGAAAATCCAGAAATCTCCACTTGCCCCCTTGCTGTCCACTGGCATCGACGGACTTGACAATATTTTGGGCGGAGGTTTGACGCCAGAGCGCGTCTACCTGGTCGAGGGTGAACCCGGCACCGGCAAGACCACCACCGGCCTGCAGTTTCTGGTGGAAGGCGCCAAACAAGGCGAGTCGGTGGTCTACATCACATTGGCTGAAACCGACGATGAACTGCAGGGCGTGGCCAACTCGCATGGCTGGTCTCTGAACGGCATCTACATCCATGAGGTGCTGCC
Organism: Polaromonas sp.; assembly: GCA_046154065.1. Taxonomy (GTDB): domain Bacteria; phylum Pseudomonadota; class Gammaproteobacteria; order Burkholderiales; family Burkholderiaceae_C; genus Polaromonas. The sequence continues at coordinate 1,057 of JBJXEI010000071.1, read as the reverse complement.
GTCTGAAAGCCTGCTGCAGCCTGAGGCGCAGTACACCATGTTTCACCCGTCCGAGGTTGAGATGGGCGCCACGCTGCGCAAGATCCTGTCGGTGATTGAAGAACGCAAACCGGCCCGGGTGGTGATTGATTCGCTGTCAGAGCTGCAGCTGCTGGCCGACACCCCGCTGCGCTACCGCCGCCAGGTGCTGGCATTGAAACAATTTTTTGGCAGCCGCGCCTGCACTGTCATGCTGCTGGACGACCGCACCGCCGCCGGCGTGGACCTGCAGGTGCGCAGCATTGCGCACGGTGTCATCACGCTGGAGCAAACGGTCAAAGACTACGGCAGCGAGCGCAGGCGGGTGCGGGTGGTGAAGTACCGCGGCCGCGCCTTCCGGGGCGGCATGCATGACTACGACATCCAGCACGGCGGGCTGCGGGTGTTTCCGCGCCTGGTGGCGGCCGAGTCACGGGTCATCACCCAGCGTGACCAGCTGCAAAGCGGCATCCAGGCGCTGGACGACCTGCTCGGCGGCGGCCTGGAGGAAGGCACCAGCACGCTGATCGCCGGGCCACCGGGCACCGGCAAGTCGTCCTTGTCGGCGCAGTTTGTGGCAGCCGCCTCGCGGCGCGGCCAGCCCAGCGCGATGTTTTTGTTTGAAGAAGCCACCAGCAACCTGCTCAACCGGGCTGACGGCCTGGGCATGCCGGTGCGCCAGCACCACGACAGCGGGCTGCTGCGCATCCAGCAGATCGATCCGGCGGAGTTGTCGCCCGGTGAATTTGCCGCCGCCGTCTGCAAGGCTGCCGATGACGGCGCCCGTGTGGTGGTGATCGACAGCATCAACGGCTACCTGAACGCCATGCCCGACGAGCGGTTTTTGACCACCAACCTGCATGAGCTGCTGACCTACCTGGGCCAGCGCGGGGTGGTGACGATTTTGGTCGGTGTGCAGCAGGGCATGCTGGGCGGGCAGATGTCCACCACCGTGGACGCCAGCTATCTGGCCGACAACGTCATGATGCTGCGCTACTTCGAGCACGACGGCGAGGTCAAGCAGGCCGTGTCGGTGTTC
>JBJXEI010000070.1:0-5605 GCA_046154065.1 Polaromonas sp. | reverse complement strand
GGGTAGAAGGGGACATCCACCGTTACACCTACAAAGACGCTGGACAGCGCGCTCGGCGGGTGGCCAATGCGCTGGACGCGCTGGGCCTGGCGTTCAGTGACCGGGTGGCCACGCTGGCCTGGAACGGCTACCGCCACTTCGAGCTGTACTACGGCGTCAGTGGCTCGGGTCGGGTGCTGCACACCATCAACCCGCGCCTGCACCCGGACCAGATCGCCTGGATCGCCAACCACGCTGAAGACCAGGTGCTGTGTTTTGACCTGAACTTTTTGCCCCTGGTACAGGCCGTGCATGCGCGTTGCCCCACGATCAAACATTTCATCGCGATGTGCGATGCGGACAAGTTGCCCGCTGATTCCGGCATTCCGAACCTGGTGAGTTATGAGGCGTGGATCGGTGCGCAGCCCGATGTCTACGATTGGCCGACGTTCGATGAAAACACCGCGTCCAGCATGTGCTACACCAGCGGCACCACAGGCAACCCCAAGGCCGCGTTGTACAGCCACCGCTCCAGCACGCTGCACGCATTTGCTGCGGCTTTGCCTGACGTGATGTGCCTGTCAGCGCGTGACTCGGTGCTGCCGGTGGTGCCCATGTTTCACGTCAATGCCTGGGGTATTCCTTACTCGGCCGCTCTGACCGGGGCCAAACTGGTGTTCCCCGGCCCGGCCATGGACGGCAAGTCCATTTATGAGTTGATGGAAGCAGAAAAAGTCACCTATTCAGCTGGTGTGCCCACGGTGTGGCAGATGCTGCTGACCTACATGAAGCCGCTGGGCCTGAAGTTCAGCACGATGCGGCGCACTGTGATTGGCGGGTCGGCCTGCCCACCGGCCATGATCCAGTCCTTCAATGAGGACTACAACGTGGAAGTGCTGCACGCCTGGGGCATGACCGAGATGAGCCCGCTCGGCACGTTGTGCACGCTCAAAAACAAGCACGACAGCCTGCCCGCTGACGAGAAAATGAAAATCCGCCTCAAGCAGGGGCGTGCGGTGTACGGCGTGGACATGAAGATCGTCGATGACGCTGGTCAGACGCTGCCATGGGACGGCAAGACCTACGGCGACCTGTACGTCAAAGGGCCGTGGGTGGTCCGTGGCTACTACAAGGAAGAGGGCGGTGACCCTTTGATCAATGGCTGGTTCCCCACTGGCGACGTCGGCACGATTGACGCCGACGGTTATCTGCAAATCACCGACCGCAGCAAGGACGTGATCAAGTCGGGCGGTGAGTGGATCAGCTCGATTGACATTGAAAACATCGCCGTGGCGCACCCCAGCGTGGCCATGGCAGCATGCATCGGCGTGGCCCACCCCAAGTGGGACGAGCGACCCATCATTGCGGTGGTCAAAAAGCCCGGCATGGACGTCACTCGGGAAGAACTGATGGCGTTTTACGAGGGAAAAACCGCCAAGTGGCAGGTACCCGATGACGTGGTGTTTGTCGAAGCCATCCCGCTGGGAGCCACTGGCAAGATGCTGAAAACGCGTCTGCGTGAGCAGCTCAAGGATTACAAACTGCCTGGGCTTTGAGTCTGCCAGCGGCCCTGTGCCTGTCGCCTCTGCGATAGAGCGGGCAGGGCGCTGAGGGCATTCCCTAGCGTTCACCGGTGTGATTACTTGTACGCTGCCAACAGTGCGATCAACCCCTCAAATAATGGAGACAAAGCTTATGAAAAATGCAATCCGTCTGGTCACTGCTGGAGCCATCCTGGTCTGTGCTGGTGCTGCGTTCGCGCAGTCCGGGGAGACCGTCAAAATTGCCATGATCGAGGGCCTGTCCGGCCCGTTCGGCAACGTGGGCCAGAACCAGTTGAAGTCGTGGCAGTTTTTGTCCGAGCAACTCAACGGCTCCAAAAACGTGGCGGGCGTCAAGTTTGAGGTGGTTGGTTTTGACAGCAAGGGCTCCCCACAGGAAGCGCTGAACAGCTTCAAGGCGGCGGTGGACCAAGGGTTTCGCTACATTTCGCAGGGCAATGGCTCCGGCGCCGCATTGGCATTGACGGACGCGGTTCAAAAACACAATGAGCGCAACCCCGGCAAGGAAGTGGTGTACTTGAACTACGCGGCCGTGGACCCTGCGCTGACCAACGAGAAATGCAACTACTGGCACTTCCGTCTGGACGCCGACACCTCGCAAAAAATGGAAGCGCTGACCAGCTTCATGAAGGACCAGCCCAAGGTCAAGAAGGTGTACCTGATCAACCAGAACTACTCGCACGGCCAACAGGTCGCCAAGTACTTCAAGGAAGGCATGGCCCGCAAACGGCCAGATTCATCCATCGTGGGCGACGACCTGGTGCCGTTGGGACAGGTCAAGGACTTTGCCCCCTACGTGGCCAAAATCAAACAATCTGGTGCGGACAGCATTGTCACGGGCAACTGGGGCGCCGACCTGACATTGTTGGTCAAGGCGCTGAACGACGCGGGTCTGAAGATCCCGATGTACACCTACTACGCGGCTGTGTCGGGCACACCCACCGTGCTGGCGTCGGGCGGTGACAGCGAGGTCTACCAGATCTCTTACGCACACTCCAACTACACCGGCGCAGTGGGCAAGTTGACGGGTGACTACCAAAATAAGTTTGGCGACGATTTCTACACCTACTCGATCTACAACGGCATCTTGTTGATGAGCGAAGCTATCGCCAAGGCCAAGTCCACCGACCCGGTGAAGGTGGCTGCTGCCATGAGCGGTATGAAGTTCAAGGGCTTCAATGGCGAGTCGGAAATGCGCAAATCTGACCACCAGATGCAGCAAGGCCTGTACATCTCCAAATGGCAGAAGGTCGACGCCAAGAATCCGTACAGCGTTGAAAAAACCGGCTACACCTTTGCCCCTGTGAAGTACATCGAGTCCTATGTGGCCAGCACGCCCACCAGCTGCCAGATGAAGCGTCCTGGATAAATCAGTCCCTCGCTGACTCCTCGCTAGCCTCGACCCCAAACGCCTCCGAACCCACCGGTTCTGGTGGCGTTTGTTTTTGTCTGACCTGCGCGGCAGGCTGTGACTGTCTGCGCCAACTCCCTTCACGCTCATGCTTGATTTTCTAACTTCGCTGGGTTTGAGCCCTGGCTTCATCGAGTTCTTCACGATCTCGCTGCTCAACGGCCTGAGCTACGGCTTGCTGTTGTTCATGCTGAGTTCGGGATTGACGCTGATTTTCAGCATGATGGGCGTGCTCAACTTCGCGCACGCCAGCTTCTACATGCTGGGGGCCTATGTGGCCTACAGCATCACCAGCCTGGTGGGGTTCTGGTGGGCGCTGCTGCTGGCGCCGCTGGTGGTCGGGGCGATTGGTGCGGGGTTTGAGAAGTTTTGCCTGCGCCGTGTGCACAAGTTTGGCCACGTCCCGGAGCTGCTGATCACCTTCGGGCTCAGCTACATCCTGCTGGAGCTGGTGCAACTGGTGTGGGGCCGCAGTTCGGTGGACTACCGCGTGCCCGCCGCGCTGGATGGCCCGTTGTTCACCTTGTTTGGCACGCAGTTCCCGGTCTATCGGGGTTTCATGATGGCTGTGGCCGTGGCCATGCTGATTGCGGTGTGGCTGTTGCTGACCCGGACCCGCATTGGTCTGGTGATTCAGGCGGCGCTGACCCACCCGGAAATGGCGCAGGCGCTGGGCCACAACGTGCCCCGCGTGTTCATGCTGGTGTTTGGCGGTGGTGCGGCGCTGGCCGGGCTGGCCGGGGTGATTGGCGGTAATGCGTTTGTCACCGAACCCGGTATGGCGGCCACGGTCGGCTCGGTCATTTTTGTCGTGGTGGTGGTGGGCGGCATGGGCTCTTTGGCGGGGGCCTTCCTGGCCTCCATCCTGATCGGCGTGCTGCAAACCTTTGCTGTGGCCATTGACACGTCGTTCATGTCCGCGCTGAGCAGCGTCGGCGCCACCATCACGCCGCAGACCTTCGGTTATGCGGTGCTCAAACTCAAACTCAGTCAGGTGGCGCCCATCCTGCCCTATCTTTTTCTGGTCCTGATGCTGGTGTTTCGGCCCAAGGGCCTGCTTGGCACCCGAGAAGGTTAATCAACATGTCGTCAAACCGTCAGTTCTATCAATTCAAGCCCCTCAACGTTGGCCGCTTTGTGGTGTGGGGCCTGTTCACGCTGCTGCTGTGCATCGCCCCGCTGGTGTTCACGTCCAGCCTGAGCCACACCATCCTGAGCCAGATGGGCGTGGCCATCATCGTCTGCCTGAGCTACAACATCCTGCTGGGGCAGGGCGGCATGCTGAGCTTTGGGCATGCGGTGTATTCCGGCATGGGCTCCTTCCTGGCCATTCACACACTGAATTCGGTCAGCAACGGTCAGTTGCCGCTCCCCGTCAGCCTGATCCCCATCGTGGGAGGCGTCGCCAGCATGCTGGTGGCGGTGCTGTTGGGGTGGGTCACCACCAAAAAGTCAGGCACCACGTTTGCCATGATCACGCTGGGCGTGGGTGAGCTGATCTGGGCCATGTCACTGATGTTCCCTGAGTTTTTTGGCGGCGAGGGTGGCGTGTCAGGCAACCGGGTGGCGGGCAGCAAGGCCTTTGGCATCACCTACGGGCCGCAGATCCAGCTGTACTACCTGATTGCCGCCTACACGCTGGTGTGCACGGCGCTGATGTTTGCCTTCACGCGCACGCCGCTGGGCCGCATGCTGAACGCCGTGCGCGACAACCCCGAACGCGTGGAGTTCGTGGGCTATGACACCCAGAAAATCCGCTACTTCTCGTTCATCGTGGCAGCGTTTTTTGCAGGAATTTCGGGCGGTTTGGCAGCGCTGAATTTCGAGATTGTCACGTCGGAAGTCGTCAGCGGTTACCGCTCGGGTGCTTATCTGTTGTTCACCTTTCTGGGTGGCGCCACGTTCTTTTTTGGCCCTATCCTGGGGGCGATTTTGATGGTGCTGGCCTTTGTGCTGCTGTCTGAGTTCACCAAGGCGTGGCTGCTGTACCTGGGCCTGGTCTTCCTGTTCATGGTGATGTATGCGCCCGGTGGCGTGGCCTCGCTCATCATGATGAATCTGCGAGTGGCGCTGTTCGGACATTTACGAAAACTCTGGGTCAGCTATCTGGCGCTGGCCATCACGGCAACGGTCGTGCTGCTGGGCGCTGCGGCCATGATTGAGATGCTCTACCACCTGCAGCTGAACACGGCGCTTGGCCCCGAGATGAACTTCCTGGGTGCCCGGCTGGACGCCAAAGGCCTGAACAGCTGGTTTGGGGCCGGGTTTGTACTGCTGACCGGACTCGGTCTGTTCGAATTGTGCCGGCGCCAGTTCGCCCGTGAATGGAGCGAAATTCAGGAATCGATTGAAAAAGAAATCAAGCGGAGGGAGGCTTTGTGACAGCAGCACCAGCACAACCAGCGGCACCCCAGCCGGGTTCGGGCTTTGCCCTGGAGTTGAAAGACCTGCGGAAAAGCTTTGGCAAGTCTGAAATCATTCGCGGCATCAACCTGGCCATTCCGGCCGGCGAACGGGTCGGCATCATCGGCCCCAATGGGGCGGGCAAGTCCACCCTGTTCAATCTGATCAGTGGCCGCTTTGAGCCCAGCAGCGGTGAAGTGTTGCTCAACGGGCAACGCATTGACGGCAAAAAGCCGTTTGAAATCAACCG
>JBJXEI010000069.1:0-18189 GCA_046154065.1 Polaromonas sp. | reverse complement strand
ACCCTCAAGACCAACGTTCCGCGCTACCAGTACCTGCGTGAAAAAATCAGTGCCCCCAGCCGCTTTACCACCTATGACTAAATCACGTTTCCCGACTCTTTTGCGTTGTGTGCCGACCCAGGCGGTGGCTGCTGCCGTGCTGATGGTGTGCGCCCTGCCTGCCGTCCAGGCGCAGTCACCCGGCTTGCGCGTGTCGCCCCAGCTGCGCGCCGCGCAGGCCGCAGGTCCGCAGACCAATCAGCAAGCCGATTTCATCGTGGCGGTGGTCAACTCCGAACCCATCACCAACAGCGAACTGCGCACCAAACTGATCCGCACTGAACAACAAATGGTGCAGCAAGGCGTGCCCATGCCCGCCCGCAACGAAATGGTCCGGCTGGTGCTCGAGCGCATGATCACCGACAAGGCCCAGTTGCAACTGGCCAAGACGTCCGGCATACGGGTAGACGACAACACCCTGGAGGCCGCTGTGCAAAGCGTGGCCCGGCAAAACCAGATCTCGATGGAAGAGCTGCGCAAACGCCTGGTGGCGGACGGCATTGCCTACACCCAGTTCCAGTCCAACCTGCGCGAGGAATTGCTGGTCAACCGGCTGCGCCAGCGCGAGGTCGAGGCACGCGTGACGGTGACCGAGTCGGAGATCGACCAGTTCCTGCGCGAGCAGCAAGCTGGCACAGACGCCTCGGCGCAAGCCATCAACCTGGCCGAGATCCTGATTCCCGTGCCCGAGAACGCCACACCGGCCCAAATCGCCACGCTGCAGGCCCGGGCCCAGCAGGTGGCGGATAAAGCGCAGTCCGGTGGTGACTTCGCCGCCCTGTCCACCGAGTTTTCCGGCTCGGCGACCAAAAGCACGGGCGGTGAAATGGGCCTGCGCACCGCTGACCGTTACCCCCCGCTGTTCGTCGAAGCGACTCAAGCCCTGCGCGTGGGCGGCGTGGCCGGACCGGTGCGCAGCGGCGCCGGTTTTCACGTGCTCAAAGTACTGGAGAAAAAGCAGTCCGGCGTGCTGGACGCCGTGGTGCCCCAGACCCGCGCACGCCACATCCTGCTGCGCCTGAGCAACCAGCAAACCGAAGCCTCGGCCATCGCCAAGCTGGCAGGGTTCAAGAAAAGCATCCAGGCCGGCAACAACGAGTTCGCCGCGCTGGCGCGGGACAACAGCGAAGACGGCAGCGCCAAGGAAGGCGGCGACCTCGGCTGGGTCAGCCCCGGCGTGTTTGTGCCCGAGTTTGAAAAGGTCATGGACGCCCTGGCCATCAACCAGATCTCGGACCCGATCGTCACGCGTTTTGGCGTGCATCTGCTGCAGGTGCTGGAACGGCGCGAGGCCAAACTCTCCCCCCGCGAGCAGCGCGAGGCCGTGCGCGGCCAACTGCGCGAGAAAAAACAGGACGAGGCCTACACCCTGTGGCTGCAGGAAGTGCGCGGCAAGGCCTACGTTGAACTGCGTGACCCACCGCAATGAAACACATTGCGCGCAAGCGGTTCGGCCAGCACTTCCTGACCGACCGCAGCATCATTGACGACATCATTCAAGCCATTGCGCCCCAGCCGGGTGATGTGATGGTCGAAATCGGCCCCGGACTCGCCGCCATGACCCAGCCGCTGGTCGAGCGGCTCGGGCAGCTCACGGTGATTGAGCTGGACCGCGACCTGGCCGTGCAGCTGCGGGCGCATTCCCAGCTGAACGTGATCCAAAGCGATGTGCTCAAGGTGGACTTCAAGGCCCTGGCCGGCGTGCTGGGCGCCAACGGCAAGCTCCGTGTGGTGGGCAACCTGCCCTACAACATCTCCACCCCCATCCTGTTTCACCTGCTGGACGCAGTGGACGTGATTGCCGACCAGCACTTCATGCTGCAAAAGGAAGTGATTGACCGCATGGTGGCGCAGCCCTCCACCAGTGACTACAGCCGCCTCAGCGTGATGCTGCAGTGGCGCTACGCCATGGACAACGTGCTGTTTGTCCCGCCAACAAGTTTTGACCCGCCGCCCCGGGTGGACAGCGCCATTGTGCGCATGGTGCCGCATGCGGCCCCACCGGTCCTGGACGTGGCGCTGCTCAGCGAGCTGGTGCAAGTGGCCTTCAGCCAGCGCCGCAAGCTGTTGCGCCACACACTCGGCCAGTGGCTGACGGCGCGGGGCTTCACCGGTGAGTTCGACGTGCAACGGCGGGCGCAGGAAGTGTCTGTGGCAGAGTATGTGGCCCTCACGCAGCAGGTGATGGCCCATCAAGCCGCCTGACATTTGCTACCAAAACAATAGCTGAACAGGCAATCAAAACCTAGGCTGCCTGCGGTTTTTACCCTTATTCGGTGACTGCAGACGTTAAAAAGCCCGCTGAAGCGGGCTTTTTGCTGTGCTCACGCAGTGGTGCGCGTCAATCAGGCGGCGGCGAGCCAATAACCTGCATTGAATGGACTGCTCATGCGCAGCGCCAGTGGTGACACATCAAGCAGTTTGTCCGTCGGCATTGCCTCTTCACCGTCTGCAACTGCTGCTGTAGCCTCTACCGCCCGATCCCCTTGGCCAATGTCTGGGGAGCGGGCTACAGAAAAGAATAGAAGCAGCGAAACGGAATCTTCCGGTCCGCCCAGTAGTCGGCGGCATCCCTGAAGATGTCGAGCAGTTGCTCCCGCGCTTCCTTGTCGAACTTGGCATGGGCCGGGATTTGCTCCAGCACCACGATGAAGCCGGGCTGTGGGCCCGACTTGTGAACCAGGTCCGTCATGCAGTCGTAGAGCGCATCAAAATTCTTGCCGAAGTGCGCCGGAAAGGTGTACTGCGCGGCAATCATGTCCAGGATGTCCTGCTTGGTCTGGGCGCTGCTGAGGTTGGCGTACAGAAAATGCTGGTTCAGCTGCGTGGCAGCGTCTTGCAGTTCCTGGACCCGAAATGCGCGTATGGACTGGACGATGTTGGTGCGAATGCCCTTGAGGGGCGTTTCATTGCTGACAGGGCTGGATTTAGCCGTCAGCACATCGAGGTCCTTACGAAGTGGTGTTTCCATCTCCGCGTCTCTTTCTTTGATATCAAAACTCAAAATAACAACCTCTGCCCCGTTAAAGGGCGTTATTGAACAATCTTGCGAAAGCTCGCATAGTGGTCATCGGTGTAGTAACACGCGTCGGGTGTGGTGGGTTTCAAACCACCACAAACAATACGCCGGGCTCCCCGGGTTCGTTCGCCGGGCGTTTTCACCGTGTATTCACGGTAATAACCACGGTCCTGGCTCGGCAGCAGTCGCTCCCTATTGCCAAACACGGTGCCATCCTTGTCATGCCGGAAGGGACCGCCCTGTTGAATCAGAGACACCATGCTTTGCCCCTGGGGCGGCAGCTGGGCCACGGAAACGGTGTCGATGCGCTGAAAACTGGCGGGCCCTTTGGCCATCGCGGGGGTGAGCGCCATGCCTGACAGGCCAGCAACGCCAAGAGACAACGCCAGCGCCAGGGATGCGACCGATTGGGTCGAACACCGCAGCAAAGGGATGCTGGTCACTGCGCACCACCCGTTCTTTAAAACTGCTCCCACTGACCTGACCGACATCACCATTTTCAATCCCCCTGAATTCAAGCGTTTCCGCACCAGCGACGCACTGGTTTTCCGGGTTAACCCTTAAATTTCAAGTCCGCTAGTGTGACGCAAGCGACAAAAAAATGCAAGACCCTGCTGAAAATTTAAGCAGGGTCTGCCAAGCTTTACACGCCCGGCTGCGGGTCAACATGAAGTGAGCATGCGCCCACTTCCCGCTGCGCGTCAGCGTGCGGCGTTGGCGTCAGCCACCGTCAGCGCGGTCATGTTGACAATGCGGCGCACCGTGGCGGTAGCGGTCAGGATGTGCATAGGCTTGTTCGCCCCCAACAGCACGGGGCCAATGGCGATGTTGCCGCCAGCTGCGGTTTTCAGCAGGTTGTAGGCGATATTGGCCGCATCGATGTTGGGCAACACCAGCAGGTTGGCCTCGCCCATCAGCGTGCTGTTGGGCATGAGCGCTGCGCGCGCGTCCGCGTCCAGCGCCATGTCGCCGTGCATCTCGCCATCGACCTCCAGCCACGGCGACTGTTCGCGCAGCAATTCCAGCGTGCGGCGCATCTTGAGGGCGCTGGGGTGGTTGGACGAACCGAAGTTGGAGTGCGACAGCAAAGCAGCCTTGGGTTTGATGCCGAAACGCATCATTTCTTCGGCCGCCATGGCGGTGATCTCCGCCAATTGCTCTGCGGTTGGGTCGTAGTTGACATGGGTGTCGAGCAGGAACACCTGGCGGCCTGGCAGCAGCAGACCGTTCATGCAGGCGTAGGTGTTGACACCTTCGCGCTTGCCAATGACCTGGTCCAGGTATTCCAGGTGGTGCGCCGTATTGCCCCAAGTACCGCAAATCATGCCGTCCACGTCGCCTTTGCGCAGCAACATGCTGGCAATGAGCGACAACCTGCGGCGCATTTCAATCTTGGCGATCTGTACCGTCACGCCTTTGCGGGCCATCAGCGCATGGTAGGTCTGCCAGAAATCGCGGTAGCGGTGGTCTTGCTCGACGTTGACCACGTCGTAGTCCAGCTCTTCCTTCAGGCGCAAGCCGAATTTTTCGATGCGCTGGGCAATGATGGCGGGGCGGCCAATCAGCGTGGGGCGGGCCAAGCCCTCGTCCACCACGATCTGGCAGGCACGCAGCACGCGTTCTTCTTCACCCTCGGCGTAGGCAATGCGTTTGTGGGTGGCGGCTTTGGCGGCCGCAAAGATCGGCTTCATCACCGTGCCAGAGGCGTAGACAAAACTCTGCAGGCGCTCGCGGTAGGCGTCCATGTCCTGAATCGGCCGCTGGGCCACACCGCTGTCGAAGGCAGCCTGCGCCACGGCGGGGGCAATCTTCATCATCAGGCGCGGGTCGAACGGCTTGGGGATCAGGTATTCAGGGCCGAAAGCGAGCTTTTCACCGACGTAGGCAGCGGCCACCACTTCGCTCTGCTCGGCCTGGGCCAGCTCGGCAATCGCGTGAACCGCAGCAATTTCCATCTCGATCGTGATGGTGGAGGCGCCAGCGTCCAGGGCACCCCGAAAAATGTACGGGAAGCACAGCACGTTGTTGACCTGATTCGGAAAATCAGTGCGTCCGGTAGCGATGATGGCGTCATCTCGCACCATCTTGACGTCATCGGGATTGATTTCCGGGTTCGGGTTGGCCAGCGCGAAGATGATCGGCTTGGACGCCATCTTGGCAACCATGTCCTTTTTGAGCACACCGCCGGCCGACAGGCCCAGGAAAATGTCCGCGCCTTCGATGATTTCGCTCAAGGTGCGGGCCTCGGTTTTCTGGGCGAAGACGATTTTGTCCTCGTCCATCAGCTCGGTGCGGCCTTCGTACACCACGCCAGCCAAGTCGGTGACGTAGATGTTCTCACGTGAAATGCCGAGCTTGACCAGCAGGCTCAGGCAGGCCAGTGCGGCCGCACCAGCGCCTGACGTGACCAGCTTGACCTGGCCAGGGGCCTTGCCGACCACCTTGAGGGCGTTCAGAATCGCCGCGCCCACGGTGATGGCAGTGCCGTGCTGGTCGTCGTGGAAGACCGGAATCTTCATGCGCTTGCGCAACTCGCGCTCGACGTAGAAGCAGTCGGGCGCCTTGATGTCTTCGAGGTTGATGGCGCCGAAGGTCGGCTCCAGCGAGGCAATGATCTCCACCAGCTTGGCGGGGTCTTTTTCGTTGATTTCGATGTCAAACACATCGACACCGGCGAACTTCTTGAACAGGACGGCCTTGCCTTCCATCACCGGCTTGGACGCCAGCGGGCCAATGTCTCCCAGGCCGAGCACGGCAGTGCCGTTGGTGACCACGGCCACCAGGTTGCCGCGGGCGGTGTACTTGTAGGCGGCGTCAGGGTCCTTGACGATTTCTTCGCAGGGCGCGGCCACGCCGGGCGAGTAGGCCAGCGCCAGGTCGCGCTGGTTGGTCAGTTGTTTGGTGGCAGAAATCGCCAGCTTGCCGGGGGTCGGGAACTCGTGGTATTCCAGCGCGGCGCGGCGCAGCTCGGCGCGTTTTTCTTCAATTTTGGCAGCGTTTTTGTCTGGCGTAGCGGCAATCGGGTCGGACATCAGGGGGCTCCAGCAGTGGCGCTGCACACAAGGTGTGCAGGGCGGTTGAACAGGCCTGCGGGCGGCCCGGTTGACCGTCAACGACCTGTAAGGTTTGCGATTGTAGGCCGCTTGCATGGCATCGCCTCCTACGTGGATCTACGCAAAGCACATCATTTTGGGTGAGGCGCCTGTGACTTTTTCAGCGGCAGAAGCGACGGGCAGGGCAGAACCCGAACGGCACGCCTTTCCAAGCTGGACTTGGCGAATGTGCCGCCAACCTAACGGTTCACCGCTGGGTCTGCTCTTGAATTAATAGCACATCAAGCCGCCTGCTGCACGCAGCGAAACGTCAAGTTCACCCGCTGCGCACCCAGCTGTGGGTGCTCACCGTCTTTGAGCGCGGCCACGCCGTGAAACGCCAGCCGCGCCGGGCCGCCCCAGACCACCACGTCGCCATGCGCCAGCGGCCAGCGCGTGGTGGGAGCTTGGCGCTGCAGTCCACCGAACAAAAACACGGCAGGCAGGCCGAGGGAAATGGACACGATGGGCGGGGTGAAATCGTGGGCCGGGCCGCCCTGAACATTTCCTTCATCGCGGTCCTGGTGCAGGCCCATGCGCGCCCCAGGTTGGTAGCGGTTGATGAGGCAGGCGTTGGGGTTGAAGTCGGCAAACCCGGCTTCCAACGCGGCGCTTTGGGCCAGGGCCAAAAAGCCGTCGGGCATCGTGGGCCAAGGCTGGCCTGACAGCGGGTCGCGGGCGGCGTAGCGGTAGCCGTGCCGGTCCGACGTCCAGCCCAGTGGGCCGCAGTTGCTCATTGCGACCGACATGGTTTGCCCGCCAGGCGTGACGAGGTGCCGCAGCGGGGCGGCGGCGATGACGGCGTGAACGCCCTGCATCAGCGTGCGGGCCACGGGCAACGCAAAGCCGCGCAGGATGGCTGCGCCCGGAGCGATGGGCTGCGGTGTGCTGTACGGCTCAACCTGGTCGGCAAACAGGTCGCCCGTCATGTCGAGCGCCCCTTCCAGCGGCGCAGCAGCAGCGCATTCATCACCACACTGACGCTGCTCAACGCCATGGCCCCACCGGCCACCATGGGGTTGAGCAGGCCGAATGCGGCCAGCGGGATGCCCACCAGGTTGTAGATGAAGGCCCAGAACAGGTTTTGCCGGATCTTGGCGTAGGTACGGCGTGAGATGTCGATGGCGCTTGCCACCAGCGCCGGGTTGCCGCGCATCAGCGTGATGCCGGCGGCGTGCATGGCCACGTCGGTGCCGGTGGACATGGCAATGCCCACGTCGGCGGCGGCCAGCGCGGGTGCGTCGTTGATGCCGTCGCCGACCATGGCCACGCGCCCGCCCGGGGCGGTCAGGGCTTTCAATTCGCCCACGATGCGGGCCTTGTCCTCGGGCAAGACCTGGGCGTGCACGGTGGTGATGCCCAGCGCCTGCGCCACGGCGGCGGCGCTGCCGGGGTTGTCGCCGGTCAGCAGCGCGGTGTGAATGCCCAGCGCCTGCAGCTGCGCGATGGCCGGGGCGGCTGTGGGCTTGAGGGTGTCGCCAAAGGCCAGCAGGCCGAGCAGGGTGGGGGTGCCGCTCACATCGGCTAGATACGACACCGTACGGCCTTCGGCCTCCAGCGCCTGGGCTTGCGTGGCAAACACGCTGATATCCACCTGCAGCTCTTGCATGAAGCGCGGGCTGCCCAGCCGCAGCGCCTGCCCGTTCACCGTGGCGGCCATGCCGCGTCCGGCCACGGCGCGAATATCGGTTGCAGCGATGGCAGCCGGAATCGCCGGTTTCTCGGCGGCGGCCAGCTGCGTGACAGCCTTGGCCAGCGGGTGTTCGCTGCCGGACTGGATGGCGGCGCTCCAGGCCAGCAAATCGCTGCGGCTGATGCCGTGTGGCAGCAGCGCAACCAGCTGAGGTTTGCCTTCGGTCAGCGTGCCGGTTTTGTCAAACGCCACCAGCGTGACGCGGTGCGCCACCTCCAGCGCGTCGGCGTCCTTGATCAAAATACCGTGCCGCGCCGCCACGCCCGTGCCCGCCATGATGGCGGTGGGGGTGGCCAGCCCCAGTGCGCAGGGGCAGGCAATCACCAGCACCGCCACCGCGTTCAGGATGGCGACTTCCCAATCTCCGGCCGCCAGGCCCCAGCTCAGCAGCGTGACCAACGCAATGCCCAGGACCACCGGCACAAACACCGCGCTGACCTGGTCCACCAGCCGCTGGATCGGCGCTTTTTTGGCCTGCGCGGATTCGACCATGCGCACCATGCGCGCCAGCGTGGACTCGGCCCCCAGTGCGGTGGCGCGCACCACCACCAGGCCTTCACCATTGACGGCACCGCCCGTGACATGGTCACCCGCCTCCTTGTGCACCGGCAGGCTTTCCCCGGTGATCAGCGACTCGTCCACCTCGGTGCGGCCTTCGGTGATCTGGCCGTCCACCGCAATACGTTCACCGGGCCGCACCACCACCAGGTCGCCGGTGCACAGCCGGGTGATCGGCACCTCGGTGTCCTGGCCGTTGCGGCGGCGGCGCGCCACGCTAGGGCGCAGCGCGTTCAGGGCGCGAATCGCCTCCGTCGTTTGGTGTTTGGCACGCGCTTCCATCCACTTGCCCAGCAGCACCAACGTGATGACCACGGCGGACGCCTCAAAGTACAGGTGCGCCATGGCGTGGTTGCCGTGCATCAAGAGCAAATACACGCTCAACCCATACGCGGCCGACGTGCCCAGCGCCACCAGCAAATCCATGTTGCCCGCCCGTGCCCGCACCGCCTTGAAACCCGCGACGTAAAAGCGCGCGCCCAGCCAGAACTGCACCGGCGTGGCCAGGGCCAGCTGCCACCAGCCGTTCAAAGCCCACGACTGACCAAACAGCATGCCCACCATCGGCAGCAGCAGCGGCACAGTCAGCGAGGCAGCCACGGCAATCGGCCACCAGGGAGCCGTGGTGGCGGGCGCGGCGGGCGTGTCGTCCTGAATCGCCGTGGCGGCGTAGCCCGCCTTCTGCACGGCGGCGATCAGCGCGGGCAGCAGGTCGCCGCTGGCGGTTTGCACCTCGGCGGTTTCCAGCGCCAGGTTCACCTGGGCGGACAGCACGCCCGGCACCTTCAGCAGCGCTTTTTCAACCCGTGCGACACACGAAGCGCAGGTCATGTCGGCCACGGCAAGGTGCCACACGGGCGAGGTTGAAACGGTGGGGGCGGTGGACATGAAAGCTCCTTCAAGCGGCACGGACTGCAGAAAAACCCGAGTTTGAACCATGGCGTCTCGGCACGTTACGCTGCAGGTTTTCACCTGACTGGAGTCCTCCATGGAATTCACCATCCCCGCCATGAGCTGCGGCCACTGCGTCCGGGCCATCACTGAAGCGCTGCTGGAGGCCGACCCCCAGGCGCAGGTCACAGTGGACCTGCCGACAAAACACGTCAGCGTGCAGACCACCCAGCCGCCCAGCGCGGTGGTGGCCACACTGGCCGAGGCGGGTTACCCGGCGGTTTGACCGCGCGGGAGCGTGGTGGGGCGGTTTTTTACGGCTTTTAAGGCCAAACAGGCCTCCAGCCTACGTTTTACAATCCTGTAGCGCTCCTGAATTAATAGCAATTTAAGGGCCTACCGTGACGATCAAAGGCCGTCGTTTGGCGCAGGCACGCGCTGGCATTCCCAAAAAATCCGCGCCGTGCAGCACTGGCAAACGCTGGGGTCCAGCTTGTTGAAGATGGTGGCAATGGCCACGCGTTTGTCGGGAAACTGGTGCTCGGGGCCCAGCACGCGGGTGAAGCCGGTTTTTTGCCACATGGCAATTACCTCGGGCCGGGGGCGGTGAAAGTAGAGGTCACCGCCCATGGCGCGGCGGGCGCTGAGCTCGCCCTCCCACAGCTCGGCCCCGGCCAGGTCGATGAAGTTCATGCTTTTGCCCATGACCAGCAGGTGCTTCTGCGGCGTGGCCTCGTGCCGCAACGCGTGCAGGATGTCGGCGACGTGCTGGGTCGCGCCGAAGTACACCTCGCCCTCCATGCGCAGCAGCTTCAACTGGGGGCATTCCGGCAGTGGCGGCGGGTCGATGTGCTCCGAATCAATCACCACAAACTGGCGCTCGTCACCCCGGCTGTTAAAGCCCATGGTGCGCATGGCGGGGCGGGAGGTGCGCCACAAAAACGACATGAGCGAAAGGATCATGCCGAGCAGAATGGCGGTTTCCAGCCGGATGGTGACGGTGGCCAACATCGTGGCTCCGGCGACAAAAAAGTCGGTGCGGCTCAGGCGGGCGAGCTGCTGCCAGCGCGCCACGTCCACCAGGGCCAGCGCCACCAGCATCAGCAGGGCGGCCAGCGCGGCCATGGGGATCAGCGCCAGCAAACCGCTGCTGACGGCCACCAGCGCGAGCAGCAGCAGCGCTGAAAACACCGACGCCAGCGGCGTTTGGGCCCCGGCTTCCAGGTTGGGCATGGAGCGGTTCATGGAGCCGCACGACACGTAACACGAGAAAAAACCGCCCACGATGTTGGACAGCCCCTGGCCGCGAAACTCGCGGTTAGCGTCGATGCGCTGGCCGGAGCGCTGGGCAACAGTTTTGGCGATTGAAATGCCCTGCCCCAGCGCCACAAGGGTCAGCGCAAACGCCAGCCCCAGCAGCTCGGCGGCCTGCGCCCAGCCGATGCGGGGCCACTGAAAATGCGGCCAGGGCGCGGCCATCTGGCCGATGGTGCGCAGCGCGGGCAGGTCGGCCGAGTCAGCGCTTTGCGTCAAGCCCCAGGACACGGCCGTGGCCACCACCAGCCCGATCAGCATGTAGGGCAGCTGGCGGTAGGGGTGGCGCAGGCCCCGTGCCAGCAGCGCGGTGACCACGGTGATGCCAGCCACCCCCAGCGCCACGGGTTGGGCCGTGCCGAGCTGGTCAAGCACATGGCGCAGCACGCCCAGGGCGCTGTGCTGGGCCGACGCGCCCAGGCCCAGCAAGTCGGGCAGCGCGTGCACGGCAATCAACAGCGCCGCGCCGGACGTGAAGCCGAACAGCACGGCCGGCGAGATGAAATTAGCCAGCACGCCCAAGCGCAGCGCACCAATCAGCCACTGCATGACACCCACCATGACGGTGATCGCCAGCGCCAGCTGGATGTAGGCGGGGCTGAAGGCCACGGCCAGCGGCGACAGCATGGCAAACAGCGCCAGCGAGTTGGCGTTGGTTGGCCCCGACATGACATGCCAGCTGGAGCCGAACAGCGCGGCAATGATGCAGGGCACCACGGCGGTGTACAGCCCATATTCAGGCGGCAGCCCGGCCAGCGTGGCAAAGGCAATGCCCTGCGGCAGCACCAGCACCGCGCCCAGCAGCCCGGCCAGGGCGTCGGCACGCAGGGTGCCGGGGGTCACGCGTTGGACCCAGTCGCCGAACAGACGCTGCAGCCAGGCAGGTGGGTGGGCAGGGCTGGGGAGCTGGGATTTGGCCGACATGCGTGAAAGCTTAAACGCTCAGGCGCCTTTGGCCACCCAGACGCCTAGGGCCCCTGTAACAGCTGCTGCGCGGCCTCTGAGAACACGTCCAGCTGGGCCCGCAGGTCCGGCATCACCCCTTGGGCCGCTGCCCAGTGGCCTTGCGCAATCCAGGCGCTGAGCTGATGGGCAATCGCCAGCACCTGACCTGCACACACCGCACCAGACGCGCCGATCAGCGAGTGGGCATGTCGGCCGGCCAGCACTGCGTCCTGGCGGTGCAGCGCGGGTTCCAGCTCGGCCAGGATGACGGGGATCCGGTCGACAAAGGAGCGCACCACGTCCTTGAGCAGGGGCAGGTCGTCGCCCAGGCGCTCCAGCGCAACGGGCAGGTCGAACACCCGCGCCAGGTCACGTGGGTCGCTCGGGTCGGGGTCATCGCTGGGCAAGTCCGCGGGCATCCAGCGCGCCAGGGCGTCGGCCAGCGTACTTTTGGTCACCGGTTTGGCCAGGTAGTCGCTCATGCCGGCGTCTAGGCAGCGGGCCACGTCGCCGCTCATGGCATTGGCGGTCATGGCCACGATGGGCAGGGTGCAGCCGTCGGCGCGCAGGCGGCGGGTGGCGGTGTAGCCGTCCATCACCGGCATCTGGCAGTCCATCAGGATCAGGCTGGGGCGGTGGCGGGCCAGCGCGTCGATCGCTTCCTGGCCGTTGGCCACCACAGTCACGTCATGGCAGCCCAATGAGCGCAGCAAGCCCAGCGCAACGATCTGGTTGGTCGGGTTGTCTTCCACCAGCAGCACCTGGCCAGCGCGGCGTGCCGGCGCCTGCGGCGCGGGACTGGCAAGCGCCGGCGCAGGTGCCTTGGGGGCTGAGGCCACGGGCACCTGGTCAAAGCGAACGGCGAAAGTGGCGCCCTGCCCTGCGGCGCTGTTCAGGGTGATGTGCCCGCCCATCAAGGCCGTCAGCCGTTTGACGATTGCCAGCCCCAACCCGGTGCCACCGTATTCGCGGGTGGTGGACGAGTCAGCCTGCACAAAGTTGGCAAACAGCCGTGATTGAACCTCGGGGGCAATGCCGATGCCGGTGTCGGCCACGGTGAACTGCAAGCCCGCACGCTGGGGCGTCACCCCGAACGCTGACACGGTCAGACTGAACTCCCCGTGCTGCGTGAACTTCAACGCATTGCCCAGCAGGTTGCCCAGGATCTGGCGCAGCCGCGTCGGGTCTCCGCACATCCAGCGCGGCACCTCGGGCGCCAAACGGCACTTGAACAGCAGGCTTTTGGCGCTGGCGCGCATGGCAAACAGGGCTGACACCTGCGAGAGCAGCTCATGCAGGTCAAAGTCCACCGCCTCCATCACCATCTGGCCCGCCTCGATCTTGGCCAGGTCCAGAAAATCATTGACCAGCACCAGCAAGGATTGCGCGCTGCCGTCAATCAACCGGGCCAGCTGCGCCTGTGGCGCGGTCAGCGCCTCCTCCAGCAGCAAGGTCGTGACCCCCATGATGCCGTTGAGCGGCGTGCGGATTTCATGGCTCATGGTGGCCAGAAAGGCGCTTTTGGCGTGGTTGGCCGCCTCCGCCGTTTGCCGGGCGTGTTCGAGCTGCTCCTGCGCCTGCTTGCGGGCTGTGACGTCCCGGTTGGTTCCCGTGACCCGAAGCGCGCGTCCCTGTGCATCGCGCTCGGTGACTCGCCCCTCGCTGCGCATCCACATCACACCGCCGTCGGGTCGGGTGATCCGGTGCTCCACGCTGTAGCGGTCAACCGTGCCGAAAGTGATGGCGTGGCTGGCCTGTACCACCGCGGCCCGGTCCTCGGGCGGCACCAGCGCCACCAGATCACGAAACAGCAGGACCGTCGGGCCCTGTGCGCCTCCGCCGGGGCTGCCCATCAACTTCGCCCAGGTGTCCGACAGGTACACAGCCCCGGTGGACACGTCCATGTCCCACAGCGCCAGGCGGGAGGCCTGCAGCGCACGCTGCTGGCGCTCCTCGCTTTGGCGCAAGGCAGCGTCGGCGGCTTTGGCCGCGCTGATGTCCATGCAGATGGACACAAACCCACCGCCGGGCATGGCGGCGGTGTGGATGTCCAGCGTGACGCCGTCGGGCCGCGTTCTTTGAAACCGCGGTTTGTCCGCACCCGTGGCCCGGTTCAGGGCGGCGTCCACCAGCTGGCTGAGCACGCCGGGGCCGTAGTCGCCACGCTGCGCATTGAAGCGAACGATGTTTTCCATCGCCACGCCAGGGGTTTTCATCAGGTCTTCAGGCAAATCAACCAGGGTACAAAACTGCTGGTTGTGGGCAATGAGCTGCAGTTCGCTGTTGAACACCCCGACGCCGCAGGGCAGGTTGTCCAGCACGCTTTGCAGCAGGCGGTAAGCCTGGAGCAAGGCGTCTTCGGTGGCTTTTTTGACCGTGATGTCCTGCAAGGTGCCCACCAGCCGCCGGGGCTGGCCATCTTCAAGCTCCACCACCCCCACCGAGCGGGTCCAGATGGCCCGCCCGCTCGCGGTCACCATGGGCAGCTCCAGGTCCCAGGGCTGGTTGGCATGAATCGCTGCACGCGCGGCCTGTCGGATCACGTCCTGCACTTCTTCGCCGAAGTAGCGGGTGTGGTCTGCCATGGTCGGCTGGTGCTCCGGCGGCAGGTCATAGATGCGGCGGTTCTGCTGGGTCCACCGAACGGTTTGTTCGCGCAGGTCCACCTCCCATCCGCCCACACCGGCAATGCGTTCGGCCCGGTCCAGAAAGCTGTTCGACGCCTGCAACAGCGACTCGGCCCGCTTGCGCAGGGAAATGTCCTCCACGGTCCCGACAAACCCACGTTGCGCCGGGTCGCCCCAGGTCACGGCCTGGGCGCGGGAATGGACATGGATGACATCGACACCGCGCCGCAGCAGGCGGTGTTCCATGCTGAACGCAGCGCCCCGCACCACCGCGTTTTTGAGTTCTCCAAAAAACCGGTCCCGGTCGTCCGGGTGGATGGACTCCCGCCAGGTTTGCCCCTGGCTTTGTTCGGCGCTCAAGCCATAAATTTCGCGCCACTTCGGGTTGGTGTAGTGGCACCAGCCCACCGCATCGCATTGGAAGACACCCAGCGGCGAGGCTTCCGAGATCAACCGGAAGCGCCCCTCGTCGCTGGCAACCTCGGGGTAACAGGCGCGCTCTCGCAGCAAAAGCGCCTGCGTCACGGCAGCGCCCAGCTCGGTCAATGCCAGCCGCTGCGCGTCGGTCAAGGCTCTGGCTTGGCGGTCCAGCACACACAGGGTGCCCACGCTTTCGCCTTGCGGCATGACCAGCGGGACACCGGCATAAAACCGGATGTGCGGCGCGCTGGCCACCAGGGGGTTGTCCACAAACCGCGCGTCCAGCTGGGCGTCCCCGACCTCCATCAGGCCGGTCCCCTGAATCGCATGCGCGCAAAACGCGATGTTTTTGTCGGTTTGGGGCACCCCCGCCAGCCCGATGTTGGCCTTGAACCACTGGCGCTCGCCGTCGATCAACGAGACCAGGGCGATCGGCGTGCCGCAAATGGCGCTGGCCAGCCGCGCCAGGGACTCAAAAATGGGCTCGGACTCGGTGTCCATCACCGACAGCAAGCGAAGCCTGGCCAAGCGTGCGGCTTCAGACTGCAACGACGGCACGGCAGGCTCGGCGTTGGCCATGGTCAGCTCAGGCGCGGCAACACTTCAACCGCCTCCAGGGCGGCCATGCCCGCACGGCCAGGCAGTGTGGCGTGCCGCCCGGTGAACGCCAGCGCCGTGACGTGCCCCATCACCTCGGGGGGCGCGCTGATTTTCCAGCCGCAGGCGCGCGCATTGTGGTTCAGCGCCCCGGCCGCGTCGACGGCGGTCCCGGTGGCGGCCACAAAACGCTGGCCCCCGTGCAGCGGGTCCTCGATGTGGATCAGCTGCACGGCCCCGGCGTGCAGGGAGATGGTCGGCGACGCCAGCGCATCGTGGCCCTGGCCCACCGCCATCGGGGGCGCCTGCAAGGCGGTTTTCATCGTTTTTTGCATGCCGAACGCCGCGCGCAACGCCCGCGAATGGGGGTGGCTGACTTCGGGGTTTTCATTGGCCGGGAAAACGGCCAGCAGGTCATCACCCATCAGCACCAGGTGGCGGGCGCCGAACAGGTACAGCGAATCGCTGGCGACCTGAAACACGCGCCGGATCGCCTGGCTCATCTCCAGCGCCGGCAGGTCGGTGTGGGCCACCCCGCCAAAGGCATCGACCACCACCACCGTGGCGTCGTCGTAGAACACATCCTGGCCCACGGCCGCCTGCTCCGTCCAGCGCTTGTTGATCTCTTGCACCAGGCGCAGCTCGTATTGCACCAGCAGCGTGTTCTGCTGCGCCTGCAGGGCGCGGTTGGTCTTGTACTCGGCCGCCACCGCAAACAGGTTCTTGTGGCTTTCGCGCTTGGCCAGCAGGGCGGTGGCAGCATGCCGCAACTCGGCGGCCCGCACTGGCTTGAAAAGGTAGTCGTCGGCGCCGGCAGTCATGCCCACGCGCACATGGGAACGCTCTGCCAGGGCCGTCAGCATGATGACGGGGATAAAACACAGCTCCGGGTCTTTTTTCAGGGCTTCGACAAATTCGTAACCATTGAGCCCGGGCATCAGGACATCACACACGATCAGATCGGGCATCAGGTCATCGGCCGTCTTGAAACCGGCCTCACCGTCTTCGGCTTCCACCACGTCGTAGCCGGCCCCCCGAAAAACCGAGCTGATCAGCAGGCGTTGGGTCGGGTCGTCTTCAATGACAAGGATTCGGGTCATACAAAGGGCCTCAAAAAGGAGGATCGGGTTTTCAACAGCGGCCTTCGCTGAGTCGGCCCACACGGCGCACGATTCAAGCACAAGGCGGCTGGTTTGCAGTCACTGTTGGCGCCTGCCTGCGGCGGACGCGCGCCAACAGAGCCAATGCGTTGCCGCTATTTCACAACTATTTCACGCCCATGCCAAGCCGCGCAGCGCCAGCCCGGCCAACGCGCAGGCGGCAATCACAGGGATCACACCCCACCTCAGCCGCCACAGTGCCACCGCCGCAAAAACCACTAAAAACAGCGCCACAAAGTCGATTTGAGAGCCATTCAGCCCGCCGGCCTGCGGTTTGATTGCCACTGCCGCTATAAAAAACAGAGCAAGATTGGCGATCACACCGACCACAGCAGCGGTCACGGCGGCCAGCGGCGCGGTGAGTTGGAGGTTGCCGCGCGTGGACTCCACCCACGGGCCGCCCGCCAAAATGAAGATGAAGGATGGCAAGAAGGTGAACCAGGTCGCCACGCAGGCGCTAAGTGCCGCGCCCAAAAACAGCGCATCAGGCCCCAACACCTGTTGGGCCCAGCCGGCCACAAACCCGACAAACGCCACCACCATGATGAGCGGGCCGGGTGTGGTCTCGCCCAGCGCCAGGCCGTCCATCATCTGCGGTGTGCTCAGCCACTGGTAGTGCTCCACCGCCATCTGGTTGACATAGGGCAGCACGGCGTAGGCGCCGCCAAAGGTCAGCAAGGCGGCCTTGGTGAAAAACCAGCCCATCTGCGTCAGCAGGCCGGCCCAGCCATGGTGGGCCAGCAGGGTGCCCATCGCAGCCAGCCAGAGCAGCAGCCCCACGGTCAACACCACCGCCAGACTCGAGCGCGAAAAGCGCGCGTGCTCGGGCGTGGGCGTGTGGTCGTCGATCAGCGCCGGGCCATAGTGGGTCTTGGCCGCGCCATGGCTGCCGCCCAGCGCAAACACCTGCGGTGCCCAGCGTGCCCCCAGCGAACCGATCAAGGAGGCGGCCAGCACGATGGCCGGGAAGGGTGTGTCAAACGCGAAGATGGCCAGGAAGGACAAGGCGGCGATGCCCCACATCCAGCGGTTCTTCAAGGCCCGCGTGCCGATGCGGTGGGCCGCGTGCAGCACCAGGGCTGTCACGGCTGGCTTGATGCCGTAGAAGATGCCGGCCACCACCGGTACATCACCAAAGCGCAGGTAGACCCAGCTCAGGCCGATCAGGATGAACAGCGACGGCAGCACAACCAGCACGCCGGCCACGATGCCGCCCCAGGTGCGGTGCATCAGCCAGCCGATGTAGGTGGCCAGCTGTTGGGCCTCAGGCCCAGGCAGCAGCATGCAGTAGTTCAGCGCATGCAAGAAGCGCTGTTCGCTGATCCAGCGGCGGCGCTCCACCAGTTCGCTGTGCATGATGGCGATCTGCCCGGCCGGGCCGCCAAAGCTGATGAAGCCCAGCTTCAGCCAGAAGCGGAAGGCTTGCCAGAAGCTCACCGGCGCGGGGGTGTCGGTGGGGCCCAACGTCGGTGCCAGGGGGGTCGATGACATGGGCGCTTTCCAGACTCAGGGTTGGTAACGCGGCGAGGCGTAGAGCGCGTCAAAGACGGCGCTTGAGGCGGCCACCAGGCTGTCGTCGTTGGCGTGCACCTGCTGCAGGCCGCTGAGCACGGCGCCCAGGCCCTCGGCCTCGGGCACCGGAATGCCGCCGGCGTCCAGGAAGCGCACGGCCAGGCCGATGCGCGCCAGCGCGGGGTCGGTCTCGAGCCCAAAGCTGGCGGTCAGCACTTCAAAGCTGACACGTGCGCCCACATGGGTGAAGCGCGCGCCGTTGTAGTCAAAACCCACCGCGCCGCGCGGTGTGCGCACACCGCCGTCGGCGGCCGGTTTCAGC
>JBJXEI010000068.1:0-10166 GCA_046154065.1 Polaromonas sp. | reverse complement strand
CGGATTTGCCCGGTGTGGCGGGACTCGCTGGCGGCGACGCGGGCCTTCAGACGCTGTGCCATGTCGGGCGGCACGTGGCGGTGGGTGTCGCCGTCGTCCCACCAGGCGTGGCGGATCAGGGTTTTGAGTTTGTTGAGCATCATCATGTTCACCAGCTGCCGGACGCACCGCCGCCGCCAAAGTTGCCACCACCGCCGCTGCTGAAGCCGCCGCCACCCGAGCTGCGGCCGCCGCCGAAACCACCGCCACCCAGCCCGCCGAGGCCCCCCAGGCCACCGCCCAGACCCCCGCCGCGCCCGAAGGAGCCCAGGCTGGCGACCAGCGCAAACACCAGCCCCACGACCCCGGCCGCCCCGGCAATCAGCAGGCTGCTGGTGAACAGCCAGGCCAAGCCGCCGACCGCGCCGCCGGTGGCCAGCGCGCCCAGCTTGCGCCCCAGCACACTGGCCAGCACGCGCCCGCCAATCGGCACGGCAAAAAACAAAAACACTGCCAAATCAGTCCAGCTGAAGCCCAGGGGGGTGGGGCCCGCGCCGCGTGGCCCTTCCGGTGCGGGCAGCGCTTCGCCGCTGATGCGGGCCAGCAGTTGGTCGGCGGCGGCGTTCAGCCCGCCTGCAAAGTCGCCCTGTTTGAAGGGGGGGGTCAGCGCGGTGTCAATGATCTGGCTGGCAGCCAGGTCGGGTACCGCGCCTTCCAGCGCCTTGGTGGTGGCAATGCGGACTTTGCGGTCGTCCTTGGCCACCACCAGCAGCAGCCCGTCGCCAATGTTTTGCCGGCCAATCTTCCAGAAGTCCCCGACGCGCTGCGCAAACGAGGTGATGTCTTCCGGCTGCGTGCTGGCCACCATCAGCACCACCACCTGCGCGCCGCGCTGCTGCTCGAAGGCGGTGAGTTTGGCGTTGAGCGCCTGCCGGTCGGCCGCGCTCAGGGTGCTGGTGGTGTCGATGACGTGGCTGGTCAGCGCCGGGATGGGCTGCAGCCCGTCGGGCGTGCCCTGCGCCGCGGCCGAGGTCACCAGCACAGCGGCCAGGCACAGCGCGGCCCAGACGCGCAAGAACAAGGTCATGGTGCCAGGGCCTTATTTTTTGGTGAAGTCAACGGTCGGCGGCGCGGAAATCTGTGCTTCGTTCTGCACCGCAAAATTGGGTTTGACGCTGTAGCTGAAGACCATGGCGGTCAGGTTGCTCGGGAAGCTGCGCGTCAGCACGTTGTAGTCCTGCACCGCCTGAATGAAGCGGTTGCGCGCCACGGTGATGCGGTTTTCCGTGCCTTCGAGCTGCACCCGCAAATCGCTGAAGCCTTTGTTGGCTTTCAGGTCGGGGTAGCGCTCGCTGACCACCATCAGGCGGCTCAGCGCGCCGCCCAGCTCGCCCTGCGCGGCCTGGAACTTCGCCAGCGCGGCGGGGTCGTTCAGCGTCTCGGGCGTGACCTGGATGGCCGTGGCCTTGGACCGCGCCTCGATCACCTTGGTCAGCGTGTCCTGCTCGAAGGCGGCTTCGCCCTTCACAGTGGCGACAATGTTGGGCACCAGGTCAGCCCGGCGCTGGTACTGGTTGAGCACCTCGGACCAGGCCGATTTGGTGGTTTCGTCCAGCCGCTGGAAGTCGTTGTAGCCGCAGCCGGTCAGCAGCGCGGCCAGGCTCAGCGTGGCCAGCAGGGTGACGGCCTTGAGCAGGCGGGACGTGAAAGGCAATGTCAGTGCATTCATAAGGCAGGCTCCAAAAATCGATGCGTCACACTACCATACCCACCTCCCCATCCACTGTCCGACATGACGCCCACTGAGCCCGTTCAACATGCCCTGGCCGCTGCCCTGCGGCCTGCCCGCGTCGATGCGGCCAAGGCGCGCCTGCTGGTGGCCGGGGCGGGTGGTGCGCTGGGGGCCGAGGTGCTGCACCGGCTGGCGGCCAGTGGCCTGTTTGCCCACACCGACGTGCTGGTCACCGCGCCCCTGCGGATGACCCTGCCCCGCGTGGCCACGGCGCAGGTGGGGCTGACGGAGCCGGACACCTGGCCGCCCGGCACGCCGGCCGACACCGCCGTGGTGATGTTCGAGCCGCCCCGGCTCACCAATGACCGCGAACGTGTGTTGTTCACCCCGGTGCCCGCGCAGCTGCCCGCCCTGGCGCGCTGGCTGCAGCGCAGCGGCGTGCAAACGCTGGTGGTGGTGATGCCGCACGCCCCCGGGCGGCTGCCGGATGCGCTCAAACGCGGCCTGGCCAACCTGGACGAGCAAGCCGTGGCCGCGTTGGGGTTTGAGCGCGTGCTGCTGGTGCGCGCCGCCGCGCAGCCCGCAGCGACCGGTGCCCTGAGCCTGCCCGAGCGGCTGGCCCGCTGGATGTTGTCCATATCGACCTACATGATCCCGGCCCATGACCAGCCGGTGCGCCCGGCCCGCGTGGCCGAGTTCATTGACGCGGCGCTGCGGGTGCTGCCCCCCGGCACCCATGTGGCCGCCCCCGAGCTGCTGCACCGCGCCAGCCCCGCCAGCCGCCAGGCCAGCACCCCCGCCATCACCATGGCCCAGGTGGTGCAGGACTGGCTGGCGGGTGTGCCCGCTGCAGCAGACTGACCCCTTTGATGTGAGACCCATCCCATGCGCGCACCCAAAATTCCCCCCGCCAGCATCGGCAACTCCGACGACACCGAAGCCGCGTTTTACGAGGCCCTGCAAAACGGCGACATTGACAAGCTGATGGCCTGCTGGGCCGATGAAGACGAGATCGTGTGTGTCCACCCCGGCGGTGCGCGGGTGGTCGGGGCGGCGGCGATCCGCGCGTCGTTCGACGGGCTGTTTTCCAACGGCGCGGTGCGCGCTTATGCCGAGAAAATCCGCAAGGTTGAAGCCATGAGCAGTGCGGTGCACAGCGTGCTGCAGCGCATTGAGGTGCTGACCGAAGAAGGCCCGCGCCATGCCTACGTCATCGCTACCAATGTTTATCACAAGACCGCGCAAGGCTGGCGCTTGGTCGCCCACCACGCCAGCCCCGGCACGGCGCGTGAAATGCAGGAAACCTCCGACGCCCCGCAGGTGCTGCATTGAGCCTGAGCAACACATGAGCGATACATGAGCGACTCGATGAACTACGCCGCGCCCTGGTGGCTGCCCGGCGGCAACCTGCAAACCATCTGGGCCGCACTGCGGGCCACCCGTTACCTGGGGGCCAAGCCCGCGTTTCACCGCGAGCGTTGGGCCACGCCCGACCATGACTTCATTGACGTGGACTGGGTCAAGACGGCGCCCACCCGCCAGCCCGAAGGCCAGCCCTTGCTGGTGGTGTTTCACGGCCTGGAGGGCTCGTCCGCCAGCCACTACGCCGAGGCCTTTGCCGACGTGGCCACCGCACGCGGCTGGGCCTGTGCGGTGCCGCATTTCCGGGGCTGCTCGGGCGAGCTGAACCTGGCCCCGCGCGCCTACCACTCGGGGGACTTTGCCGAGATCGACTGGGTGCTGCAACGTTTCGCGCGTGAGCACAATGGCCCGCTGCTGGCCGTGGGCGTGTCGTTGGGGGGCAACGCGCTGATGCGCTGGGCCGCTGAGGCCGGGGCTCAGGCGCGCGGCGTGGTGGCTGCGGTGGCGTCGGTGTGCTCCCCGCTGGACCTGGCCGCCAGCGGCTGGGCCATCGGGCGCGGGTTCAACCGGCACGTCTACACCCGCATGTTTTTAAGCACCATGGTGCCCAAGGCCCTGAAAAAGCTGGACCAGCACCCTGGCCTGTTCGACGGCAGCCGCCTGCTGGCCGCCCGGGACCTTTACGCCTTTGACAACATCTTCACCGCGCCCGTGCACGGCTTCAAGGACACCGACGACTACTGGGCGCGCGCCTCGGCCAAGCCGCACCTGCACCGCATCGCCGTGCCCGCGCTGTTGCTCAATGCCCGCAACGACCCCTTCATTCCCCACAGCAGCCTGCCCGAGGCGCAGCACGTCAGCCCGCACGTCACGCTGTGGCAGCCAGCCGGCGGCGGGCATGTGGGTTTCCCGAGTGCGCCATTCCCGCAGTTTCCGAGGCAGGTCCGCGTGATGCCCGAGGCTGTGGCGGGCTTTCTGGCGGCCCAACTGTAGAAGGACCTGAGATGGACGACATCGTCAAACAAGCGATTGCCAAATGGCCCAACGTGCCCGCCTGCGTCGGCTGGCTGGGGCTGGACGCGCGCGGCAACTGGTACATGCGTGACGACAGCGCGCAGGCGGCTGGCCCGTTTGTGTGCGATTCACCCGACCCGGCACGGCGCGCCGCTGCCCGGGGCTCCCGGCTGCAGCATGAGAAGCTGGTGGACTTCATCGCCCGCAACTATGAAAGCGACGCTGCTGGGCAGTGGTTTTTTCAAAACGGCCCGCAGCGCGTGTTTGTCGAGCTGGAAATCACCCCGCTGATCTGGCGCATCGCCCAAGGCCCCGGCTTTGCCGTCACCGCGCACACCGGCGCACCGGCCCAGGTGGTGGCCTGCCTGCTGGACGAGCAAGGCCGGCTCTACCTGCACACCAGCGCCGGGTTTGGGCTGGTGCATTCGCTGGACATGGCCCTGGCGGCTGACGCGGTCGAGGCGGGGGTGTGGGCGCCTGAAGCGGTGCTGGCGCAGGACCTGCCCACACGCTTTGGGTATGTGTGCAGCCCGCAGCAGCGGCAACAGGTGGGCTTGCAATTGCTCCTGAATTAATAGCACGCCAGGCAATCAAAGCCTAGGCAGCTGGGTGGTTTGGCATGTTTTTGGAGGTGAAGAGCACTCCAAACGTGAAAAAACCGGTCAGGGACCGGTTTTTTCGGGTGTGGCGCGTTGAACACGCCAGCGTGGCACCTGCTTGTAGCGCTTACTTCGAAGCGGCCACCATGTACTCGACGGCAGCGCGGATGTCGGTGTCTGATGCGGCGGAGCCGCCTTTGGGTGGCATGGCGCCCTTGCCCTTGATGGCGCTGGCCGTCAGCATGTCCAGGCCGGTTTTGATGCGCGGTGCCCAGGCTTCCTTGTCGCCAAATTTGGGGGACCCGGCCACACCGGCTGCGTGGCAGGCCACGCAAGCTTGTTTGTACAGCGCTTCTCCCGCGCCTGCGGCGGCTTTCACCACCCCGCCGGCGGCCGGTGCTTTGGCGGCGGCCAGCGCAGCCAGCACTTCGGCGGACGGGCCTGCGGCAGCGGGGGCAGCGTCAGCGGTGGCGGTCGCAGCGGCGGGCGCTGCGGGTTCGGCAAATTTGCCACCGGCAGCCGCCGTCATGTAGACCACGGCGCGGCCGATTTCCACGTCTTCAAAATCACCACCGCCCTGCGCGCCCATCGCGCCTTTGCCCTTGAGGGCTGAATTCCACAGTGCTGCAAAACCCGTGGCCAGGCGCGGGGCCCAGGCGGCGGTGTCACCGAACTTGGGGGCACCTGCAGCACCGGCGGCATGGCAGGCCACGCACTGGGCTTTGTAGACCTCTTCGCCTGACTTCAGGGGGCGGTTGGCATCGCGGATTTCCACCGCACCGATTTTTTGAATCCGCTGGCTCACCGCCTTGGGGCTGTCGTCGGCGCCGGCACCGGGGGCGTTGGCCGAGCTGACGTAGTACACCAGCCCAATGATGCCGAAGATCGGGATCACAAAAGAGAAAAAGACCGCAGCAAGGAGTTGCTTGGGGGTTTTGATGGGGCCGGTATGGGCTTCTTCGTGGGCCGTGGTGTGGTCGTTAGCGCTCATTGCGTCCTCAAAAAACGGGAGATCTGGAGCAACTCGTCGGGGCGATTTGCGTTGTGTGGGGTGTGCCAAGGCTCCTGCCTGCGGCGATGTAATTATAGCTGGGGGGACAAAATTCCCCGTGGCAGAGCAGCCTGCGCGCCTGCCGGTTTGAGGAAACCGTCGGCCGGGTCTGCGGCGGCGACATAGGCGTTGAAATCGGCACGGCTGCCGTCAAAGCGCAGGGTGCCTGCCTTGAGAAACAGCACGCGGTCGGCCACGTCAACTTCTTCCATCAGGTGGGTGGCCCACAGCACGGCCACCTGCGCGTCGGTGGCCAGCGTGCGAACGGCCGTCAGCAGCTGCTGGCGGGAGCCGGGGTCCAGGCCCACGGTGGCCTCGTCCATCAGCAGCAAACGCGGCCGGTGCAGCAGCGCGCGCACCAGCTCGACCTTGCGCCGCGTGCCGCCGGACAGCGTGCGCACCACGGCATGGGCCTGCCCGTCCAGGCCCATGCGGGCCAGCCCGTCGGCGATGCGCGGGTGGGCCACGCGGCGGGCCAGGCCGTGCAGGTCGGTGTGAAACAGCAGGTTGGCCTGCACGGACAAGTCCAGGTCCAGCGCGCTTTGCTGGAACACCACGCCCAGCCCGGCCAGCGCGGCGCTGGCGTGGGTGCGCAGGTTGTGGCCCAGCACCTGGATGTGGCCCTGGTCGGGGCTGAACAGCCCCGTCAGCAACTGCATGAGGGTGGACTTGCCCGAGCCGTTGGGGCCCAGCAGGGCCACCATCTCGCCGGGGTACAGGTGCAGGCTGAGCCCGGCCAGGGCTGGTTTGCCGGCGTAGGCTTTGTGCAGGCCCCCCACGTCCAGCACGGGGTCTGTGGGAGGGGCAGGAAGTGAAAAGGTCATGGCGGATGGGCGCATCAGGCGGGCAGGGGTAACAATTTCATTCGGCGCAGTAGCGCTTTTTCGTGCTCCACCGTTTTCACAATGGCTTGCTCATAGGCGCGGGTGTTCAGGTAGTCCAGGTGCTGGTCGAATTTGGCCAGCGCGGCTTTGTGGCGTTCGCTGTGCATGGCTTCATGAAACACGTCGTGCAGCCGCTTGATGATGGCCGTCGGCGTGCCGCGTGGTACGACGATGCCCCAAGGGGAGGTGTACACCGACAGGGGATACCCCAGCTCGCGCAGCGTGGGCACCTGCGGCCAGCGCGCGCTGCGGTCGGATGAAAAAATGGCCAGCAGCCGCATTTTTTTCTGTTCCAGCCAAGGCGCAAACCCGGTGGAGTTGACGCCCGCCATGAGTTGGCCAGAGGCAATGGCCAGCATCTGGTCGGCCGTGCCTTTGTAGGGCACGTGGACATAGCTGATGCCTTGCTCCAGCAGGATTTCTTCCATCGCCAGGTGGGCCGTGGTGCCAATGCCGGTGGAGCCCATGAGCAACTGGCCCGGGTTCTGGCGCGCCCAGTCCAGCAGGTCGGCCAGGGTGTTCCAGCGGCTGTCGGTGGGCACCAGCAGGCCAAACGTGGTGCCCGACACCTGCAGCACGGGGGCCAGGTCCTTGACCGGATCCCACGGCACGGGGTTGAGCAGGGCGTGCCGGAACACGGTGATGGGCAATTGGCCCAGGGTGTAGCCGTCGGGCGGGGCTGCTTTCAGCGACGGGGCCACCAGCGTGCCGCCCGCGCCGGGCCGGTTCACGATGACGATGCGCTGGCCCAGCAGCGGTTCGGCCTCTTCGCACAGCAGGCGCAGGGTCAGGTCGGTGGCGCCGCCCGCAGGCCAGGGCACGATGAGCGACAGCGGTTTGGCGGGCCAGCCGGGCGGCAGGTCCGGGGTCTGCGTGGTCGAGGCCCACACCGGGCTGGCGACACCTGCCACGCTCCATGCCAGGCCCAGGGCCAGCCACTGGCGGCGGTTGGTGGTCGGTTCAGCGGGGCAGGGCGTGTCGTGGGCGTGCATAGGGTCGGGCTCAGGTGGCGGCAACGGCTGCGGGGTCGCCACGGGTCAAGGCATTGAAAAACAAGTCAAAACAGGCATGATGGGGATGGAACAGATGCCGTAGAAAAATAAAAAGAAAGCAAAAAACGTACCGTTTTTTCTGGCCTTGAATTTGCTTTCAACCTTGTTGTATGGCCAGAAATACACCGGCCAGCCATCTGTATCAGGAGACAAAAAATGCGTTCTCGTTCTGACTTGTCGTGCGCGGTTGTTGCCAGCAGGCCAAGCCCTGCCAGGCCTGCCGTGCGTTGGCTGGCCCGGCTGCTGGTGGGTCTGGGGGTGCTGGGTGGGTGGACGCCGTTGTTGCAGGCCCAGCCGGCCAGCCCGGCAGCGGGCCGGGTGTACGTGTCGAGCGAGAAGGACAACAACATCCAGGTGTTTGACCTGCAGGGCGCGCGCACCGGCGTGATCGAGGTTTGCAAGCGCCCGCGCCACATGATGTTCAGCCCGGACCGCCGGCAAATTTATGTCAGCTGCGGCGACAGCAACCAGTTGGGCCTGGTGGATGTGGCCGCCCAGAAGATGACGGGTGCGGTGCCGCTCGGTGACAGCCCGGAGATTTTTGGTCTGAGCCCTGACGGCGCGGTGGCCTATGTGTCCATCGAGGACGAGAACGTCATGGCGGCCTACGACCTGAAAAGCAAGGCCAAGCTGTTTGAGGTCAAGACCGGCGGCGAGCCCGAGGGCATTCTGGTCACGCCGGACGGCAAGCGGGTGTACGTGACCTCGGAAGTGGCCAACGTGGTCCACGTGGTGGATCTGGCGCAGCGCAAGGTCATCAAGAACATCCGGGTGGGCAACCGCCCCCGGCGTTTTGTGCTGTCGGCTGACGGCAAGGAGCTGTGGGTCAGCAATGAACTCGGGGCCAGCGTGAGCGTGGTGAGCACCGAGGACCACAGCGTCAAACACACGCTGGACTTCAAGATCAAGGGCATGCGCGCCAGCGACATCACCCCGGTGAGCATGGTGCTGAGCCCGGATGGGAAAACCGTGTGGGTGGCGCTAGGCCGGGCCAACCATGTGGCCGAAGTGGACCGGGCCAGCCGCCTGGTGCGCAACACCATTTTGGTCGGCAAGCGGGCCTGGGGGCTGGCGATTCACCCGGATGGCAAAACGCTGTACGTTGCCAATGGCCTGTCGGACGACATGACGCTGGTGGACACCGTGGCGGGCAAGGCACTGCGCACGGTGGCCGTGGGCCGCGTGCCGCACAGCGTGCTGGTGCAGCCCTGATGGGCGGGGTGGCAAGCCCGGTGCGGGCCCTGGTGGCTGTGTTGATGCTCGGCTGGCTGTCGGTTCCGGCCTGGGCTGCATCGGCTGTGGTCACGGTGGCGGTTGTGGGGCTGGCGGACGACGCCCGCTACGACGTGCGGCGCATGGAGCGCGCGTACCGGGGGCACCCGCAGGGGCGTGCGTTGCAGGCAGCGCAGATGGCCGCCGAAGAGGCCGGGGCCGAGCTGCAAAGCGTGGGGCTTGAGCTGAAGGTACGCGAGGTGCTGCTCAAGGATGTGCAGGCCCTGCCCGCTGCGTTGGCCCAGCTCAAGGCGGCTGGTGTCCACCACCTGCTGCTGGACCTGCCTGCTCCTGCCCTGCGGCAGGCGGTGCTGCTGGCGCCGGCGGCCTTGGACGGGGCGATGGTCTTCAACACCAGCCTGGAAGATGACGTGCTGCGCGGCGAGCAGTGCGCCGCGCACCTGTTCCACACCCTGCCCAGCACGCAGATGCGCAGTGACGCGCTGGCGCAATACCTGGCGGCGCGCAACTGGCGCAAGCTGCTGCTGTTGCAGGGTCCGATGCCGCAGGACGCGCTGCAGGCTGACGGGTTTCGCCGTGCGGCGCAGCGTTTCGGGCTCAAGGTCGTGCAGAGCAAACCCTTCAAGCTGGGCAACGACCCGCGTGAGCGGGACTTGGCCAACACCCGTTTGCTGACGGGTGAGCGGGAGCACGAGGTGGTTGCGGTGATGGACAGTGAGGGCGAATTTGCGCGCACGCTGCCGTTTGCCACGCAATGGCCCAGGCCGGTGGTCGGCAGCGGCGGCCTGATGGCCGTGGCCTGGCACCCGCAATGGGAGCGCTATGGCGGGCCGCAGTTGTCGCGGCGGTTTTTCAAGCTGGCGCGGCGGCCCATGCAGTCGCAGGACTGGGCCGCGTGGGCGGCGGTGAAGGCGGTGGCCGCCGTGCTGTCGGACAGCCCGGCGGCGGGGGTGGCGCAGCAGCTCAAGCGCCTGCGCAGCGGCGCACTGCCGCTGGACGGCTCCAAGGGGCAGGGCTTGTCGTTCCGGCCATGGGACGGCCAGCTGCGCCAGCCGCTGTTTCTGGCGCATGGCGATGGTGTGGTGGGCGTGGCCCCGCTGGAGGGGGTGCTGCACCCGGTGGACGTGCTTGACTGAGGGGAGTTGAGATATTCATGAGTCACTCTGCGCGATAAACCGGGATTTAGTGGGCTGATCCGGTTCATAGTGAAATGAATCAAGAAATAACCTTTCCCACCAGACAAAAACGGCCATTCAATAA
>JBJXEI010000067.1:0-16567 GCA_046154065.1 Polaromonas sp. | reverse complement strand
GTGTACCAGTCCCACGGGTTCAGGACGATCTCGTCAAGGGTTTGTTCACCGGCCAGCACCGGGCTGAGCAGGATGCGGTTGTAGTTCGGGTGGGGCTCGGCACCAAAGACGGTGATGTCGTACAGGTCCGGCGACACCTTGATGAGTTCCTCAAGGGTGCGCACGCCTGCCATGCCGTTGCCCACCATGACTAATTTTAATTTTTTCATCGCTTGAGACTCCTGAAAGAGGTGTGGGGTGACTGGATGCTGCAAGTGCAATCGCCGTGCCATGTGCCGGGCTGCAACAGTCGTCAAAAAAGTAGGAAAGGGGCGGAGAAACCCTGGCCGAGCAGCCAGGAAGAACAAGGCTGAGCCACTGTTCTGCAAAACGATGCACACGTCGCTGCGTGCAGATCCACTGCGCTGGAGTCCTGGTGTGGGCATGAAGTGCATCACGCCACCGACCCGCTCCGGCAATGGTTGGGCGCTCCGTTACGCCCGTCACACAACATGCAAAAGTTGTGCCAATTTTCTTTGTCCGGTGTGCCCGGTTTTTGCATCAGCCGTTGCGTCAAAGTGGCCCACAATCCCAGCCTGCTCGCCGCGTTGAACCACTGGAGCGGCCACTTCTTGGCGGCATTTTTGTTGTTGTTTTGGCTTTATCTGCTTGCAAAAGTACCCAACCTCTTGATTTTGATGACTTCGCTATTGGTTTACACACAAGCGGCCGACCCGCCGGACTGGTTGCTTTCAGGTCTGAACGCTGCAGGCTTCGCTTCAGCCCCGATGGTGTATGAAGGCACCGATTTGGTGCGGTCTTTGGCCGTTGGTGCACCTGATGTGCTGCTGTGCTGGTCAGGCCAGCCCGACGAGGCCTGGTTCAGCCTGCTGCAAGACGCCACGGCCGCTGCACCGTGTGCGGTGCTGGCCTTTGTGCATGATCCGCAGGCCGGGCATGCTGAACGGGCCACCGCAGCAGGCATTCACCTCTACCGCACCGATGGGTGTGCGGCGGCAGATATGCCTGCGCTGCTGCTGATCACCCGGGCCCGCTTCACTCATGAGCAAGCCTTGCGGCAAGCCGTGAACGACGCCGCTTTGCTGCTGGAAGAGCGCAAGGTGGTGGACCGCGCCAAGTTCATCCTGATGCAGGCCCGGCAGATGTCCGACGACGACGCTTTTAGGGTGCTGCGCACCGCGTCCATGCACAGCAATCAGCGCCTGGGGCAGGTCGGCCAGCACATCATCCAGTCGGCCCGGTTTGCCGAGGGCGTCAACCGCGCCGGGCAGCTGCGCATGCTGTCCCAGCGGCTGGTCACGCTCTACCTGTTTGAGCTGGCCCAGCCTGACGCCGTGCACAGCCCATTGCGAGGGGACGCCGCCCAGCGCATTGACACCAACCTGTCGTGGCTGGGCAAGCGCTTTTCCGATCCATCCCTGTCTGCCACCGTCAAACAGGTGGCCGCAACCTGGCAGCGCCTGCGCAAGGCCCTGCAGCTGCGTGCGCGGCCGCAAGACATGGCGCGGGTGGACGGCATGGCCGAACAGCTGCTGGAAGACGCCGAGCGACTGACCGCGCAGCTGGAAGAAGCCGGCGCCGCTGCTCCGCTGCAGGTGCTCAATCTGGCCGGGCGCCAGCGCATGCTGTCCCAGCGCTATGCCAAGGGTGCGCTGCTGGGTGCACTGGGTCAC
The DNA here is from genome assembly GCA_046154065.1 of Polaromonas sp. Classification (GTDB taxonomy): domain Bacteria; phylum Pseudomonadota; class Gammaproteobacteria; order Burkholderiales; family Burkholderiaceae_C; genus Polaromonas. Next base: position 14,894 of record JBJXEI010000067.1, on the reverse strand, counting down.
CCGGCGCTTGCCCAGCGCAGCGTGGTGCTGATGGACAGCACACGCGCAGACTTCGACAGGGCCATGCACTACCTCAACAATCTGCCGCTGAGCAGCCCCGACATTCGCCGCGCCCTGGCTGAAGCGAAGGGGCAGTGGCAACTGATGCAGGCAGGTGCGGGCGATGTCGGGCAAGCCCCAGGCCGCAGCACGCTGGCCCAGGCCAGCGAAGCCCTGCTCACGACCTTCGAGCAGCTGACCGAGCATTACGAACACAGCTTGCAGATGCTGGTGGGGTGATGCAGGTACGTGCCTACGCCATCAGGCCGAACGTCCGCTGATCCCCGGCTGGCGGTCCAGGGCGTGGCGCTGGGCCACGGCTTCGTCCAGCAGTTTTTGTTCGGCTGATTTGTGTGCGGCTGAAAAACGCACCGAAATGGCGCACAGCGATGTGCCCGCCACCACCAGGCCCAGAATCAACAGTGTTTGCTGTGGCGTGTCCGCCGCCTTGTTCAAAAAACCGGCCGCCACGGCCCCGATATTGCCGCCCGCACCGATCAGCCCCGCCACACCGCCCAGCGCCTTGCGGTCAACAAAGGGCATCAGTGCGTAGGTGGCGCCGCAGGCCATGTGGGTGAACAGGCCAAACACCGACATGGCGGCAATCGCCATGCCTACGGAGGGCGCCTTGCTGAACCACACCAAGCCTATGCCTTCACCCAGCATCAGTGCAAACAGCAGCAGGGTGCGGCCGTCCAGCCCTTTGGTCACTGCAATCCTGTCGCTGGCAATGCCGCCCAGTGCCCTGGCAAACAAGGCCAGGCCCCCAAAAATGCCTGCGGCAAAACCGGCGCTCTGGATCGACAGGCCGAACTGGTCGACGTAGTAGCTCGATGCAATGTTGTGGATGAAAATTTCCACCCCGAAACAGGCGCCGTAGGTGGCCGCGAGCGCCCAGACACGGTAGTTTTTGCTGGCCTGAATGAAGATCGCCATGCCCCCTTTTTTGCCGGAGTCGATGTTGATGCCCTGGGCGCGCAGGTCCACGATGTCCCCCTGCGGCGTGTCCTGGGTGTATTTGGCGTAGACAAACGCCATGATGACCATGGCCACGCCCGGCACGAACATGGCGACGCGCCAGCCGTAGGCCTGCTCTACCCCGAGGCTGACCAGCGCCGCCACGATGAGCGGCATCATTGACTGCGTGACACCGCCGCCGGCATTGCCCCAGCCCCCCACGGTAGCGTTGGCTGTGCCCACCACATTGGGGGCAAACATCACGCTGGTGTGGTACTGCGTGATGACAAAAGACGCGCCGATGGCGCCGATGCACAGCCGAAAAAACAGGAAGACTTCATAGGACTTGGCAAACGCCAGGCCGAAGACGGGAATGGCGCCGACCAGCAGCAGCCAGGTGTAGGCGCGGCGCGGCCCGTATTTGTCGCACAGTGGGCCGATGATCAGGCGCACCAGGATGGTGACGGCCACCGAGGCAATGTTGATGTTGGCGATCTGGTCCTTGGTCAGGCCGAACTCGGCCTTGATCAGCGGCATCAGTGGCGCGGCGGCAAACCACGCAAAAAAGCACACAAAAAACGCCATCCACGTGACGTGAAAGGCGCGCATTTGCGGCGTAGTGAACGTGAAGAGGTCAATGCGCGTGGCTTTGGGCCCTGTGGCATTGATGGCAGGGGATGCAAACAGCATGGTGGTGCTCCGGTGTGGGGCGGACAGGGTGTGAGGGGCCGCCGACAGGCGTGGGCCCACCTAGGGGGCCGGCTGGCGGTGATGGCGGTGCTTGTGAGGCGGGGCAGTCCCCGCCGGGCTGAGCCAGCGAGCCCGGCCAGCTGGCAGGCGCTCCAGAGCCCGCGCTAAGGAGCGTCTGCCAGGCGGCCAGGCCCCTGGCCGTTAATGCAGCGTCAGTTCACGCCCAGCTTGGCGGCGATCAGTGCCAGCAGGTCGTGGTTGGCCTTGAGCATTTCTGCATTGGCCTTGAGGGCGCGGTTGTTGGATTCGAGCAGGGCGTGGTTGCCCGCCACGCCTTCTCCATTGCCCACCATGATGCTGTGGTTGCTCAGCAGCAGCGCGTAGTTTTTCGCGATCACTTCCGCGTTGGCAGCCAGCTTCGACGAGTTGCCTTCCACCACCGACTTGTTGCCCTCCAGCAGGCTGTGGTTGCTCATGAGGGTGTCCGCGTTGGCTGCCAAGGCGGCCTTGTTGTCCAGCATCACGCCGCTGTTTTTCACCAGCAGGTCATGGTTGGCGCCGAGTTTGCCGGCGTTGGCGGACAGCATGGACTTGTTGCCTTCCAGTGTCTGGGCGTTGGCCTTGACCACGGATGCATTGCCAGCCAACAGGCTGTGGTTGTCCGCCAGTGCGCTTTTGTTGCCCTCCAGAATGGCGTGGTTGGACACCAGGGTGTCTGCATTGCCCTGAAGCGTTTTCTTGTTGCCCGACAGCATCGCGCTGTTCAGGCTGAGGGTTTCGGAGTTGCCCTCGACCACGGCGTGGTTGGACTTGATGGCCGCTGCGTTGGATTGAAGCAGGGCGTTGTTTTTAACCAGCAGGGTGTGGTTGGCTTCGACCGTTGAAACTTCAGACATGATGCTCTCCAGAAAAAAGGTGTTCCAGCGTTTGCCGTGAGGCAAGGCCGGGAGGAGGCACACCATTACGCACGTCTTTATGCGCAAAACCCGCAGTGCAATTGCTAAGGTTGGACGCTTCGTTACGTCCACCAACCATCATGCAAATTCAATGCCAGACGGCAGCGCACCAGCGGTGTGCAGGCTGGCCGTGGTGCGCAACTTGCTTGAATTGCAGTGGCGCACCCGCGGGCGTCACACCTTCCCTGAAAACGACTGAAAACAAGGATAGCCGTGACTTCTGCATTGGTAAATTTAAGTGGCCCGCAAGGCCTGCACCCGCTGCAGGCCGACCTCGAATCCGTGGGCATCAAGGTGATCGGCAGCACCGACCTGCGCAGCAACATGGTGCAGGACGTGGTGCGCAGCGCCCCGGATCTGGTGGTTTGTTATGACCCCCTGCCGGGCGACGAGCTGTTCAAAACCGCGCAGGCAATTGGTGCGACCTCGCCGCGCCCGGTGATTGTCTTCACCACCGACACCGACGCCGAAAAAATCGAGCGTGCGACCCGCTCCGGGATCCATGCTTATGTGATCAACGGGTACGGCCTGAACCGCCTGCGTTCGGTGATTCACTTGGCGCAGGCGCGGTTCCGCCATGAGCAGTTGCTGCATGAAGAGCTGGTCGACATCTCCAGCCGCTTCGAGGAGCGCAAGCTGCTGGACCGCGCCAAAGGCATTTTGATGCGCGCCCGGCAGGTGTCTGAAGACGACGCTTTTCAGATGCTGCGCACGGCGTCCATGCACACCAACCAGCGCATGGGCCAGGTGTCGCAATCGGTGATCAATTCCGCCCGCTTTGCCGAAGCCATCAACCGCGCTGGCCAGCTGCGGATGTTGTCGCAGCGCCTGGTCAAGCTGTATTTCCTGCAGCTCACTGGCGTGGACGCCGTGCAGCACGGCCAGCTGCTCAATGACTCGGTGTTGCGCATTGACGCCAACCTGGCCATTTTGAAGAAAAGCCTGTCCAAAGCCACGTTTGGAGATTTCCTGGACAGCGTCGTGTCCGCCTGGCTGTTGCTGAAAACCGCGCTCAAGGCTGAGCCGCACAGCAGCCACATCACGGACATCGACACCATGGCTGAAAACCTGCTGGTCGAGGCCGACAAATTCACCATGGGGCTGGAAACGGCCGGCTCCGCGTCACCGCTGCACGTGATCAATGTGTCTGGCCGCCAGCGTATGCTGTCCCAGCGGTTTGCCAAGTTTGCCCTGCTGATGGTGCTGGGCGACGGCGCGGCACGCCTGCGTGCCGAGCACGGCCTGAACGACACCAGTGCCGCGTTTGAGCAGGCCATGGACTACCTGAACGACATTCCCCTGAGCACCAAAGACATCCGCAGCGGCCTGGACGCCGCCAGCACCCACTGGGCACAAATCAATGCCGGTGCGGTTGAAATTCAGGGCGCCGCAGGCAAGGCGCTGGTGGCCGTGGCCAGCGAAGGGCTGCTTGATGTGTTCGAACGCCTGACCGAGCAGTACGAACGCAGCATGCAGATGCTGGTGGGCTGATCTGTCGCGCCTCTGGTGATTGCTGCGCTGCACCAAAACCGGGCATTGAAATTGCTTACATTGGTGCATGGCATTTGAACTAGACATTGGCTTCGCCTCGCTGGCGGGCCGCAAGACCCCGAACGAAGATTTCTGCGCGGCCATGTTGCCCGGCCCCGGGGAGGTCGGCATGGGCTCCATCGTGGCGATTGCCGACGGCGTGAGCACCGGCGGCAAGGGCAAGGAAGCCGCCCAGACCACCGTGACCAGCCTGGTGCGTGACTACTACGGCACGCCGGAAACCTGGGACATCACCGTGGCGCTGGACCGGATCATCAGCGCGCAGAACGCCTGGCTGTCCGGGCTCAACCACCAGCGGCGGCCGCACATCGGGCTGACCACGCTCACCGCACTGGTGCTGCGCGGCCAGTCCTACACACTGGCGCATGTGGGCGACACCCGCGCCTACCTGCTGCGCGGCGGCGTGCTGACCCAGCTGACGGCCGACCATGCGGTGGACCACCCCGACCTGAAGCACCAGCTGCTGCGCTGTGTGGGCGCTGAAAACACGCTGGTGGTGGACTACGCCCAGGGCGACCTGCAGGTCGGTGACGTGTTTTTGCTGCTGTCGGACGGCGTTCACAACGTGCTGACCGACAAGCGGCTGCGCCAGATGGCCGCCCCCGCCTGGCCGCAGCCCGTGGTGCTGACCCACGGCACCGGCCCGCACCCCGAGCCGCCGCTGGACGCCCAGACCCTGAGCCGCCAACTGACCGATGCTGCCTTGTCGGCCGGCAGCCGCGACAACGCCACTGCCATGGTGGTGCGCGTGCTGGGCCTGCTGGACGCCACGCTGCAGGACGAAAACCGCCAGGCCCTGACCCTGCAGGTGCCGGCCCGCTTCAAGGTGGGTGAGGTCATTGACGGGCTGACCATCACCGCCCCGGTTGCCGACAACGGCATCAACGTGCTCTATCAGGTGCGTGACAACCAGACCCAGCGCCTGTACGCCCTGAAAACCCTGCACCCGGCCCGCGCCGCCGACCCGGCCGAGCGCGCCATGCTGGCGCACGAGGCCTGGCTGGCCAAACGCATGCAGTCGTCTGGCGCAGCCGACTACTTTGTGCAAGTCCACCCCGGTCCCCCCAACGGGCAGCCGGCCACCGCTTTCTACCTGCTGTACGACTGGCACAGTGGCGAGACCCTGCACCAGCAGCTGGCACGCCAGCACCGGTTTTCACTGGTGCAAACCTTGTCGGTCGCCAGCCAGGTGGCCAAGGCCCTGGGCCGCCTGCATCGCCAGAGCGTGATTCACCGCGACATCAAACCCACTAACCTGCACCAGGGCGAGGATGGTGTGCTGCGTGTGCTCGACCTCGGTGTGGCCCTGTCGGGGCGCGAGCCCGCTGCCATGCGCAGCCTGCACGCCGGCACGCCCAGCTACATGAACCCCGAGCAATGGGGGTTTGGCCGCACGGCCGGTGGCCTGGGCAAAGACGCCCCCGTCGAGCTGCCCGACGCCCAAAGCGACCTGTTCGCGCTGGGCGTGACGCTCTACCAGCTGCTCACCGGCAAGCTGCCCTACGGCGACGTGCTGCCCTACCAGTCCGGGCGCTACTGGCGCGACCCGGTGGCCCCCAGCCGCCACAACCCCGAGGTGCCGATCTGGCTGGACCACATCGTGCTCAAAGCCGTGGCGCGGGACAAACGCCAGCGCTTTCAAACCGCCGAAGAAATGCTGCTGGCGCTGGAGCGCGGCGCGTCCCGGCCACTGAACCCGCTGCCCGCCACCCCGCTGATCCAGCGCAACCCGGCCGATTTGTGGAAGTTGGGCCTGGGTTTCAGCGTGCTGGTCAACGCCCTGCTGGTGTACTGGCTGCTGTTTTTGCCCAAGTAGTGGGTTGCCTCGGCATGCGCAGGCTGCCGAGGGCCTGAACAGGCTTCAAGGGCCTGCTACAGCCTCTGAAAAAACCATTTTTGAATCAAAACCGCAGCCAGCCTGCGCTTTGATTGCCTGTTAAGCTATAAAAATGATAGTAAATTGAGGTGAAAAGGCTGCGCATTTGAGGGGCTTTCAGGGCTCTTGCCGACCTTGCTCGTCGGGCGGTCCGCTTGAAATACGATGCACTCAGGCCGTCATTCGGGCGGCCTGACGAGTTCAATGTCCCTCACCCCTCTGGAGCACCTATGAATAGCCGCCGCCATTTCATTCGCCAGATCAGCCTTGCAGGCACCGCCCTGGCCGCTGGTCACACCTTCGCACAAACCCCGGCAATGGTCGCTGAAGCCGACCCTCAGGCCACCGCGCTGGGCTACAAAGCCGACACCACCAAGGTCGACCAAGCCAAGTACCCCAAACACGCCGCCACCCAGGCCTGTAAAAACTGCCAGCTGTACGCCGGCAAAGCCACCGACAAGGCGGGTAACTGCCCCTTGTTCGCAGGCAAGCAGGTTGCCAGTGCCGGCTGGTGCAGTGCCTGGGTGATGAAGGCGGGCTGACAGCGTAACCCGCCAGGTTCGGCTCCCCAAAAAAAACGCCGCAGGTCCAGGACCTGCGGCGTTTTTTGGGTGGTTGATGCGGTTGAGGACGCTCAGGCAGTGCGGGCGCGCCCACCCGACTCGGCCCAGGTGCGCGTCCAGCGCAGCTGCATGACGCGCAGCATCACCAGCATGCACAGCGCCAGCACGGCAAACAGCACGAAACCCCAGCTGTAGGTGCCGGTGTATTGTTTGGACAAGCCCATGGCGCTGGGCACCAGGCCACCGCCCAGTGCGCCGATCTCACCAATCATGGAGCCCGCCACTGCCGTGGCTAGCGGCCAGCGCAGCGGCACCAGCTGGAACACCGCGCCATTGCCCGCGCCCAGCGCGGAAAAGCACAGCATGATCAGCAGTGTGGTGGCCGCCAGCGAGGTGCCCGCAAAGCTGCAGGCAATCAAGGTGCCAGAAATGGTGATCAACACCACCGTCAGCGTGTTGATGCCGCCCAGGCGGTCAGAAATCCAGCCGCCAAAGACCCGCAACGCCGCACCCATGAACGCCGCCAGCATGGTCAGCTGCCCAGCCTGCACCTTGCTCACGGCGAACTGGTCGTAGTAGTAAGTGGGCAAGAACGTGGCCAGGCCGATGAAGCCGCCGAAGGTCACGGCGTAGATCAGGCTGAAGGCCCAGCCGTCTTTTTCATACAGACAGGCAATGTGCTGTTTGAAGCTGGCGTGTTTGTCCACGTCAGGCGGCTCCTTGGCAAACACGATCATCACCACCATCGGGATGCAGATCGCAATAGCGGCCAGACCGTACACCGCCACCCAGCCGTAAGCCTGCGCCAGCGGCGGGGCAATCAGCACCGACACGGCGGTGCCGACATTGCCGGCGCCCACCAGGCCCATGGCCATGCCTTTGTGCTGCGGCGGGAACGAGCCCGAACCCAGCGACAGCGCCACACCAAAGCTGGCCCCGGCAATGCCCAGCAGCACACCCATGGCCAGCAGGTCGTTGAAGCTGGAGACAAAAAAGAAACCGAACAGCATCGCCACGGCGATCATGCCCATCTCGACCAGGGTGGCGTTTTTACGGCCGATGTACTGCGACAGCAGCCCCAGTGGAAAACGCATCAGCGCGCCCGCCATGATGGGGATCGACAGCATCAGGCCCTTCTGGGCGGGGCTGAGGTTGAAGGTTTCAGAGATGAACGGTGCCATGGCCCCGTTCAAGACCCAGATGCAGCACGAAAAAGAAAAATACAGAAAGGCGGCGAACAGGGTGGGTGAGTGGCCGCTGGCCAGAAACTGGCGGAAGTAACCGTTGGAAGCGTTGGAGCCCGACATGGTGCATATCCCTCGTTGTTATTGTGAAATACGGCAAAACAAGCGAGAGTCGTGCCAGCTTTTGGGGCGGTGTGCACATTCCTCAAGGCGGTATGAGCAATTTTGGGGAGGTACCCGCTTGTCTTGAGGTGGGAGGCCCGCCTCGGTGAGCGAAACGTCGGGCTGTTTTCCGCGAAATATCTCCAAAAAAGTGCCTGCTGCGCACCAAATCAGTGTTTGCGCTCCAGGTCCACGCACACCATGGCGTGGTGGTGGCCCCAGCGCAGCGTGATGACGTAGGGGTGCTGCCGAACGCTGGTTTTGGCCGCCGCAGTGCCCTGAATTTTGATGGGTACCGAGATGGTCAGTGCCTGACCCAGCGTTTTGCGGGCGTTGCCAGCCAGGGTGTTGGCGATCTCACCCACCGCGTCCAGCAGGTTGCTGTCGCTCAGGTCCGTTTCACGCTGCAGCAAAAGCAGTTCACGCAGCAAAAACTGCGGCATGGACACCACCACCTGGCCGGTGTAGCTGCCCGAGAAATTCACGATGCCGTTGAATTCAAAGCGTTCAAAGTCGCCCGTGCCCAGAAAAGCCGAGGTGACCTGCGGGGTTTGCCGGGTGGTGACCTGCAGGTAGTTTTTGATGGCATCGGCAAACAGCTGGAGGTCGGCTTCATGAAGACTGGCCATGAAAAAATTCCTTGGAAAGAGGAGGGCAGGGTGAACGGCGTGGACTACAGCGATTCCGACACATCCAGCAGGGCGAGTTGAAGCTCCTCGTCGGAAAACGGTTTGGCCACAAAGCCGCGTGCGCCCAGCTTGAGCGCCTGAATGGCGGTGGATTTGTCGCTCAGAGCGCTCACCACCAGAATATTCACGTGCGGGTCCATTTTCAACAGCGCCTGAATGCACTGAATGCCGTCAATCTCCGGCATCGTCAGGTCCATGGTCACCACGTCGGGGTGGGCCACTTTGGCGATGCGCAGCGCCTCAGCCCCGTTGCGGGCCAGGCCCACAATGCTCACGCCGCGCAGCCCGCCGTTCTGGACCACCCGTGCAATGCGGGTGCGGATCATGTTGGAGTCGTCAACAATCAGTAAACGCATGGTGGCCTTCCCGTGGCGGTGCTGTGGATGCGGTGCGGTCTGAAGGACATTCAGGCGGTCAGCTTGATCCTGAACTCGGTGAACTGGCCGCAGGTGCTGGACATCAGCATCCGCCCACCGAGTTGCCGCACATGGTGCTGAACCAGGTCCAGGCCCACACCACGCCCAGCGTGCAGGCCCGCCACGTCTTCGGTCGAAAAGCCGGGTTTGAAGATGTGCGCCAGGATTTGCCGGTCGTCAAAACTCTCCAGCTGCGGCGGGGTGTACCAGCCCAGCGCGACCAGCTTGGCGCGCACCCGCGCCGGGTCCAGCCCCATGCCGTCGTCCCGCACGGACAGCACCCATTCGCGGCTGTCGTCCCGGGTGAGGTGGACGGAAATGGCGCCCTCGGCGGGTTTGTGGGCAGCGGTGCGGGCGGCCGGGGTTTCAATGCCGTGAACCACCGCGTTGCGCACCAGCTGGATGGCGATCTCGCGCACCGCGTTCATCTGCGCGGGCGGCATGTCCAGCAGGCTGCTGATGTCCACCTGGGCGTTGACGGCTTTGCCGCAGTCGTGGCCCACGGTGCGGGCCAACTGGGTCAGGGTGTCATTGAGGTCGTGCGCTGCGGGCAGGCTGGCCGGCCCGGCCTGGCCCGTGGACGCGCGGCTGACACTCATTTTTTTGAGCGATCCGATCTTGGACAGCAGCTCTTCGAGTGGCAGGGGCAGCGCCAGCAGTGCGTCGCCGGAACCAGCGCCGGTGTCCTTGAGCTTTTGCAGCTGCGCTTCGAACTGGTGAGCCAGCGTGGCCAGCACGTCCAGCCCGAGCGCGCCGGCGTCCCCCTTGATCGCGTGGATGCGCCGGAACGCGCCGTCCACCGACTTCATCACCGCCGCCTCGGACGAGGCCGATGAAATACTGCGCAGCAGGTCGTTGATCTCCAGCAGCGAGGCTTCGGAGCGGTCCACGAAGCCGCGCATCAGGGCCGCATCGGTTTCAAAGGCCTTGAGCAGCAGCGAGAACTCTTTGTGCGAACGCTCCCGCTCGTTGGCCAGCCGCGCCTGCAGGGCCATGCGCTGGCTGATGTTTTGCACCGTGACCAGCAGGTGGCGCACCACCGCCCCGTCCATGACCCGGTTGAAGTGAAACGACAGGTGGCGCTCAGTGGCCTGGCCCAGGCGGTTTTTCACGCTGACCTGCACCTCCAGCAGCGGGTTGATGCCTTGCACCAGCTGCTCCTTGACGTGGGGTGAGAACAGCAGCTCCACGTAGTCCCGGCCGTCGGCCAGCACCTTGCTGGAGACCACGGTGCCCAGCACGTCAAAAAAGTCTTGGCCGGGCGCCAGCTGTTTGCCAAACAGCGCATGGGTGGACGCCGACAGCTGCGTGCCCAGCTTGTTGTCCGGCGTGAGCAGGAACAGGCCTTCCCGCACACTGGTCAGGATTTCCCGGTTTTCTTCGGTGATGGCCTCCACGGCGGCGTCGGAGGTGCGCAGCCGCTTCAAAAACTTGAACAGGATGAAGACGAAGTTCAGCAGCGCCAGCGCAATGCCCACGGTTTGCACCAGCCGCAGGGTGGACGCCCGGCTGGACGCCACCTGCTCCAGCGCCGTGGTCAGGTCGTTCATCAGGCCCAGCAGCTTGAGGTTGTTCTGGCGGGCGTAGCTGACTGCGGTGTCCAGTTGCGCGTCGCTGGGGCTGCCCGCCAGCACCGGGGCGAGGGCGGCTTGGTAAGGCGTCCACAGGGCTTGTGCCCGGGCCAGCACGTCGGTGGCGACCTGGCCCTGCGCGGCTGGCAAATACACCGGTTTACCGTCCCCGCCGGGGACGGTGGCGCCGTGCTGAAAGCCTTTGAGCGAGGTGTCAAACAGCGCCACGGCTTTGGACAGCTCCAGCAGGTCGCTGTCTGAGGGTGTGTTCTTTTGCCGCGCGGTTTCAACCGCCAGCAGTGCCTTGGCGGTGCGCTGGGACAGCATGCGCTGGCGGCCGGACAGGTTCACGCCCACGGCGTCTTCGGCAATCTGGTAGGAGGTGTAGAAATTGAGGATCAGCACCCCGAGGTCAAACAGCAGGAACAGGGCGACCGCAATGATGATCTCGCGGTATTTGCCAAAGGACAGGCCCTGGCGGGGCGCCGTGGCCGCCGGACCTGCGTGGGGTGGGGCGTTGAAGTTCTGCAGCCGGGCCGTGGTGGTGCTCATACATCCCCATTTTTTGATGGTTGTCGGAAACGATGACTTCAACAAAAACACACAGTGGCCGTGCTGGCGCGTTGCCCGGCGTGTGCGGCCTGCAGGCGCCGCGAGTTAGCGCGGTGCCTGCAGGGGTGGTGCCAAGGCTCAGGCGGTGAGCTTTTCCACGTGGGCCTGACGGGTGTACAAAAAGTCGATGACCGCCTTGCGGTAGTGCAGGTACTGGGTGCTTTCGGCCAGCTCGACGCGGTTGCGCGGGCGCGGCAGGTCCACGCTCAGCACCTCGCCAATCGTGGCGGACGGGCCGTTGGTCATCATCACGATCTTGTCGCTCAGCAGCACGGCTTCGTCGACGTCGTGCGTGACCATCACCACGGTGCTCTGCGTGTTGCGCACGATCAGCAGCAGTTCGTCCTGCAGCTTGGCGCGGGTCAGGGCGTCCAGCGCGCCGAAGGGCTCGTCCAGCAGCAGCACTTTGGGCTCCATCGACAGTGCCCGGGCGATGCCCACGCGCTGCTTCATGCCGCCGGAGATCTCGCCAGGGCGCTTTTGCGCCGCCGCCGTCAGCCCGACCATGGCCAGCACCGCGTCGGTGCGGGCCTTGAGCTGGGCCTTGTTTTCTGTGGCGGCAAACACGCGCTCCACGGCCAGGTAGACGTTTTCAAAACAGGTCAGCCACGGCAGCAGGGAATGGTTCTGGAACACCACCGCGCGCTCTGGGCCCGGCCCGGCGATTTCGCGGTTGGCGCACAGCAGCGTGCCGTGGGTGGGCGTGGTCAGCCCGGCAATCAAATTGAGCAGGGTGGACTTGCCGCAGCCGGAGTGGCCGATCAGCGCCACAAACTCGCCCTTGGCGACCGTCAGGTTGACGTTTTGCAGAGCGCAAAACGGGCCTTTTTTGGTCTTGAAGGTTTGCTCAACGCCCTGGATTTCGATGTACTTGGTGGTCAGGCTGTCGCTCATGATTTCACCTCTTCAAATGTGAAGGCCGTGGCCAGTTTGATCAGGGCGTATTCCAGCACCAGACCGACGATACCGATGACAAAAATCGCGATGATGATGTTGGCCACATTCAGGTTGTTCCACTCGTCCCAGACCCAGAAGCCAATGCCAACGCCGCCGGTCAACATTTCAGCGGCGACGATCACCAGCCAGGCGGTGCCCACGGCCAGGCGCACGCCGGTCAACATGTAAGGCAGCACGGCGGGGAACAGGATCTTGCTGACGATCTTCCACTCGCTGAGGTTCAGCACGCGGGCCACGTTCATGTAGTCCTGCGGCACACGCTGCACGCCCACGGCGGTGTTGATGATCATGGGCCAGATCGAGCAGATGAAAATCGTCCAGATGGCGGCCGGGTTGGCCCCTTTGAACACCAGCAGGCCAATCGGCAGCCAGGCCAGCGGGGACACCGGGCGCATCAGGCTGATGAGCGGGTTGAACATGCGGCTCAAAAAGGTGAAGCGCCCGATCATGAAGCCGACCGGAATCCCCACCACCGCCGCCAGGCCAAAGCCCATGGCCACGCGCTTGAGCGAGCTCAGCACGTTCCAGCCCACGCCCTGGTCGTTGGGGCCCTTGCTGTAGAACGGGTCACTGAACAGCGTGACCGCCTGCGCAAATGTCTTGGCGGGCGTGGGAATGCTGCCCGCCGTGCCCAGCGACACCATCTCCCAGACCAGCACCAGCAGTGCCAGCCCCAGCACGGGCGGCAGCACGCCTGACCACAGGCCCGCCATGCTCCAGCTGGCCAGCAGCCGTTTGGCGGGCTGGGCAGCCTTGATGGCCTTCACGGGTTCTTTCGGGATGTCTTTTGACGCAGTAGCCACGGCATTCATGGCCGGTGCTGCTATCGAATCAGGCGTCTTTCGATCGCTGAGGGGGTTGTGAAATACGGCACTGACCATGGCGTTACCTCTGGGTGGTTGGCTGCGTGTTGAAAGGGGTGTGGACCATGAACATCACACTTTGACTTTGAAGCTGTCGGCGTACTTGGCCGGGTCTTTGCCGTCCCAGACCACGCCGTCCATCAGCTTGCTGCTGCGCATCGGGCTGGCGGGCACACTGACCTTGGCGGCCGTGGCGGCTTGTTTGTAGAGGTCGATCTGGTTGACCTGCTTGGCCATGGCCAGGTAGTCCGGGTGCTCCTTCATCAGGCCCCAGCGCTTGTGCTGGGTCAAAAACCACATGCCGTCGGACAGGTAAGGGAAATTCACCGCGCCGTCGCCAGAGAACTTCATGTAGTTCGGGTCGTCCCAGGTCTTGCCCATGCCGTTTTGGTAGCGGCCCAGAATGCGCTGGTTGATGGCGTCCACGCTGGTGTTGACATAGCTCTTGTCGGCAATGGTTTCGGCCATCTTGTTTTTGTTGCCCAGGCTGGCGTCAATCCACTTGCCGGCTTCCAGAATCGCCGCCGTCACGGCGCGGGCGGTGTTGGGGTTTTTCTTGACAAACTCGGCCGTGGTGCCCAGCACCTTTTCGGGGTGGTCTTTCCAGATGTCCTGGGTGGTGATGGCGGTCACGCCCACGCCGTCGATGATGGCGCGGTGGTTCCAGGGCTCACCCACGCAGAAGCCGTCCATGTTGCCCACGCGCATGTTGGCCACCATTTGCGGGGGCGGCACGGTGATGACCTTGGCGTCCTTCATCGGGTTGATGCCGTTGGCCGCCATCCAGTAGTACAGCCACATGGCGTGGGTGCCGGTGGGGAAGGTCTGCGCAAACGTGTACTCGCGCTTCTCACTGGCCATCAGCTTGGCCAGGCTGGCACCGTCTACTGCGCCTTTGTCCGCCAGCTTTTTGCTCAGCGAGATGGCCTGGCCGTTGTTGTTCAGGGTCATCAGCACGGCCATGTCTTTTTTCGGCCCGGACGTGCCCAGGTGCACGCCATACACCAGGCCGTACAGCGCGTGGGCAAAGTCCAGCTCGCCGCTGATCATCTTGTCGCGCACACCGGCCCAACTGGCTTCCTTGCTGGGGATGATGGTCACGCCATGCTTTTTGTCAAAGCCCATGACGGACGCCATCACGACGGACGCGCAGTCGGTCAGCGGGATGAAGCCGATCTTGACTTCTTTTTTCTCCGGGGCGTCAGAGCCCTGGGCGTAGGCCACTGCGCGCAGGGCAGGGCTGATCACCAGGCTGGAGGCCACGGCCGCTTGCAACACGTTGCGGCGGCTCATCAGGGAAGTCTCGCGGTCATGGGTTTGTCCTTTGGCGGGGGTAGCGGTGGCGGTGGGGCAGGTTGACGAAGTTGGCAGTTCGCTCATCTCGAATCACTCCATAGAAGTTGGCTGTCGAAAAAAAAAGGCGCTCGGTCCAGGTCGTCACCACGAGGTGACTCCAGGGAACGAACGCCTTTGTTCTGGTTGAACCACCTGCCTCGCCGTTGAGGTGGGTGGTTGCTGGCTTTTTAAAGCCTGTGCTTAGGAATTAGCAAAAGCTGTGCCACATGGGCTGTTTAAGGACCTGTGACTTACTTTTTATCTGAAAAAGCCACCCAGCCTACCAATGCCAGTCAGTTAAGCCCTGACTGGCATTTTTTTGAAGGGTACTTGCTGCGGGTGGATCGCTTGACCTCACGCGGGAAGCTGCGATCAGGACGGCGAGGTGGCAGCACAAAGTATCGAGCCTGATCCAGCAGCAGCTGCAAGTGCTTTGGCAAAGTGCCTGCTCGCGCCAGATGCACGGTGTTCAA
>JBJXEI010000066.1:0-5095 GCA_046154065.1 Polaromonas sp. | reverse complement strand
TGCTACAACCACATCTTTCGCAGAGCCCAGCACATCAAAGGCAAGGCGTACACGCACACCATCGAAAGCATGAACAACAGGCTGCGCTGCTACTTGGCCAGGCTGCACCGCAAGACGCACTGTTACTCCAAAAGCGCCAACAACCTGCGCGATTCGTTGCTGTTAATCTTTCAGCGAAGGATCAAGTGCCCTCTGGCTGATCAGACCGGCTGCATCACCTGTCCACGGCTTTGGGATGAGACGGTCTCAATACCTATTTAGCAATACCTCAAATCACCTTCTAGGCCTCTAGAATCATGCGGGGCCAGATCCTGAATTGATAGCAATTAATTCTGTGAATCATCGGAAGCACCGCTGCTGCGTGCCGGCTCAGTTCTGGCTCAGCTCGTCCCCTGCCTGTGCGCTGAGCGGTGACGGCCCACCCTGGGGTGGTGTGTTGGACCGAACCTGATGTTTCGGATGGGTTGCCGGACTGGCCTTTAGCCCGGCCAAACCCAAAATGATGGCGCAGCACAGCTTGCACCGTTGCCAGGCATTTCGCCGCACCGACATGTAGGCGTCGGCCACCGCAAAAGACTCCAGCTGTACGTTGGCGTCGGGGTCGCTCCAGGCGGGCGCGTGAAACAGCCCGATGAACGATTGGGCAAAGATGCGTTGCCAGTCTGCACTTAACGCATTCCACTGCTCAGCACTTCTCGGCCGGATGCCGAACCAGCAGCGGCGGCCCTGCAGCACGTCCATCATTCCGCCGAAATACCACGCCAGGCTGCCGTAGGCGTTGCAGTGCGCAGGCGCGGTGCGCAGCGCCTGCAGCTGTACCTCTGCTGCGTTGTTGGGCGTGGCAACGGCTGCAGGGCAAGTCCTCCAGCGCATGGGCGCGCCGGTAAACAAGCGAAATACACGGTCCAGCAAAAACCAGGGCAGCAGCGCTGCCAAGGCGATCGCTGCCATCACTCGGCTTGCCCAAGGAACTGCTGCGGGCTGCAGTTCTGCATGCAGTAGCATGGAGCCTTCAAAGTCGGCAACGCCTATGCGCTCATCAGAGCCCACGTGTGCAATGAGATTGCCGCGCGCGATGGCGCCGTGCAGGGTCACGCCATCGCCCAGGAATGTGCCGGACAGCACCAGGCTGTGGCTGATGCGGGCGCCTGACGCAACGATGACGTCGCCAGCCAGCACGACGTCTGGCCCGACTTGAGCGCCCGCGTGGATGAAACAACCGGCCCCCGCAAGCACGGGGCCTTGCAGGCGTGCGTGGGCGCTGACACAGGCGTCGGGGCTCATCGCGCCCCAGGACGTCCTGATCCACGCGGCTGGCACGCCGTCTACATCGAGGCCAAGCGCTTGCTGTTGTGCGGCCAGCAACTGCGCAGCATCACCGCTGAACGTGTGGTCCTGTGGCCCGGTTTTCAGCAGCGGTTGTGCGTTCGCTGTGCTGATCTGTTGAAACAGCATCGTTATGTCCGTGTCGCAAGCAACGTCTTTCAAGGCCTTTCCGTGCAAACTGGCCCAGCCGCACCAATGCTGCGTCGCAGCATCAACAGCGACACCGTTGCGCGTTTGCAATTGCTGCAGCACGGCAGCAGACACCCAGTGGTCGGCATGGCCGATCAGCACCCGCTGCTCAGGGAGTGCCATGTTGCGCAGCAGGGCGTACGGGGTGTTGGCGCCCTTCACCAGGTGCCACCGCAGGGTTATGCCCCAGCGCTCTCCGTCACCCAGGCATTGACGCAGCGCTTCCGGCTGGTCGCTGACGACAAGGTCAACGTCGCGCAGACCAAGGTCGGAAAGCGCTTCGAAGACGCGTTCAATGAAAAGCTCGGGCCCCAGGGGCAGCAGCGATGCCGGAAAGTCAGCCGACACCGGTAGGTCGTGTGCGGCTGTGTGCGTCGCAAAAATGACGGTGCGGTAGACGGGCTCGATCGGGGGGAAGGCTTGCACGGGGACAACGGCTTCGCGATGGCCGCTGACACTGCCGGGCAGTGCTGCCTTGCTCAAGGGCATTTGCCAGCTGGGTGTTGACATCATGATGGGCTTGCGACTGAGGTTTGTATTTGCATGACGTGGTCAGTAGGCACCACGGCCCTTGAACACGGCGGGGAAAGTCTCACCGATCAGGCGAAGGTCGCGGCCAATGGAGCGTGTCCGGATGTACTCAATGTCCATGCGAACCTGTTGCGGAAAAGGCACCTCGGAGCGACCATTGACCTGCCAGATGCAAGTTAGGCCGGGCTTGACCGTCAGCCGCTGGCGGTCGGTGGTGGAGTAGCGTGCCACTTCCGACACGAGTGCAGGGCGCGGCCCGACCAGACTCATCTCGCCACTCAACACACACAGGAGCTGGGGCAGCTCGTCAATACTGGTGCGGCGCAACAAGCGCCCGACGGCCGTGATGCGGGGGTCTTTTTTTAATTTGAAAGTTACGCAGCCTGAGCCGTGCTGGTTGTGCTGCTGCATGGATGAGTGAAGCGTGTCTGCATGCACGCGCATTGAACGAAACTTGGGGAACCGGAACGTTTTGCCGTTCTGCCCCACCCGCGTCTGCCAATAAAGGGCGGGCCCGCCATCGCTGATCTTGATCGCCAGCGCCACCGCAGCGAACAGAGGGGCCAGCAGAACGATGGCTGGCAGCGTGAGGCACAAGTCCAACATGCGTTTGAAAGCGATCAATGCGTGGGTATGAAGCCACCAATCCATTCGCATACATCGCAGATAAATTTGCCGGAGCAGTGGGCGTTGTAGGACTGAACGCTGTGTAGTTGTCATTTTTTACCCCTTTGGTTCAACGTATTGAAATGCAAAGGTGTTATTGATTTGTTACGCAGTTGTCAAAATCATTACTATTTTCAGAATAATCGCAACTTTTACTCATTTATCAAATATTTCATCGAAATGGGTGTGCGATTAGACTGAGCTGACAGTTCCCCTTTTTTCCACGCCTACCCGAAAGCGGGCCTTGTGAAAGATTTCCATGCAGTTGTCATTCAGCAACGCGATGTCGCCACACCTGCGGGCGCGGCTTGAGACGCTGCGCAAAAAATTCATTGCTGGCATTCCTAAACGGTTGTCCGACATGGATGCCGCGCCCTCCCTCACGGCCCGCCTGCAGGTGTTGCACCAACTGACCGGCGCGGCACTGAGCTACGAGGCGCACGCCCTGGGTGCGCTTGCCAAATCCACGGAAGCCGAGCTGGAGGCGGGTGCTGATGTTGATTGGCCGACGTGCCGGGCAGCATTGCATGCTGAGTACGTCAAGCTTGAAGCTGGCGAGGGGTAGGTTTCACGATGCTGTGACATTTCAATTGGTTACAGATGCTTCAATTGTTTCACCAGCGTGTCGCAATCAACGGAGAAACAAATGGAACTCAAAACCGAAAAGCTGCAAGGCGGCATCCTCATCGTTCATGTGCAGGTTGATCGCATCAATGCCTGCAACGCGCAGGACTTTCAGCACGCTTTGATGTCCCTGATGGACCAGCGGTACCAGGTTGTCCTTGATGTGCAGTCGGTTCGTTTTGTTGACGGTTGCGGTTTTGGTGCCCTGCTGGCATGTTTGCGCATGATCAACAACCGCTGCGGTGAGCTTGCGCTTTGCAGTTTGTCTGCCTCGCTGGTTTCGCTTTTTGCACTGATGCGCATGCATCGTGTGTTCAATGTCTACAGCAGCTGCGACGAGGCCGTCTGTGCGTTCTCTTGAGCGGGGCAAGCGCAATTTGCACGGGCCTGCGTGTCGTGCGCTTGATGTGTCGCTTGACGCCCGTCATGGCGTTCATAGCGGTCAGCAGGGCCTCGTCAGTCATCTGCATGTGTGTCCTTGCAACGCTAACGAGACGGCCCGCCTGGTTCATGTCTGGATCAACGGGCGTTTTCTGACACGGCCAACCACCGGTGTGGAACGTGTAGCGCATGGGATGGTGGCCGCTTTGGCTGATAATTTTCTCGGCCCTAATGCCTCCTTTGTTTTTGGGGACACGACGCTGCGGTTTAGCGTTGCAGTTCCTCCAGGTTTTGAGGCAAAAATTGCGGCCAGCGTTGGCTGCATACCCGTAGTCGCGATAGGCGTGCGCCAAGGCCATCTGTGGGAGCAACTTGACCTCGCTCAGCTCCCCGCCTCAGACTGGTTGATTAGCCTTTGCAACACGGGCCCGGTGTTTCGCCGTAACCACGGGCTTATGTTTCATGACGCCCAGATCTACGCAATACCTGAAAACTTCAACTGGAAGTTTCGTCTCTGGTATCGGCTCTTGCTGAATGTGGCGGGCCGCCGCGCCGCGTTTTTACTGACCAACTCCCGCTTCTCGCAGGCAGAAATCGCGCGCTACACCGGCTTGCGCAGCACACAAATGACGGTGGTCTACCCCGGCTCGGACCACATGACGCCGGCCACCATTGGTGAGGCAGATCAACTCACACACGCGGTGCCAAAGCGGCCTTTTGTGTTAGCGGTCTCCAGCGTCAACCCGAACAAGAATTTCGGCGCAGTTGTTCGTGCGCTCGAATTGATGGGCCCGGACGCACCCGAATGTGTGGTGGTAGGGCCCTTGAACAACAAGGTGTTCGAAAGCTCCAAGCTGGACATGAAAAAGGTCACTTATCTCGGGTTTGTGAGCGATCAAACCCTCAAATACTTGTATCAGCATGCTTTGTGTCTGGTGTTCCCCTCTCATTACGAAGGCTTCGGCCTTCCGCCGGTTGAAGCCATGCGCATGGGTTGTCCGGTGGTGGTGAGTCGGTCGTCCTGCCTGCCTGAGGTGTGTGGCGACGCGGCGCTGTATTGCGACCCGACACAGCCACAAACGCTGGCTGACGCCATCGAAAAATTAGTGCGCAGTCCTTCGACTGCCGCGGTCATGCGCGAGCGTGGCATGCAGCATGTACAGCAGTACAGCTGGCGTGCTGCGGCCGCACGGATGCTGGAGCGACTTCAGCTGGCCGTAGAGTCTTCGCAAGTTCGGAGTGCCATATGAACAAGACCCTGAAAATTGCCATCGTGCACGATTGGCTGGTGATACACGGCGGTGCCGAGCGGGTGTTGGAGCAACTGCTCGACATGTACCCAGAGGCGGACCTCTATTCGCTGATAGATTTTGTCCCG
>JBJXEI010000065.1:0-12241 GCA_046154065.1 Polaromonas sp. | reverse complement strand
ACGCTGGGGCCGGGGTAGTGAAACTTCACCGGGCCTTCGCTCAGGGCGTTGACAAACTGGTGCACCAGCGGGTCGGTGGAGGTTCGCACCTCGTCGGGAGTGCCCTGCGCAGCGATGCGCCCGTTGGCCAAAATGATGACCTTGTCGGCGATGCGGAAGGTCTCTTCGAGGTCGTGCGAGACGACGATGCTGGTGATGCCCAGCGTGTCGTTGAGCTGGCGGATCAGCTGCGCGGCGGTGCCGAGCGAGATCGGGTCCAGGCCCGCAAAGGGCTCGTCGTACATGATGAGTTCCGGGTCCAGCACCATGGCTCGGGCCAACGCCACACGCCGGGCCATGCCGCCCGACACCTCGCTGGGCATCAGCTCGCGTGCGCCGCGCAGGCCCACGGCGTTGAGTTTCATCAGCACGATGTCGCGAATCAGCACCTCGGGCAGCGTGGTGTGCTCGCGCAGCGGGAAAGCAACGTTGTCAAACACACTCAAATCCGTGAACAGCGCCCCGAACTGGAACAGCATGCCCATGCGGCGGCGGGCGGCGTACAGCGCGGACGGGTCCATGCTGCTGACGTCCTGGCCGTCAAACAGCACGCTGCCGCTGCTGGCTTTTTGCTGCCCGCCAATCAGCCGGAGCAGCGTGGTTTTACCGCCACCGGAAGCGCCCATGAGCGCGGTGACCTTGCCCCGAGGCACGGACAGCGTGACGCGGTCCAAGATCACCCTGTCCCCGCTGGAGGCGGGGTAGGAGAAGGTCAGCGCCTTGAATTCAACCAGTGCAGGGAAAGAGGTGTCGGCCATGAGGTGGGGGGGGTGGCCTGCGCGGGTCGGCGCGCAGGCCTGTGTTGCGGTTCAAACCTGATGATAAGGGTTTTTACCCAACCACCAGAATCACCGCAACCCGAGACGGCCGCCGCAGCGCCAGGGGCGTCAAAGCGGCTTCAAAAAGGCTTTTTCTGATGGGAAACAAGCCAGAACAAGCGATTGCCTAGGTGTTAATTGCCTGTTTCGCTATCAATTACGTAGCAAAAAACCCGGCACCCACCCCGACCACCAACACTCAACGAGGCAGGTCGCTGCAGCCCATCAGGAACTCGTCCACCGCGCGGGCGGCTTGGCGGCCTTCGCGGATGGCCCAGACCACCAGACTTTGGCCGCGGCGGATGTCACCGGCGGCAAACACCTTGGGCACGTTGGTGGCGTAGCCGCCGATGAAGGCGTCGGTGGCTTTGGCGTTGCCGCGCGCGTCCATGTCGATGCCGAAGGATTCGAGCACCGACGCAACAGGCGAGACAAAGCCCATGGCCAGCAAAACCAGGTCGGCCTTGAGAGTTTGCTCGGAGCCGGGCACTTCCACCATCTTGCCGTTGACCCACTCGACGCGCACGGTGGTCAAACCGGTGACCTTGCCTTTTTCACCCAGCAGCGCTTTGGTGGAAATGGCGAATTCGCGCTCGCAGCCTTCCTGGTGGCTGGACGAGGTACGCAGCTTGATCGGCCAGTAGGGCCAGGTCATCGGGCGGTTTTCTTCTTCGGGCGGCTGCGGCATCAGTTCAAACTGGGTGACGCTGACCGCGCCGTGGCGGTTGCTGGTGCCCACGCAGTCGCTGCCGGTGTCGCCGCCGCCAATGACGATGACGTGTTTGCCGTCAGCGCGCAGCTGGCCTTTGACCTTGTCGCCTGCGTTGACCTTGTTCTGGCTGGGCAAAAACTCCATCGCGAAGTGCACGCCGTCCAGGTCGCGGCCGGGCACGGGCAGGTCGCGGGACTGCTCGGCACCGCCGGTCAGGATGACGGCGTCAAAGTCTTTTTGCAGCTGCTCGGGGGTGATCGTTTCCTTGGCCCAGTTGGTGACCTTGGAATCCTTGGGCAGCTTGCCCACCATCACGCCGCAGCGGAAGGTCACGCCCTCGGCCTTCATCTGCTCGACGCGGCGGTCGATGTGGACCTTTTCCATCTTGAAGTCGGGAATGCCGTAGCGCAACAGGCCGCCGACACGGTCGTTTTTCTCGAACAGCGTGACGTCATGGCCGACCCGGGCCAGCTGCTGGGCAGCGGCCATGCCAGCGGGGCCGGAGCCAACCACCGCGACTTTTTTGCCGGTCTTGTGTTTGGGCAGGACGGGGGCGACCCAGCCTTCGGACCACGCGCGGTCAATGATCGCGTGCTCGATGGACTTGATGCCGACCGCGTCGTCGTTGACGTTGAGCACGCAGGCCGCTTCACACGGGGCCGGGCAGATTCGGCCGGTGAACTCGGGGAAGTTGTTGGTGCTGTGCAGCGTGTCAATGGCGTTTTTCCAGTCGGCACGGAACACCATGTCGTTGAAGTCCGGAATGATGTTGTTGACCGGGCAGCCGTTGTTGCAGAACGGCGTGCCGCAGTCCATGCAGCGGGCGGACTGCTTGTTGGCATCCTGATCATCCAGCCCGATGACAAATTCTTTGTAGTTCTTCAGGCGCTCGGTCACTGGCTTGTAGCCTTCTTCGATGCGCTCGTAATCCATGAAACCGGTGATTTTTCCCATGATCCGTTCCTGTGAGGTGTTTTTTTGGCTTTTTCAGCACTCTTTTGCATCAAATCCACCCCTGGCCAAGGCTTTCATTGCCTGGTCTGCTATTAATTCAATAGCGTCGGGGTGGATTTACCTGGCCAGCTGACTTACTTGGCCGCCACAGCTTCGTGGCTGGCCTGGTTGGTGGCAGCTTGGGCGCGTGTGGTCTCTGTCGAGGCTTCGAGCCGGCGTTCCTTGCGCTCCGCCAGGGCGCGCTTGTACTCGTTCGGGAAGACCTTGACGAACTTCAGCCGCGCCTCGGTCCAGTTGTCGAGCAACTCGCGCGCACGCTTGCTGCCGGTCCAGCGGTTGTGGTCCTGCAGCAGGCGTTTGAGGTGCTGCTCGTCACTGTCGGCATCGTGCCAGTCGGACTGGTCATGGGTGTGTTGGTCGGCCGTCAGGTGCACCTTGTCCATGCTCACCATCGAGGTGTTGCAACGGGTGGCGAACTTGCCGTCTTCGTCATACACATACGCCACACCGCCGCTCATGCCGGCCGCAAAGTTGCGGCCAGTCTTGCCCAGCACGACCACGGTGCCGCCGGTCATGTACTCGCAGCCATGGTCGCCCGTGCCTTCGACCACGGTGGTGGCCCCGGACAGACGCACGGCGAACCGCTCACCGGCCACGCCGCTGAAGAAGGCCTCACCCCGGGTGGCACCGTACAGCACGGTGTTGCCAACGATGGTGTTTTTCACCGCCTCGCCGCGGAAGTCGATGCTGGGTCGCACCACGATGCGGCCACCACTCAGGCCCTTGCCGGTGTAGTCGTTGGCATCACCAATCAGGTACATGGTGATGCCCTTGGCCAGGAAGGCTCCAAAGGACTGACCGCCCGTGCCCTCGAGCTGGATGCGCAGCGTGTCGTCAGGCAGACCTTCCGGGTGCAAACGGGTCAGCTCACCCGACAGCATGGCGCCGACAGTGCGGTTGACGTTGCGGGCGATGTCGATGAACTGGACTTTTTCACCTTTGTCCAGCGCAGCGCGTGATTTTTCGATCAGGCGCACGTCGAGGGCTTTTTCCAGCGCGTGGTCCTGGCTGGACGCATGCAGACGGGGCACGTCGGCCGGCACGTTGGGCTGGTAGAACAGGCGGGCAAAGTCCAGGCCACCGGCTTTCCAGTGCTCGATGCCCTTTTGGGTGTCGAGCAGGTCGGCACGGCCAATCAGCTCGTCAAAGGTGCGCACGCCGAGCTGCGCCATCAGCTGGCGGGCCTCTTCGGCGACAAAGAAGAAGTAGTTCACGACATGCTCGGGCTTGCCGCTGAACTTCTGCCGCAGCACCGGGTCCTGCGTGGCCACGCCCACGGGGCAGGTGTTCAGGTGGCACTTGCGCATCATGATGCAGCCTTCCACCACCAAGGGAGCGGTGGCAAAACCGAACTCGTCGGCACCCAGCAGCGCGCCAATGACCACGTCACGGCCGGTTTTCATCTGACCGTCGGCCTGCACGCGCACACGGCCGCGCAGGCGGTTGAGCACCAGGGTCTGTTGGGTTTCGGCCAGCCCGATTTCCCACGGTGATCCTGCATGTTTGATGGACGACCAGGGCGAAGCGCCCGTGCCGCCATCATGGCCGGCGATCACGATGTGGTCGGCTTTGGCCTTGGTCACACCGGCAGCAATGGTGCCCACGCCGACTTCACTGACCAGCTTGACGCTGATGCTGGCGCGCGGGTTCACGTTTTTCAGGTCGTGAATCAGCTGGGCCAGGTCTTCGATGGAGTAGATGTCGTGGTGCGGCGGGGGGGAGATCAACCCGACGCCGGGCACGGAGTAACGCAGCGCGCCGATGTACTCGGTGACCTTGCCACCGGGCAGCTGGCCGCCTTCACCAGGCTTGGCACCCTGGGCCATCTTGATCTGGATCTGGTCGGCCGACACCAGATATTCCGCCGTGACGCCAAAGCGGCCGGATGCGACCTGCTTGATCTTGGAGCGCAGCGAATCACCGGCCTGCAGGGGCAGGTCGACTTCAACGACTTTCTCACCGATCACACTTTTCAGCGTTTGGCCCTGCTTGATAGGGATGCCTTTGAGTTCCTGACGGTAACGTGCCGGGTCTTCACCACCCTCCCCCGTGTTGCTTTTGCCGCCGATGCGGTTCATGGCCACGGCCAGCGTGGCGTGCGCCTCGGTGCTGATGGAGCCGAGCGACATCGCGCCGGTGGCAAACCGTTTGACGATTTCCTTGGCGGACTCGACTTCCTCGATCGGGATGGCCTTGCTCGGATCGATTTTGAACTCGAACAGCCCGCGCAGCGTCATGTGGCGGCGGTTCTGGTCGTTGATGAGCTGGGCGTACTCTTTGTAGGTGTTCCAGTTGTTGGAGCGGGTCGAGTGCTGCAGCTTCGCAATCGCGTCAGGGGTCCACATGTGGTTTTCACCGCGCACGCGCCAGGCGTATTCACCGCCGGTGTCCAGCATGTTGGCCAGCACGGGGTCGTCGCTGAAGGCGGCGCGGTGCATGCGCAGCGCTTCTTCGGCGATCTCGAACACGCCCATGCCTTCGACCTGGCTGGCGGTACCGGTGAAAAACTTGGCAATGGTGTCGCGGTTCACGCCAATCGCTTCAAACAGCTGGGCGCCGCAGTAGCTCATGTAGGTGGACACGCCCATCTTGGACATGATCTTGGACAGGCCCTTGCCGATGGCCTTGGTGTAGTTGTAGATGGCTTTGTCCAGGCTCAGGTCGCCCGGCAGCCCGCTGAACAGCTCGGCCAGGGTTTCCATGGCCAGATAGGGGTGAACCGCCTCGGCGCCATAACCGGCCAGCACCGCGAAGTGATGGACTTCGCGGGCCGAGCCCGTCTCAACGACCAGACCGGCGGTGGTGCGCAGGCCTTCTTTCACCAGATGCTGGTGAATGGCGGACAGCGCCAGCAGCGCGGGGATTGCCACCTGCGTGGCGTTCATGGCGCGGTCGCTGATGATCAGGATGTTTTTGCCGCCCTTGATCGCGTCCACCGCCTCGGCGCACAGCGAGGCCAGCTTGGCTTCCACGCCCTCATGGCCCCAGGCCAGCGGGTAGGTGATGTCCAGCGTGTAACTTTTGAACTTGCCTTGCGTGTGCGCTTCGATGTCACGCAGCTTTTGCATGTCCTGCACGTTCAACACGGGCTGACTGACCTCCAGCCGCATCGGCGGGTTGACCTGGTTGATGTCGAGCAGGTTGGGCTTGGGGCCGATAAAGGACACCAGCGACATCACGATGGCTTCGCGGATCGGGTCGATCGGCGGGTTAGTCACCTGCGCAAACAGCTGCTTGAAGTAGTTGTACAGCTGCTTGTTTTTGTTGGAGAGCACAGCCAGCGGGCTGTCATTGCCCATGGAGCCGGTGGCTTCTTCGCCGTTGGTGGCCATCGGGGACATCAGGAACTTGATGTCTTCCTGGGTGTAGCCGAAGGCTTGCTGGCGATCCAGCAAGGTGGACTCGGGCGCGGCGAGTTCGATGCTGGCCTGCGCGGGCTTGGCGGTCACGTCGTCGAGTTTGATGCGCAGGTTTTCAATCCACTGCTTGTAGGGCTTGCTGTGGGCCAGCGTGGCCTTGATTTCCTCGTCGTCCACCATGCGGCCTTGTTCCAGGTCGATCAGGAACATCTTGCCGGGCTGCAAGCGCCATTTGCGGACGATTTTGTGCTCAGGAATCGGCAGCACGCCGGACTCGGACGCCATGATGACCAGGTCGTCGTCGGTCACGCAGTAGCGGGAAGGGCGCAGGCCGTTGCGGTCCAGCGTGGCGCCGATCTGGCGGCCGTCTGTGAAGACGATGGAGGCCGGGCCGTCCCATGGCTCCAGCATGGCGGCGTGGTACTCGTAAAACGCCTTGCGGCGCTCGTCCATCGTGGTGTGCTGCTCCCAGGGCTCGGGAATCATCATCATCACGGCCTGGCTGATCGGGTAGCCCGACATGGTCAGCAATTCAAGGCAGTTGTCGAAGGTGGCGGTGTCAGACTGGTCGGCAAAGCTGATGGGGTAGAGCTTTTGCAGGTCAGCGCCCAACACGGGGGACGACATCACGCCTTCACGGGCCTTCATCCAGTTGTAGTTGCCCTTGACGGTGTTGATCTCGCCGTTGTGCGCCACATAACGGTAGGGGTGGGCCAACGGCCATTCGGGGAAGGTGTTGGTTGAAAAGCGCTGGTGCACCAGGCCCAGCGCCGAGACGCAGCGCGTGTCCTGCAGGTCCAGGTAATACGTGCCCACCTGGTCGGCCAGCAACAGGCCTTTGTAGACCACCGTGCGGCTGGACATGCTGGGCACGTAATATTCTTTGCTGTGCGTCAGGTGCAGGTTCTGGATCGCGGCGCTGGCGGTCTTGCGAATGACGTACAGCTTGCGCTCCAGCGCGTCCTGCACGATGACGTCGTTGCCACGGCCAATGAAGATCTGGCGCAGGATGGGTTCTTTTTCCCGCACGGTGGGCGACATGGGCATGTCGCGGTTGACGGGCACATCGCGCCAGCCCAGCAGGACCTGGCCTTCGGCCTTGACGGCGCGCTCCAGAGCCTGCTCACAAGCCAGACGCGAGGCGTGCTCTTTCGGCAGGAACACCATGCCGACGCCGTACTCACCGGGCGGTGGCAACGCCACGCCCTGGGTGGCCATTTCTTCGCGGTACAGCGCATCGGGCAACTGAATCAAGATGCCAGCGCCGTCGCCCATCAGCTTGTCAGCACCAACCGCACCCCGGTGGTCCAGGTTTTCAAGGATCTTCAGACCCTGCTGAACGATGGCGTGCGATTTGTGGCCCTCGATGTGCGCCACAAAACCGACACCGCAGGCGTCATGTTCGTTGGCACCTGAGTACAAACCGTGGTCTTGAATATGCTTGATTTCAGCAGCCGTCGTCATGGCGCACTCCTAGTCAGTTGTTGTCGCGAAAATATCGTGGGAAGGTGAACCTTGCAATGATAAAACGCAGCAACAACAATGCCAAACACTTTAATTAGGGTCAGATTCCAATTAGTTCTTGATCAAATTCATCGGCAAATAATTAGGGACACATTAAACAAAGAGAAATATTGTTTTTTATCAATGACTTGGAGATGGCTACAACGCTCTTGAGCCAGAAAATGGCCGACCAGCCGGCGAAGGCGAGACACGCCGATCGGTTCTTTTTTGCAATTCCGCCACAAACGCCTGATCGCCCAAGACCCACCCCGTCAGAGCCGACTGCGTCAGGGCGCGCTGTTTAGACAGAGCGACACCTCGACGCACCAATTCGGCGTATGCAGCCTCACGTGCGAAAGGGGTGTTTCCCAGCGCCCACACCAGCGCGTGCGGGGTGATGAGTTTGTCGAGGCGCATCCCAACGTAATGCGCATGGCTAGACCAGGGGTAATCAGCCGCCTCTGGCGTGATACCGGCCCGCACGGGGTTCAGGTCGATATAGGCCTGGCAAGCCAGAAAATAGGGCTCAGCCTGGATCAGCGTAGAGCGGTAACGCCCCTCCCACAAAGTGCCAGAACGCTCGGTCAAATCATTGAAGTAACGCACATAACTTCGCCCAACAGCCTGCATCATGCGCGGTAAGCCCTGGTTGTCAGCCATGGGCGTTGCCAGCAGATGAAAGTGATTGTTCATCAACACGTAAGCATGAACGGCCACTTCATATTTGCGAGACTGCTCTTCCAACAAAGCAAGAAAGTACTGGAAGTGCGCCGGGGTGCTGAAGATGTTTTGCCGATTGTTGCCCCGCTGAATCACATGGTGCGGGTAGTCAGGCAGTGTGAGACGCGGGAGTCGGGCCATGGGTGTTTCCAGTCAGGGCCCTGTCAACTCAACAAAGCGCCAACAAGATTATCGGCGGCACCTGGGCACCGCTCTCAGCGGACGTTATCGCAAGACCTTGCCGTCTGGGGTGATGGTCACCAAGTCAATCGCCCGGACTGATTCGTACTTTTTGGCGCGTGTGTTGATGCGAAATCCGCTCATGTCGTAGTCTCCCATGGACTCGAATGCTTTTTGCAGACCCGCCCGATCGGCTTTTCCGGTAGCAGCGACGCTGCGACGGATGCCCTCCGCAAAAGCGCGTGCAGCCACGTAGCCTTCGATGCTTTCGTAGCTGGGTGTTTGATCCGTCTGGCCAAGGACTTCCTGATACTCCTTGATCAAGGGAATACCGACGCTTCTGGGGGAGGGAACGACTTGCGATATCACAACACCACCAATGTCCTTGCCCAGCGCACTGAATAAGGGATCAATACCCACCACCGAAAAATTCAAAAACTGACCGCCATACCCCGCACCGCGCATTTTTCGGATGAAGGCGGCAGATGAGTTGAACAGACTCACCTGAATAATCGCTTGGGGCTGTGTTTTCAGCAAGGCAGCTACAGCCGGCTCAACCTTGTTGCTGTTCACTGGCGACAGGACGCTGCCCACCAACGGCGGTAGCTTGAGGTCGACCAGCGCCTGGGTCACAGCGGCCAAACCGGCCCGGCCCATGGCATCGTCTTCCGCAAATACGGCAATGCGGTCCTGACTCAAGGTCGCGCAGTGCCTGACAATTTTGTAGGCCTCATCGGCCAAACCCGGGCGCACATGAAATACGTTGGCCTGTGAAGGCGCATGCAGGGCATCTGACGCAGCAAACGGTGCAAAAAACAAGGGATTTGACCCTTTGGTCGCCGCATAGGCTGCGTCACAGCTGGCGGTACCCACAAAACCAAATAGCGCATCCACACCATCATTGACAAGTGCTACAGCATTGCTGGCGGCCTTGGTTGCACTGTAACCATCGTCAAGCGTTTTAACGTCCACCTTGTAGCCAGCCACACCACCGGCCAAATTGACCGAATCGAAGAACATCTTGGCACCATTTAAATAGGCAAGCCCGATTTGATCGGCTGCACCGGTCAGGGGCACAGATTGCCCCAGAACAATTTTGCGCACACTTTTGCTGCTTTGTGCCCACAGTGGCGGCGCTGTAAGGGTCGCTCCGAGCAAAGCACCACCCACCATAAACTGACGACGATCAAGTTTCATCTAATTGCCCCTGTGTTGAATGCGCTTGATGAGCACGATTGATGCCCGTCAGGGGATGTTTGTCTGAATCGGTGCAGATCAGCGCCGGGTCAACTGTGCCACCTAACTCAACCCAAGGTTATCAGTGTTGTGGATTGCCGCAAAGCCATGAGGCATGCCGTGATTGCATGCACGCATGCAACAGAAAAAGGACACAGCCGACTCCGTTCAACCAGGGAAAACCACGCGTCCGGTCAAACGCACATGCTCCTTGAGCGCGAACCTGTCGGTCATGCCTGCAATGTAGTCCGCGATCAAACGATTCTTGGCGGGTACCTGCAACTCGCCAAGCACGCAGGTATCTCGACCCGCCGAAGGCATTGGCCACATTTGCGCAGGGTCGGAGCGATAAACTTCAAAAAGATCTCGAACAACCTGCTGCGCGGCATATGTGGTTTGCATCACCTGAGGATGGCGATACAACTTGTGAAGCAAAAACCCTTTAAGCTGCTTGGATTGTCTGGCCATCGAGCCTGAAAACCTGAGCAATGCGGGCGAACAACGCACAGCATCTACATCGGCTGGCGCAGCTTGGTCAAATGCCAGCCGAGACGCGTCCGTGACGTCGTAGACCTGCGCACTCAACATGCGACGAATAGTGTCAAACAAGAGTTTTTTACCGCTCAAACCCGGATACGCCCGGGACGACTCGCGCCGATACGTGCAAAACAATTCAACGTCTTCGAGCTGTTCCATATCCAGCAACCCCGATCGAACACCATCGTCAATATCGTGTGCGTTATAGGCAATCTCGTCAGCCAGATTGGCGAGCTGGGCCTCAAGCGAAGGTTGCGATGTTGACCTAGACGACTGCGTTGCCTGCAAGAAGCGATGCGCCACCCCACCGGGCTCACCAGCCTCAATCCGCTTAGCATTGCGCCGAGAGCAATGCTTCAGCACCCCCTCACGCGTTTCAAAACTGAGATTCAGACCTCTGTAGGCAGGGTAAGAATCCTCCAGCAAATCGACCACACGCAAGCTCTGTAAGTTGTGCTCAAAACCCGAACTAAAGGGATCACTAGCTTTCAAACAAGCATGAAGGGCATCTTGACCTGCATGCCCGAAAGGCGTGTGCCCCAAGTCATGCGCCAACGCAATCGCTTCGACCAGATCTTCATTGAGGTGCAAATTGCGAGCAATTGCCCTGCCCAACTGCGCGACTTCCAAGGAATGAGTTAGCCGTGTGCGAAAAAGATCACCCTCATGGTTCAAAAAAACCTGCGTTTTATAAACCAATCTCCGAAAAGCTGTGGAATGAACAATCCGGTCACGATCCCGCTGAAATACAGAGCGGGTCGGCGCCGCCAGCTCAGAGTAACGACGCCCCCGAGAAAAATCCGGGTTACATGCGTAAGGGGCAAGAAGCATCAGATTCCACGCAAGTAATGCGCCGGCCTTTGATGTTGTAGTCGGCATTGCCAGCAACGGCTGCCAAGTATTACTTGGTAGTGGGTTTTGGTCGGGTCTTTATACACAGCACATATCGATCACTTCGCGGACCAAAGTATCAGGTGCGGGCCGAATCAACGCACGTCCAGGCCCATCAATCACCACAAACCGTATTTCACCTGCCTCAGACTTCTTGTCCAGTCGCATCAACTCAATATAACGAGCAGCATTGTCATTCGAGCTAAGAACGGGACCTTTGACAGGCAACCCTGCATTAAAAATCAACTGTGTGAGTCGCTGTACAAATGCTGCATTTACAAGACCCAATCTTTGGGAAAGATGGGCAGCCATGATCATTCCGCAACCCACGCCTTCACCATGCAGCCAAGCGCCATAACCCATACCGGACTCAATGGCGTGACCAAAGGTATGGCCAAAGTTAAGCACAGCTCTCAATCCACCCTCTCGCTCGTCCTGAGCAACAATATCAGCCTTGATTTCACAGCTTCGCCGTACAGCATGAGCAAGAGCCACAGGTGACTTAGACAGCAGCGCGTTCAGATTTTTTTCAATCCAGTCAAAAAAATCCATGTCTGCAATAGGCCCATACTTGATGATTTCGGACAAACCCGCACTCAACTCCCTCGCAGGCAAGGTCTTAAGGACATCAAGATCACAAACCACTAATTGGGGCTGATAAAACGCCCCAATCATATTTTTCCCAAGAGGGTGGTTGATGGCTGTCTTTCCACCGACAGAGGAATCAACTTGAGCCAACAAGGTGGTGGGTACCTGCACGAACGGTATGCCTCTCATGTAGCTCGCAGCGGCAAAACCGGTCATATCGCCGACAACACCACCACCCAGCGCGAACAAGACGGTCTTCCGATCGCAGCCGTTTTTAAGTAACGCGTCAAATATCAATTGAAGCGTCTTCCAGTCCTTGTAGCTTTCACCATCCGGCAAATCAACGACAAGTACAGTGGCGTAATGTGAGCACAAGGCACGAACTAACTGCGCCGCATAGAGTGGAGCAACCGTGGTGTTTGATACGACCACTGCCGACTCGGCTTTTGGCAAAATTTCGTAGGTGCGAGGGTCTGAAAAGAACCCGGAGCCGACCAGAATGTTGTAACTTCGATCGCCGAGCCTGATAGGCACCGACACAGGGGAGATCATAGAAATTTCAGACATTAGACTAGTATAGATTTCAACGCATAAGCGCTACATCAAGACACTCATTCGCCCAAAGCCGGGCCACCGTTAGCGGT
>JBJXEI010000064.1:0-19731 GCA_046154065.1 Polaromonas sp. | reverse complement strand
TTCTGAATGTCCGACGTGCCTTCGTAGATCTGGCAGACACGCACGTCGCGGTAGATGCGCTCAACGGGGAAGTCGCTCACGTAGCCGTAGCCGCCCAGCGTCTGGATGGCGGCGCTGCAGACCTGCTCGGCCATTTCGCTGGCGAAGAGTTTGGCCATGGCCGCTTCTTTCAGGCAGGGCACGCCCGCGTCACGCAGGCTGGCGGCGTGCCAGGTCAGCTGGCGGGCCGCTTCGATCTGCGTGGCGCAGTCGGCCAGCCGGAAACCCACGGCCTGGTGGTTGATGATGGCGGTGCCGAAACTGGTGCGGTCTTTGGCGTAAGCCACAGCCACTTCAAACGCGCTGCGCGCCATGCCGATGCTTTGCGCGGCAATGCCGATGCGCCCGCCTTCCAGCGCACTCAACGCAATGCGGTAGCCCTCGCCTTCAGCCCCGATCAGGTGGTCAGCGGGGACCAGGCAGTTGTCAAAGGTGACCTGCGCGGTGTCGCTGGAGTGCTGGCCGAGCTTGTCTTCCAGCCGGTCAGCGTGGTAGCCGGGGGTGCGGGTGGGCACGATGAAGGCGCTCATGCCTTTTTTGCCTGCGCCCTTGTCGGTCACGGCAATGACGATGGCGACGTCGCCGTTTTTACCGCTGGTGATGAACTGCTTGACGCCATTGATCACGTAGCCGTCAGCGCCCTTGGTGGCGGTGGTTTTGAGGGCGGACGCGTCGCTTCCCACGTGCGGCTCGGTCAGGCAGAAGGCCCCCAGCATCTCGCCGCGTGCCAGCGGGGCCAGGTACTGCAGCTTCTGCGCCACCATGCCGTACTGCAGCAAGATGGCGTTGACCGGGCAGTTGGTCACGCCAATCGTGGTGCTGACACCGCCGTCCCCGGCGGCGATTTCTTCCAGCACCAGCGCCAGTGTGAGGTAGTCCAGGTCGGCCCCGCCGAATTCCTCAGGCACGCAGATGCCATAGGCACCGAGGGCGGCCAGACCGCGGTGCGCGTCTTTCGGGAAATGGTGCGCCTTGTCCCAGCCGGCAGCGTGGGGCCACAGTTCAGCCTGCGCGAAGGCCCGTACCGCGTCACGCACCTGGATTTGGTCACTGTTCAAGATCATATGGGCCACCAGCCTAGGTTTTGATTGCCTGTATTGCTACAAACTTTATAGCAACTCAATCGCCATCGCGGTGCCTTCACCGCCACCGATGCACAGCGTGGCAACGCCTTTTTTCAAGCCCCGCGCCTTCAGCGCGTAGATCAATGTGACGATGATGCGGGCACCGCTGGCGCCCACCGGGTGGCCGAGGGCGCAGGCGCCGCCATTGACGTTGACGATGTCGTGCGAGATGTTCAGCTCGGTCATGGCGGCCATGGGCACAACGGCGAAGGCTTCGTTGATCTCCCACAAATCCACGTCGGCCACGGTCCAGCCGATCTTTGTGAGCAGCTTGTTCACGGCGCCGACGGGCGATGTGGTGAACCACTCGGGGGCCTGGGCGAACATGGCGTGGCCGACGATGCGGGCCAGCGGGGTGGCACCCATCGCCTTGGCGGTGGATTCGCGCGCCAGCACCAGCGCGGCCGCGCCGTCGTTGATGGACGAGCTGGAGGCGGCGGTGATGGTGCCGTCTTTCTTGAACGCGGGGCGCAGGCTGGCGATCTTGTCGAGCTTGACCTTGCCCGGGCCTTCGTCGATGGAAATCACCGTGTCACCGGCACGGCCCTTGACGGTGACGGGCGTGATCTCAGCCTGGAACGCGCCGGACTCGGCCGCTGCCTTGGCGCGGTGCACGCTGGTGGTGGCGAAGGCGTCTTGCGCTTGGCGCGTGAACTGGTACTTGTCCGCGCACTGCTCGCCAAAGGTGCCCATGGCGCGGCCAGGCTCGTAGGCGTCTTCCAGGCCGTCGAGCATCATGTGGTCATAAATGCGGTCATGGCCGATGCGCACGCCGCTGCGGCCCTTGAGCAGCAGGTGCGGCGCGTTGGTCATGCTTTCCATGCCGCCCGCGACCATGAGGTCACGGCTGCCCGCGACCAGCTGGTCGTGTGCCAGCATGGTGGCCTCCATGCCGGAGCCGCACATCTTGGACAGCGTGACCGCGCCAGCACTGGCGGGCAGGCCACCCTTGAAGCCCGCTTGCCGCGCCGGGGCCTGGCCCTGGCCGGCCATCAGGCAGTTGCCAAACAGCACTTCATCGACCTTGTCAGCGGGGATGCCTGCACGCTCGACGGCTGCCTTGATGGCGGCGCCGCCCAGGTCGTGGGCGCTCAGGGCGCTGAAGTCACCCTGGAACGCGCCCATGGGGGTGCGAGCTGCGCCGAGGATGACGATGGGGTCTTGGGCCAATGTGGACATGGGTTTTCTCCTGTGATGGGGGTGAAGCGGGGGGGGGTTAAAAACCGGATCAGCGGACAACGGCCACACGAATCCAGTCGGCGATGTCTTGGACGACCTGGGCTTCCAGGCCGTTGAAGCCATGGTGGGACATGGCTTCGCAGGGGTCACCCGTGTTGCTGCCGCCGGTGTAGCGCCGCACGGTCAGCGGGGCGGTGATGGGCGCTGTCAACAAGGGCAGATCGCTGGCCAGGCACGCGCTGCAGCCGTCCTGCTCGTGGTGCGCCACCAGAATCGGCACGGTCAGCTGCGCCAACGGCATTTCAGGCAAGGCGCGGCTTTTCGGGTCTTTCAAAATGCTGGAAGTCAGCACCAGGCCGTCGGGCCCGCCAGCATCGCGCAGGCTGAGGGCCACCGCCGCGACCGACTGGGTGCCCCGGCTGGTGCCCACCAGGACCACAGGTTTGCCAAAGCGCTGGCGCAGCTCTGCGACGACGGCTTTCAGATCTGCCGCGTGGTCTGGCGACTGGCGAAAGCCGCTCAGGTACGGCGGGTTTTGACGGTCCGACGGCGCATCCACCAGGGCGACCGCCAAACCGCGTTCTGCAAACAGCGTGCGGCTCCGGGCCAGAAAATTGCCCGCGCCCCAGCGCAGGGAGCCCGCCGGGTTCATCAGCAGACCGCCGTGTCCGCCCACCATCAAAACGACAGACGCCTGCACCTCAGCCGGGGGCGGCGAGATGAGCAACACACGCTGGGACACCCCCGGGCGGGTGTGGAGGTCCAGCACTTGCGTCGTCTGGGCCAGGCCCATGCCAAGCCCCACGACCCACAGCGCCACGCCATACCCGAAGCGCACCGCCAGCGCAGACCACACCACTCTCACACCTCGCTGCGGCGTGCGGCCAAAAAGCGTTTTTCACGCTCGTACGGAAACACGTCGTGCACATGCCCGGCCTGGATGCGTTCTTTGTGGCCCTGCCAGAACTCGGCCTGCAGCAGGTCGGCGTGGTGGCGCATGAAGACCTCGCGCACCGCGTCATTGCCCAGCAGAAACGGGGCAAAGGTTTCGGGGAACACGTCTTTGGGGCCGACCGAGTACCAGACCTCGCCGCTCATCTCGTCTTCTTCGTTGCGCGGTGTGGGCACCTTGCGGAACTTGCAGTCGGTGATGTATTCGATCTCGTCGTAGTCGTAGAACACGACCTTGCCGTGGCGCGTGATGCCGAAGTTTTTCCACAGCATGTCGCCGGGGAAGATGTTGGCGGCGACCAGGTCCTTGATGGCGTTGCCGTACTCGACCACGGCCCGCTCGATCTGCGCCTGGGCGGCACTTTCCTGCACACCGACGTCAAACGCTTCCTGCAGGTAGATGTTCAGCGGGATCATGCGCCGCTCGATGTAGACGTGTTTGATGATGACTTCCATCTGGCCGTCCCCGTCGCGGTCGGAGATTTCGAGCTGGCTGGGGGCAAACTTTTCGATCTCGGCGATCAGCTCGTCGTCAAAACGCTCACGCGGAAAAGCGACTTCGCTGTACTCCTGCGTGTCGGCCATGCGGCCCACGCGGTCGTGCTGCTTGACCAGCAAATACTTGGACTTGATCATCTCCCGCGTGGTGTCTTTTTGCGGCGGGTAGTAGTCCTTGATGACCTTGAACACGTAGGGAAACGAGGGCAAGTCAAACACCAGCATGACCATGCCCTTGATGCCGGGGGCGATGCGAAACTTGTCCGTGCTGTGCCGCAGGTGGTACAAAAAGTCGCGGTAAAACAGCGTTTTTCCCTGCTTGGCCAGGCCCAGGGCGTTGTAGATCTCCGCACGCGGCATGCGCGGCATCATGCTGCGTAAAAACACCACGTAGGCCGACGGAATGCCCATGTCCACCATGAAGTAAGCGCGTGCAAAACTGAACAGGATCAAGAGGTCGTCTTCGCCGAACAGCGCCGCGTCAATGACCAGCTTGCCGCTTTTGCCGTGCAGCAGCGGCAGGGCAAACGGCACTTCCTTGAAGCCGTTGATCAGCTTGCCGACCACATACGCGCCCTTGTTGCGGAAAAACAGGCCGGACAGCACCTGGATCTGGAAGTTGGCGCGCAGCTTGGCGTCACCCAGCAGCTCGCTGAGCACCCCCACCACGTAGCCGGCGTCCCGGGGCAGGTCGTCAAACTCGATGCGCAGCTCGAAGTCCAGTACCAGCTGTTGCACCACGGCGGCCATGGTGTCCCGGGTGGGGTAGTAGGCGCGGTAGGTGGGCTGGGCGGTGGGTTCTTCGTTTTCAATGTACTCGGTGCTGACGGCGGGCCGCACAAAGATGAAGTCGTTCTGGAAGTAGCTGCGGTGCAGGATTTTGGTGGTGACCGAGTTGAAAAACGTCTCGGCCAGCTCGGGCTGGTGGTGGTTCACCAGCAGCCCGATGTAGTGCAGCTTGACCTGGTGCCACACGTCCATGGACTGCTCGCCCGCCTTGAACTCGCGCTCCAGCCGCATCGAGGCTTCACGCACGCGCAGGTCATAGAACTCGATGCGCTCACGCTGGGCGCGCTGCTGGCCATGCCAGTCGGCGGTTTCAAACCGATGCTTGGCGCGGGCTGATTCGGTACGGAACAGCTGGTAATGGCGGTTAAAACCATCCATCATCGCTTTGGCGATGTCGTAGGCGAGGGGGGAATCTAGGCGCTGGGGAAACATGGCGGCTCCTGAATCCATGGCGCGTCAGGCGCGTTCAACGCTGGCCACGGCATCCACTGCCGTTTTGTACGTGGCCTCCAGGTCTGCCTGGCTGCTGACACCGATTTGCAGGTTTTGCAGCAAACCATCATGGATGCCGTAAACCCAGCCGTGGACAGTAACGTTCTGCCCACGCGCCCACGCGTCAATGATGACGGTGGTTTGGCAGACGTTGACGACCTGTTCAATGGCGTTGAGCTCCACCAGCGCATCGTGCCGCCGAGCCTCGGGAATGGTGTCGAGCAGCGCCTTGTGGCGGTCCCGCACATCCTGAACATGGCGCAGCCAGTTGTCGACCAAGCCGACACGCCGGCCCGCCAGCGCGGCGGCCACGCCAGAACAGCCGTAGTGCCCCACCACGGTGATGTGCTCGACCTTGATCACGTCCACCGCGAACTGGATGGTCGACAGCGCGTTCAGATCGGAATGCACCACCACGTTGGCGATGTTGCGGTGAACAAACACCTCGCCGGGGTCCAACCCCATGATCTCGTTGGCGGGCACGCGGCTGTCGGAGCAGCCGATCCACATGTACTTGGGCTTTTGTTGGGCCATCAGCCCCGTGAAAAACCCGGGGCGCTGGCGCGTCATGGCTTCGGCCCAGGCGCGGTTGTTGGAGAAAATTTCGGTAATAGATTGAGTCATGTCGTTATTTTGACTGGCGAGACGGTTGACCTGGCTGACTAGCAGGTTTCAGCGAACAGCTCACGCCCGATCAGCATGCGGCGGATCTCGCTGGTGCCCGCACCAATTTCATACAGTTTGGCGTCGCGCCACAGGCGGCCCAGCGGGTAGTCGTTGATGTAGCCGTTGCCACCAAAGATCTGCACGCCCTCGCCGGCCATCCAGGTGGCTTTTTCGGCGCACCACAAAATGACGGAAGCGCAGTCCTTGCGGACCTGGCGCACGTGGTCCGTGCCCAGCATGTCGAGGTTTTTGGCCACGGTGTAGGCAAACGAGCGCCCGGCCTGCAGCACGGTGTACATGTCGGCCACCTTGCCCTGAATCAGCTGGAACTCGCCAATGCTCTGGCCGAATTGTTTGCGGTCATGGATGTAGGGCACGACGCTGTCCATCACCGACTGCATGATGCCCAGCGGCCCGCCGGTCAGCACGGCGCGTTCGTAGTCCAGTCCACTCATCAGCACCTTGGCGCCGCTGTTCAGGCCGCCCAGGATGTTGTGCGCCGGCACTTCGACGTTGTGGAACACCAGCTCACCGGTGTGGCTGCCGCGCATGCCGAGCTTGTCGAGCTTTTGCGCACACGAAAAGCCGGGCATGCCTTTTTCAATCAGAAAGGCGGTCACGCCCCGCGCGCCCAGTTCGGGCTCGGTCTTGGCGTAGACCACCAGCGTGTCGGCGTCCGGGCCGTTGGTGATCCACATCTTGGTGCCGTTGAGCAGGTAGTAACCGCCTTTGTCTTCGGCCTTGAGTTTCATGCTGATGACATCGCTGCCTGCGCCGGGCTCGCTCATGGCCAGTGCGCCCACATGTTCACCGCTGATGAGTTGGGGCAGGTACTTGGCGCGCTGGGCGTCGGTGCCGTTGCGTTTGATCTGATTGACGCACAGGTTGCTGTGCGCGCCGTAGCTCAGGCCCACGGAGGCACTGGCGCGGCTGATTTCCTCCATGGCAATCATGTGGGCCAGGTAGCCCATGCCTGCGCCGCCGTATTCCTCACCGACGGTGATGCCCAGCACGCCCAACGCACCCATCTTGGGCCACAGGTCCATCGGGAACTGGTCGTTTTTGTCGATGGCTGCGGCGCGCGGGGCGATCTCAGTCTGGGCGAAGTCGCGCACCGCATCACGCAGGGCGTTGATGTCGTCGCCGAGTTGGAAGTCAAGGCCTGGAAGGTTGTTCATCGGAATGTCTCACTCAGTAAGTTTTGGGAACTGGCACCAGCGTCTGCTGCATCAGCGCACAAGGGGTGGCTTTGCCGGATGCGTCCACATGGGTGACTTCAGCGGTGGTGACGATGATGCGTTTGCCCGCCTTGGCCACACGCCCCACGGCACGCAACTCGCCGCTGGTGAAGCTGGCCAGAAAATTGACCTTGTACTCAACCGTGACGACCTCCAGGTCGTCGGGCAGTTGTGTCAGCGCGGCGTACCCCCCGGCAATGTCTGCCAGCGCGCCCATGGCCCCGCCATGAAAACCGCCCTGCTGCTGCGTCACGCACGCGGCATGCGGCAGCGCCACCTCACACACACCAGGGCTGACCGCCACGAGCCGCGCGCCGAGGTGCTGCATCAGCCCCTGGCGCAGGAAACTGGCCTCAATGCGCTGGAAAAGTTGTGACTGCTGGGGCGGCTCGGCACGGGTGTCGAGAGTCGTCATTTCGCGCCAGCTTCTTCACGCGGCTGACGGGGTTTGACAGGCTTGGCCGCCAAGGGGGCTGTCAGTGCTGTTTTTTCAGCCTTGCCCAGCAGCGCCGTGGCTTCTTTTTCATGCATCCGAAGCTCGTCCAGGTTGGCCTGCAGGTCCGCCAACTGGGCCTCGAGCTTTTTGCGGTGCTCTGCCAGCACGACCAGAAACTTGCGCAGCTGCGGTGCGGTGTCTCGCGGGCTGTCGTAGGAGTCGATGATTTCCTTGGCTTCAATCAGCGACAGCCCCAGCCGCTTGGCGCGCAGCGTGAGTTTGAGCCGGGTCCGGTCACGCGCGGTGTAGATGCGGCTGCGCCCACTGCTGCCCGTGCGCTGCGGCTGCAGCAAGCCCATGTCTTCGTAAAAACGCATCGCCCGCGTGGTGAGGTCAAACTCTTTGGCAAGGTCGCTGATGGTGTAGGTGGTGGCCATGTCGGGTCAGATCATTGTGGTTTTTGTTGGCGTCAGGTTGTGCCGCCGTCAGGCATCGTGCGGTGTCCGTACAATGAATTTCAATGTGACGTTGACGTAAACGTCAAATGAAGACTGGATATTACATGAACCTTCTGGAACAGCAGCTAACCTACCCGCTCGGTGATGATTTGCCGGCGCCTGGCAAGGCGGTGCAGGTCGCGCCGGGCGTGCGCTGGCTGCGCATGGGCCTGCCTTTTGCGCTGAACCATATCAACCTGTGGCTGCTGCGCGATGAGATGGAAGACCCCACCCAGCGTGGCCACACCCTGCAGGGCTGGACCGTGGTGGACTGCTGCATCAGCGCGCAGGAATCCCGCGCGCAGTGGGCGTCGGTGTTTGCCACCGAACTGGAAGGCCTGCCGATTTTGCGGGTCATCGTGACCCACATGCACCCGGACCACATCGGCCTGGCCGCCTGGCTGTGCGAGCGCTGGACCACACCGACACACACCTGCCGCTTGTGGATCAGTGCCACAGACTACGGCGCGGCGCTGAACGGTTCACGCGGCAGCACCGGGTTTGGCGGGGACAGCGCAGCCCAGTTTTTTGCCGCCCATGGCCTGACGGACCCGGACTCGATTGAAAAAATCAAGGGCCGCAGCGCCTACTACCCGAGCCTGGTGCCGGACGTGCCCCCAAGTTACGTGCGCCTGATGGACGGCAAAACCGTGCGCATGGGTGCGGGCAAGGACCGGCGGGACTGGCGCTGCATCAGCGGCTACGGCCATGCGCCTGAACACATCGCGCTGTACTGCGCCGACCTGAAGGTGCTGATTGCGGGCGACATGGTGCTGCCGCGGATCTCCACCAACGTGAGCGTGTACGACCAGGAGCCGGAAGCCGATGCACTGGCGCTGTTCCTGGCGTC
This sequence comes from Polaromonas sp., assembly GCA_046154065.1. Taxonomy (GTDB): domain Bacteria; phylum Pseudomonadota; class Gammaproteobacteria; order Burkholderiales; family Burkholderiaceae_C; genus Polaromonas. The sequence continues at coordinate 10,972 of JBJXEI010000064.1, read as the reverse complement.
GATTGCCAGGTACCTGGCGCTGCCGGCCGACACGCTGGTGCTGCCGTCACACGGCAAACCATTCACGGGCCTGCACATCCGCATCGGGCAGTTGCAGGACCATCACCGTGACCGGCTGGCCGAGGTCCTGCAGGCGTGTGCCGCGCAGCCTTGCTGCGCTGCCGACGTGGTGCCCCTGATGTTCAAGCGGGCACTGGACCTGCACCAGATGACCTTTGCCCTTGGAGAAGCGTTAGCGCACCTGCATCTTTTGTGGTTTGAAGGCCAGCTGCACCGTCACCTGGGTGGCGACGGTATTTACCGCTTCAGCGCCGCCACATCCGGTTAGCGGCCACCAGCGCGGTGAGGTAGCCGTGCAGCCAGTCAAAGTTGATGGGTTTTTGCATCAGGTGCGCGTGCTCGGGCAAGCCGCCACGTGCCTGAACCGCTTCGGACGACAAACCGCTGATCACCACGATCTGCATGCTGGCCAGGTTCTGGTTGCGCTTGAGGGTTTTGAGCATCTCGATGCCATCCACACCGGGCATCGAGAGGTCGGTGATCAGCAAATCAGGTTGCATGCTGGCCATGTCCATCATGGCCTGCAGGGCCGAGGGCATCCAGGTGCAGTCCACGGGCAGGTCCCACTCGTCAAACTGGCACTGGTACAGGTCGCGCGTGGCCTCATCGTCCTCCACCAGCAGCACGCGCAGGCGGTGCTTGGGGTCGGTGTCCACACGGGCCAGCTGCGGGCTGTTTTTGGCCAGGTAGGCGTTGATGGAATTCAGGGCAATGCGCCGGTGGCCGCCCAATGTTTTCCAGGCTTCGATTTCGCCTTTTTCAACCAGCGACTGGACCGTGGCCACCGACAAGCCGAGCAAACGGGCCGCGTAGCTGGTGCCGCAGTAGTCTTCACTGGAAAAGTCAGCCGACATGATTGCGTTTTCGAAAGATTTGGGCTTGGTAACCATGGCCGCCTGGAGTAATTGTAAAAACTGTAAAAAGCAGCATTTTAATCAAATTCAGTCGTCACCATGTTGTTCAGCATGCAACTCAACGCAACAACTGCGACGCCGTTGATGCGCTGGCGGCAGAACCAGGCACTGTGAAGTAAAAGCAGGCACCTTCATCGGGCTTCGCATCCGCCCACAAACGCCCCCCATGCCGGCTGACCACCCGGCTGACCGTGGCCAGCCCGATGCCCGAGCCAGGAAACTCCTGCGCGCCATGCAGCCTCTGGAAGGCCGTGAACAGTTTGTCGGCGTAGGCCATGTCAAAGCCCGCACCGTTGTCGCGCACAAAAAACACGGGCACGCCATCGGGCTCATGGATCTGCCCCACCGCTATTTCAGCGTGTGCGCGATGAGAAGTGAACTTCCACGCATTGCCGACCAGGTTTTCCATCACCACCCGCAGCAGCCGCATATCGCCCTGCGCCTGCAGGCCCGGCTCGATACTGACGTGAACCTCGCGCTCTGGTGCGCGGACACGCCACTCGTCGACGGCTTTTTGCGCCAACACCGAGATATCGACCCCCTCGACCCGCAACTGCATGCGGGAGACCTGCGCCAACGACAACAAGTCCTCGATCAATTGCCCCATCTGCGCCACACCGGCCTGGATGCGAGACAGGTAGTGGCGTGATTTTTCGTTGGCTTCCGCCGACACCTGTTTGGCCAGCAGGCGGCTGAACCCGTCGATGGTGTTCAGCGGCGAACGCAGGTCATGCGAGACCGAGTAGGAAAACGCTTCCAGTTCCTGATTGGACAAGCGCAGCGCGGCTTCAATCGCCTTGATGTCGGTGATGTCGGCGTCAATACCGACCCAGAACTCCACCTCACCCGATTCGTTGAACACCGGTGAGGCGGTGCACGACATGATGTGCCAACGGCCGCTGTGGTCACGAATGCGGCGGATGTTGGCATAGCGCGTTTGTCCCTGCAGCGCCATCTCCCAGGTCTCCAGCAGCACGGGCAGGTCTTCCGGGTGGATGAGGTTGAGCCAGCCCTTGCCAAACCACTGCGATTTTTCACCGCCCACCAGCTCAAGAAATGCACCGTTGAAATAGGTCATTTCACTCTGCGGGTTGATGGTCCAGATGGCCTGCGGGGCTTCTTCGGCCAGTGCACGGAACAGGGCCTCCTGGCGCGACAGCGCCTCGGTGCGTTCTGCCACTTTTTGCTCCAGCCCCAGGTTGAGCCGGTGGATCTCGTCGAACAGCCGGGCGTTTTCCAGGGCCGTGGCAGCCCGCTGCGCCAGCTCAATGACCACGTATTCATCCTGCAGCGTGAACTCCCCCTCAAATTTGTCACTGAGCTGGAGCACGCCAATGCTCTGCCCGTCCCGGCCCATCAGCGGCACGGCCAGCCAGCCGCGCATGGCCGGGTGTTTGTCGGCGTAGGTGCCAAACCCTTTCCAGCGCGGATGCGCCTCCAGCTCCGCCTGCGTCAGGCGCATCGGGCGCTTGGTCTCGCACACCATGGCGTAGATACCGCTGCCATCCACCGGGTCTGACAGGGTGCGGTACTTCGCATACTTCTCTGACAAGGACAAGCCGTAAATCGATGGGCCCCACTCCCCCTGCTCGGTCAGCATGACCAGCGCCTGGTGCGCACCGATCACGCCGCAGGCCTGGTCAGCCACCTCCTGCATCGCCGCCTTGAGGGTCTGGTGCGAGGTGATGGCCTGCGCAGCGTCGGCGGCACGCTGCAGGGTGAAGAGCTGGTCCTGCACGTCTTTTTCGGCTTTGACACGGGCCGAAATATCCAGCGCCACGACAAACCGGCCGGCTCGGCCTTCGTACTGGATTGGCCGGGCCACCACCTGCACAGGAAACTCCTGGCCATTTTTTTTGCAGTGCAGCACCACCAAGGACTCGCCCGTGAAAGGCTTGCTGAAATGCTCTTCAGACCACGCACGCTCCCGCGCGTGGCGGATGTCCAGCACGGTCATGCTCAAAAACTCTTCCCGGCTGAACCCGTACTGGTCAATCGCGGCGGCATTGACCGTCAGGAACTGCAGCGTGGTTTCGTCGAACACCCACAGCGGCAGTGGCGTGGACTCAAACAGCGCCATGTAGCGCTGCTCGCTGTCGACCAGCGCCTGCTCGGCCTGCTTGCGGCTGGTCAGGTCACGCGCCACCCAGACCCAGTGCGTCAACTGCTGGGCTGCACTGGAGATCGGCACGATGTCCAGCTCGATCAACACCGCCTCACGTTGCTTGTTATAGCTCTTCAGCTCGGTGCGGTGCGAGCGCTTGTTCTTGAGCGCTTCAGCCACCCCCCGCAGCGCGGCCCGATCCGTCAGGGGCCCGTCCATCAGCATGGGAGACTTGCCCAGCATCTCCTCTGGTGTGAAGCCGGTGAACCGTTCAAACGCATCGTTGACATACACGACGCCGCGCTCGCCCAGCTCGGCGCTCGGCTCCGCCTCGGTCACCATCACCACGTCTTGCAGGCGGTTCATGCAGGTCTGCAGCAACTGCAGACGCTCACGCGACTGGTACTGCGCCGTGATGTCCTGCAATGCGCCGACCAGCCGCACCACCTTGCCATCGACCATCACACCACGCCCCTGGGTGCGCACCCAGAGGCGCTGGCCAGTGCGGGTGTCCATCGGCAGCTCCAGGTCCCAAGGCGTGCCCTCTTCCCGGGCGGCACGCAAAGCGTCCATCAATTGCGGACGAACAGCCTCAGGGTAGTCACTGACCGCGTCTGCGCCTCTGAGCGGCGTGCCGGGCTCTATCCCATGGATGCGGTAGACCTGTTCGGAGTAGACCAGCCGCTCATCGCTTAAAAACAGCTCCCAGCCGCCGATACGGGCCATTTCACCGGTGCGTTTGAGCAGGTCCACGCTGTCGGTCAAGGCTTGCTCGGCGCGCTTGCGCACAGAAATATCCTGCACAACCCCTGCCCGGTACGTCTTGTCGCCCTCGTCCGAGGCATAGGAGCGACCGATCTGGTGCATCCAGCGCACTTCGCCAGCGGGAGTGATGATGCGGTACTCCACATCAAGCTCCTGGCTGGTGCGCTGCGCCTGTTCGATCTCCAGAAAGTAACGCTCCAGGTCGTCCGGGTGAACGATGTGGAACATGGACTCAGCCTTGACCTCTACGTGGCCCTTTGTAATGCCAAACAGGTCATAAACCTCGTCTGACACCCACAGATCATGGGTCTGAGGGTTGAACTCCCAGTTACCAATGCGGCCCAGACGCTGCGCGTCCAGCAGCTTGCGCTGGGTTTCAGACAGGCGGGCGTAGCTTTCGGCCAGTGCCAACTCTGGTTTCTTGCGCGCCGTGATGTCCTGCACCATGCCGGAGCGAATGCTCACATCGTCGGCACCAGCCGCACGTGGACGCCCCAGCTGATGCATCCAGCGGACCTCACCCGTCGGCGTGATGATGCGGTATTCGGTCTCAAACTCGGTGCCCGCCCGCCAGGCCTGCCGACGTTTTTCCTCATACTGCGCCCGATCATCCGGGTGAATCAGGCTCACCAGGGTTTCATGGCGCCCATCAAAGGTGCTGCGGTCCAGCCCAAACAACTCATAAATCTCGTCAGACCACCACAGCTTCTGGGTGGCCACGTCCAGCTCCCAGTTCCCCATGCGGCCCAGCCGCTGCGCTTCCATCAGGCGACGCTGCGTTTCCCGCAGTTCAATGAAGCTCTTGGCCTGCTCCATCTGCATTTGCTGCAAACGCGTGATGTCGGAAAACACCATCAACGCCCCGATCACGCTGGCTTCACCGTTCGGCCCGTGGTCACCCATCATGGGGTGAAAGCTCGCACTGATCAGCCGACCTTGCGGGTGCAGCGCGTTGCGCACCCAGATGTGCTGGGTGCTGCCGCTTTTGCCGCCCAGCGCTTTCACCAGCGGCAGATTTTCCGTGCTGTACAGGTGGTCTGTGCCCGGCGTGTACAGACCGTGATGCCGGGGCCAGTCACCCGAAAGAACAAGAGGCGCGCCGTCCATCAGGAACACGGTGGAGGCCGTTTGGTTGAACAACAGCACCCGGCCGACAGTGTCCACCGCCATCAGCCCTTCCTTCATGCTGTTGATGGTCAGCTGCAGCGTGTCGTAGGCATGGCGGCTGCGAACCAACTCCGTGTTCAGGTCGTCTTCGCGCTGCTCCAGCGAGTCCGCCATCAGGTTGAAGCCGTCTGCGATGCGTGAAAACTCATTGCCCGCCTGATGGCGCTGGACGGGAATACGCACATCACGCTCACCGCGCTGAATGCGCCGCGTGGCCGCCAGAATGCTGTTGGCGGGCCGCACAATCCCACGCCCTCCCACCATCCAGGCCAGCAGGCCACCGACCAGGGCCACCGCAGCCAGCACACCCAGCTCCACCATCAACTCGCGCTGCGCAGGCCCCACGGCCATGTCCCGGTCTGCGCTGACCGCCACAAAAAATGGCGACGCCGGCGAATCGCCCGTCGGCTGAAAGGCATAAATGCGGGAAGCCCCGTTGCGGTCCGGGCTCACCTCCACGCCCCGTCCTTTGCTTTTGACCCTGTCCTGCAACATGCGGTTTTCAACCAGCGAGCCAATCATTTCCGGCCTGGCCGGGTTGATCGCCAGCACCAGGCCGTCACGGTCCGTGACCAACACCCGTCCGCCTTCTGGCACCGCAATGCTGGCCACCTGCCGGCTCAGGGACTGCAGGTCCAGGCTGGCAAACACCACTGCGGACATCACATTGTCAGCCGCGATCACGGGCAGTGCAAATTGAAGCGCCGCCTTACCGGAAATACGGCCCATCGTGTAGCCGCCCGACGAAAAGCTGCGGGTGGCCACGGCTTGCTGGAAGTACGCGCGGTCCCCGGTGTAGACCGGCTTGTTGCGTGAAATGCCATCGCAGCGCGTGTAGCCGTCCATGCCGATCACACCCAGGTTGACGTACTGCGGCAGCCGCTCCTTGAGCGACTTGAAATACGTGTGGCAGTCGGGACCCGTGCCGGACTGCGCGACCAGCACCGCCACCGCCAACGACTCCAGCAACTGGCGGGCCGCTTCGCTGACCTGCTCGTGGTTGGCAGCCACCAGCGAGGCAGACAACGCCAGCTCTTGCGTGGTGCGCTTGAGCGCAGCGTCCGTTTGCCAAATCGCCCGGGCCACGGACAGCACCAGCAGCGGGACAATCGCCGCCATGACCAGCAGCACCAGTCGAGCGCGAAGCGTGATGTGAAACTTCATCTGAGCGGTCCTTCGTACGGCATCAGCGCGCCATCAAAGTTGGAGGCCAGCAGCACTGGCCGCCAACCCTCGAACACTGGGCCTGCACCCTCTAGACCGTCAGGGGCACAAAAGAGGATTCAGACTCAGGGGGCTCGTTGACTTGCAACCAATAGTTTTGCAGGCAATCGAGTTTTTCAGCATAACGCCCAAAGTCAACCGATTTGTGCACAAAACTGTTGGCCCCCGCTTCATAACAGGCCCGCATGTCAGACCGCTCGGTGGACGAGGTCAGCATGACCACCGGCACCAAGGCCGTCAGCGGGCTGCCGCGCAGGTTGCGCAGCACCTCCAGCCCGGACAAGCGCGGCAACTTGATGTCCAGCAGCATGAACGTCGGCTGGTGCTCGGTGTCGCGCCCGACATGTGCCCCGCGCCCCCACAAGAAGTCCAGGGCCTCCACCCCGTCACGGGCAGTGGCGATGTCCACCCCCTGGGTGAGGTCCTCCAGCGTGGTGACAGCCAGTTCAAGGTGGTCCGGATTGTCTTCAACAACCAAAATGAGTGGATTAGCCATAGGGACTCTGTTAAATTGAGCACAACAAAATATTACACGTCATTAAAAACATTTTTATCAGTTTTAATGACTTTATGGCCTGCAACAATCAATTGCAACAAAGCAGGCTGCAAATGCTTGAAATAGCGCCATTTTTTAACGCTCAGTGGCACACCAAGCACCAAAAAAACACACCCTACCAGCGCGGCACGCTGTCGTCCTTCAACTGACCACGCAATTCGGCGTAGTCAGGCACCACTGCCCGCACCGTATCCCAAAACCGCGGACTGTGGTCCATCACCCGCAGGTGGCTCAGCTCGTGCACCACCACATAGTCAATCACCGGCAACCTGAAATGCACCAGCCGCCAGTTCAGGCGAATCGAGCCATTGCTGCTGGCGCTGCCCCAGCGGGTGCCCGCGCTGGACAGGCTGAGCTTTTGCCACTGCACACCCACCGTGGGTGCAAAGTGGCTCAAGCGCTCCAGAAAAATCCTTTTGGCCTGCCGCATCAGCCAGGCCTGCACCGCGTCTCGGATCTGGTCGGGGGTGGCGGTGCGTGGCAGGCCCACCAACAACCGCGACACCCCACCGACCGGGTCGGGTTGAAGCTCGGCCCCCGCGCCGCCCTGCACCTGGCGCGCGTCCAGCACCACCGTGAGCGGCTGGCCCAGAAACGGCAGCGTGCAGCCATCGGCCCAGTCGATGCGGCTGGCGTCCAGCCGCTGGCCACGCGCCCGGGTTTCCTGCAGCTTTTTCAGAATCCAGTCGGATTTGTCCCGCACCGCCTTGTCCACCTCCATCAGCGGCACCCACGACGGCGCACTGACCGCCAGCCCGTCCGGCCCCACCGTGAACCCGATGGTGCGGCGCTTGCCGCGCCGAAAGGCATACGCCACCAGCACACTGCCCAGCATGGCCTCACGCGTTGCACGCGGGTGGCGAAAGGTGGCGGGGGCCAGCGCCTGCTGCAGGGTCTGGGTGGGCAACGCCACACCGCCGGGCAGTAGATTCGCTCCTGAATCGATAGCTAAAGGAGATTTATCTGCCTTGGCCGGCGGCAGATTGGGCTCTATTTCGAGCCGTTTTCCAGGGCTGGGCCGCTTGGAGCCCTTTTTTTTGGCCTTCAGCGGCCCTGCCGGGTGCTGCGGCAGCACCTCGTCAGCGCTGCGCTCAAACAGGTCCAGGGTGAATTGCAACAGGCGCTGCATCATGGCCTTGAGCTGAGGGTGCCTAGCGGTAGGCCTCGGGGTCCAGGCGGCGCATTTCGGCCTCGATCCAGGCCTGGACCTCCTGCATCAGCTCGTCCGGCTTGCGGCCAACGCTTGGGATGGCGGGGCCGATGGAGATGTCCACGATGCCTGGGGTCTTGATGAAAGCCTTGCGCGGCCAGCACTTGGCCGACGTCACCGCAATCGGCACCACCGGCGCGCCGGTTTCAATGGCCAGCCGCGTGCCCCCCGATTTGTACACGCCCTGCTCCCCGCGCGGGATGCGGGTGCCCTCCGGGAACATGATGACCCAGGTCCCTGTGGCCATCAGCCGTTTACCCTGCGCCACCACCTTGGCAAAGGCCTGGCTGCGCTGGCTACGGTCGATGTGGATCATGTCCATGCGCGCCATGGCCCAACCGAAAAACGGGATGTACAGCAGCTCCTTCTTGAACACATAGGCCAGGGGGTGCGGCATGATGGTGGGCATGCACAGCGTTTCCCAGGTGCTTTGGTGTTTGACCAGCAACACCGCCGCGCTGGTCTGGCCGGTGGGCAGGTTTTCCATGCCGGTGATGCGGTTCTGGATGCCCAAAATCACGTTACCACCCTTGACCGCCACCCGCAGCCAGCCCGCGCACCACCAGTACATCGTGGTGCTGCGGATGAAGACAGAAGCGATGACGACAAACGTCGCCCACGGAATCACCGTCACGGCCATCCAGAGCAGGTGAAGAATCGAACGAATCAGTGGCATGAAGAAGCTTTTTTAAATGAAAACAGGCACCAGCCTAGGCAAACAATGCCTGGGCTGCTATTGTTTTTGAGTTGGTTCAGCCCCAGCCGCGCCGCGCGCCAGGATGAAGTCGACAAATGCAGCCAGGTCCCGGTGCAGCACCGTGCCCGCTGGCAAGCCGTCAGGTCGGCCACCCGCCGCGAAAGGCGCGGACTTGCCCGTCAGCACCAGGTGCGGCTCGCAGCCCGCGCTGGCCCCGGCCACCAGGTCCCGCACCGAGTCCCCAGCGGTGGGCACCCCCGACAGCGGCACGCCAAAGCGCGAACCAATCTCCTCGAACAGGCCCGGCAACGGCTTGCGGCAGTTACACAGCTCTTCAGGGCTGTGCGGGCAATAAAACACCGCATCAATGCGCCCCCCCACCGCCGCCAGCATCTTGTGCATCTTGGCGTGCATGGCGTTGAGCGACGCCACATCAAACAGCCCCCGGCCCAGCCCCGACTGATTCGACGCAATCACCACATGCCAGCCCGCATGGTTGAGCCGCGCAATCGCCTCCAGCGCGCCGGGCAACGGCATCCACTCGTCCGGTGTTTTGACGAAGTCGTCACTGTCAGCGTTGATGGTGCCGTCGCGGTCGAGGATGACGAGTTTCATGCGGTAGCTTCCTGCGCGCGGCGCTGCGTCCATTGGGTGATGTGGGTGAGGTCATGCCGGGCCGGGTCCAGCAAGGCAATACGCACCACCAGCAGGTCCAACTCAACCAGGCGGTGCTGCAGCAGCGTGCGAACGTAGTGGGCATCCTTGTGCCGCCCCGCTGCGCATTTGGACACCGTCAAATCATGCAAATCAGGGCAAATAACCGTCACGTTGTCGATGTAGGTCAGAACAGCCCGGTCCATCCATCCGTCAGGCAGGCTGGCGGATTCTGGCCCAACGCCATCCGCGTGGTAGCCAAAGGTGTCGTGAAACGTTGACAACGCGCCGATGGCGCCATCAATCAAGTTAGCCTTTTCCGGATGAAGTGCCGGGTACAAATCAATTTCAGTCGAGCGAAGCAGCTCATCCGGTGGTTGGTCCAACAGCAGCAAAATGGCTTGGCTGCCCACCAGCACAAAACTGGTTTCGTCGGCAATGGCAGCGCTGGCACGCAGCACATGGGCAAGTTCACTGCGTTGCATGCCGACTACAACGCGACCTGCGCCCGCAGCGACTGGCGTTCGGCGGGCGTCATCACAAAGCCCAAGGGCGAGACGTTGCGCAGCGTTGCGGCCTGGTCATCGTCGGCGCAGACACGGCGCTGAAGCACGTCCAGGTCACCACTGAGCAGCACTTCCCACTCGCGCAAGTACGGATCCGATGCACTGGCACCCCGCTGTGCTTGCCAGCGGGCCAAGGTTTGCAAGGCGCGCTGCACCAAGGCAGGCTCAGCGGCCAACCGGGGCAGCGCCACACGGTGAAAGGCCTGCGTGAAAGCGTCGAGCTGTTGCAAAGAGGGCATGCCAGGATTATCGAGGTGAAAAAATCAACTCGCCAGCTTGGACAAATCCGCCACGCGGTTCATCGCCGCGTGCAGAGTGGCCAGCAGGCCCAGGCGGTTGGCCTTGAGGGCCGGGTCGTCGGCGTTGACCATCACGGTGTTGAAAAACTCGTCCACCGGGGCCTTCAGGGTCGCCAAAGCCTGCAAATTGGCCGTGTAATTGCCACTGGCCAAGGCGTTGTTTGCCTGTTCAGCTATGGATTCAATAGCAACTGCCAAAGCTTTTTCGGCGGGTTCGTGCAGCAGCGCGGCGTTCACCGTGGGCTGAACCTCGCCATCGGCTTTTTTCAGGATGTTGCCCACGCGTTTGTTGGCGGCGGCCAGGGCTGGGGCTTCGGGCAGCACGGCGAAGGCGCGGACGGCAGCCAGGCGCTTGGGCACGTCGCCCAGTTGCTGGGGTTTCAGAGCCAGCACAGCATCGACCTCTTGGGCGGTGTAGCCTTGGTCGCGGAGGGAGCCGGCCAGGCGGTCGTAGATGAAGTCAACCAGAGCCGCTGATGCGTCGGTGATCTTGTCACCAAAGGCGGGCACCGCATTCACCACCAGTTCATGGAGGGAGACTGGCAGGTTTTTCTCCACCAGCATCCGAATCACCCCCAGCGCATGCCGACGCAGCGCAAACGGGTCCTTGTCGCCGGTGGGCACATTGCCAATGCCAAACATGCCGACCAGCGTTTCCAGTTTGTCGGCCAGGGCCACCACCACACCGACGTCGTTGCGCGGCAGGGTATCGCCCGCAAAACGCGGTTTGTAATGGTCTTCAATGGCGTCAGCCAC
>JBJXEI010000063.1:0-10798 GCA_046154065.1 Polaromonas sp. | reverse complement strand
TTTGTTCAAACTCCCGGAAGTAACCGGCCAGGTTGGGCCGGCCAAATTCGTTGTTGAAGGCCGCGCCGCCCAGCGGGCCTTCGGTCATGATTTGCAGCGCGCTGGCGATGTGTTCGGGTTTGCCGTAATTCGCATCGAACAGCTTGGAGACGGTAAAGCCAGTCAATCCCGCCTTGGGTTTGGAGCCGCGGCCGGTCGCGCCCTCGTCCCGAATCTCGCCGCCTGCGCCGGTGGATGCGCCGGGGAATGGGGAAATCGCCGTCGGGTGGTTGTGCGTTTCGACCTTCATCAGCACGTGGGTCAGCACCTCGTTTGAAGCGCTATAAGTTTGGTAGCTGGTCGGGCAATCAACACCTGGGCTCGCGGCTGATTCGGTGCTGTTTTTGGCAAAAAAGCGCTGAATCAGGCCGCCTTCCATGACGGAAGCGTTGTCGGAGTACGCCACCACCGTGTGCTGGGGGTTCAGTTGCTCGGTGTTGCGGATCATGCCGAACAGGCTTTTGGCCTGCGGCACGCCGTCGATGGTGAAGTCGGCGTTAAAAATCTTGTGGCGGCAGTGTTCGCTGTTGGCCTGCGCAAACATCATCAGCTCAACGTCGGTCGGGTTGCGCTGCAGCTGGGTGAAGGCTTTGACCAGGTAGTCGATCTCGTCAGCCGCCAGCGCCAGGCCGAACTCGGTGTTGGCCGTGGCCAGCGCGTCGTGGCCACCGGCCAGCACGTCGATGCTGAGCAGCGGCGCAGCCTGCAGCTCGGTGAACAGCCCGGCGGCTTCGCTGCGCTCGGTCATCACACTTTCGGTCATGCGGTCGTGCAGCAGCGCGGCGACTTGCTCGCGCTGGGCGTCGCTCAAGGCCGCTTTGCCGAACAGGCCGGACTTCAAGGTGACGCGGTACTCGGTGATGCGCTCGATGCGTTTGATGGCCAGGCCGCAGTTGTGGGCAATGTCGGTGGCCTTGGACGCCCAGGGCGACACCGTACCGAAGCGCGGGGAGACGATGAACACGGCCGCGTCTGGCGTTTTGCCTTCCGGCGCAGCGCCGGGCTCGCCGTAGGTCAGCAGGGCCGCCAGCTGGGTTTTGAGGGACTCGGGCGGTGGTGACTCGGTGGCCACCAGGTGGACAAAACGGGCGCTGATGCCGGTGATTTTGTCGTGAACCGCTTGCAGGCTGGGCAGCAGCTGCTGCACGCGAAAGTCGCTCAGTGCGTTGATGCCATGGGGCTCGCCCTCAAAAGTGGTTAAGTGCAGGGTCACGGTGTGGCGGCCTAGGTAGTGTTTTTCAGAAGAACGGTGGCGCAGCGGGCAGGCCGTTGAAGATGCGTGGGACATGCGTCAAAACGGCGCGCTGCAGGGGTCGGGAAGCGCCGGATTTTATCAGCCCCCTTTTGAAGGCATGGCCGTGCCAGCAGCCCCTGCTCCATCATTTCCGCGCCATGCGCAGGCCCACCGGGCCAGTGGGATAATTCCGCTCATGACTACATTCAAAGATGCAGCAGGAATCGAAGGCATGCGCGTGGCGGGAAAACTCGCCTCGGAAGTGCTCGATTACCTCACCCCTTTTGTCAAACCCGGCATCACGACCAACGAGATCGACCGCCTGGCCCACGACTACATGACCCAGGTCCAAGGCACCATCCCGGCGACGCTGAACTACCAGCCGTCGGGTTACGCGGCCTACCCCAAGTCGCTGTGCACCTCGGTCAACCACCAGGTCTGCCACGGCATTCCGAACGACAAACCGCTCAAAAAAGGCGACATCGTCAACATCGACGTGACCGTCATCAAGGACGGCTGGCACGGGGACACCAGCCGCATGTACCTGGTGGGTGAGGCCTCGATTGCGGCCAAGCGCCTGTGCGCCATCACCTACGACGCGATGTGGCACGGCATCGTGCAGGTCAAACCCGGCGCACGCCTGGGCGACATTGGCCACGCGATTCAGGTGTTTGCCGAAAAGCAGGGCTTTTCCATCGTGCGCGAGTTTTGCGGCCATGGCATTGGCACCCGTTTTCATGAAGAGCCGCAGGTGCTGCATTACGGCAAGCCAGGCACGCTGGACCTGCTGCAACCGGGCATGACCTTCACCATCGAGCCCATGATCAACGCCGGCAAACGCGACATCAAAGACGGCCCCGAAAAAGACGGTTGGAGCATCGTCACCCGCGACCATTCCCTGTCCGCCCAGTGGGAACACACCGTGCTGGTCACTGAAACCGGCTACGAGGTGCTGACCCTGTCGGCGGGCAGCCCGCCAGTGCCAGCCTTTGTGCCCGTGGCAGCGCCAGTGGCCGAGGCGGCACACGCTTGAAACCCCCCCAGCCCGCCCGCCTGCCATGAACGACCTGGCCCCCGAACTGGCCCAGGTGCGAGAGCACTACCGGGCCGGCAAAACCGATTTGTGCGCGTCCCTGGCCAACAGCGGCGCGTCCACCCGCGGGCTGCACAGCCTGCTGCAAAAGCTGGCCCGCCACACCGACGCCACGCTGCGCCTGCTGTGGGAGCGCGCCGACTTCCCCGCCACGGCCAGCCTGGTCGCGGTGGGGGGCTATGGCCGGGGGGAGCTGTTCCCCCACTCCGACGTGGACGTGCTGCTGCTGCTGCCAGACGACTGCCTGGCCGATGCCGACCAGACGCTCAAAGCGCGCATCGAGCGCTTCATTGGCAGCTGCTGGGACAGTGGGCTGGAAATCGGCTCCAGCGTGCGCACCGTGGCCGACTGCGCGCTGGAAGCTGCCCGTGACGTGACCGTGCAAACCGCCCTGCTGGAAGCGCGGCTGGTGGCGGGGTCGAAAAAGAATTTCCAGTCGCTGCAAACGCAACTCGCGGCGGCGATGGACGCCAAGGCGTTTTTCATCGCCAAAACGCTGGAACTGCGCCAGCGCCACAACAAGTACGAGAACACGCCCTACGCGCTGGAGCCCAACTGCAAGGAATCCCCCGGTGGCCTGCGGGACCTGCAGGTGGTGCTGTGGGTGGCGCGGGCAGCCGGGTTGGGCAAATCATGGGACGACCTGGCGCGGTCCGGCCTGGCCACCCCGTTTGAGGTGCGCCAGATCAAGACCAACGAAGCCCTGCTCAGCCTGATCCGCACGCGGCTGCACCTGATTGCCGGGCGGCGCGAAGACCGGCTGGTGTTTGACCTGCAGACGGCTGTCGCTGAGTCTTTCGGTTATCAAGCCCCCACGCTTGTCGCTGCGCGTACTACGCTGCCCCCCGAGGGGGCGCTGCGCCTGCAGCCCGGCGAAGCCGGTTCTGCGGCCCTGGCTGATAAAACCGCAACCCCCGCAGCGCGTCAGAAAAAGCCCGCCTTTGTGCGCTCCAGTGAAGCGCTGATGCGCCGCTATTACTGGGCTGCCAAGGCGGTGACCCAACTCAATCAGATCCTGCTGCTGAACATTGAAGAGCGGCTGAGCCCCAACACCCATGCGCTGCGGCCCATCAACGACCATTTTTCAGACAAGGCGGGCATGCTGGAGGTGTGCAGCGACGACTTGTACTTCAAGCACCCGCAGGCGATTCTGGAAACCTTCCTCGTCTTCCAGACCACGGTGGGCATCAAAGGCCTGTCCGCCCGGACGCTGCGGGCGCTGTACAACGCCCGGGGCGTGATGAACGCCGCCTTCCGCACCGACCCGGTGAACCGTGACACCTTCCGTAAAATTTTGCAGCAGCCCGAAGGCATCACGCACGCCATGCGGCTGATGAACCAGACCTCGGTGCTGGGCCGTTACCTGTGGATCTTCCGCAAAATCGTCGGGCAGATGCAGCACGACCTGTTTCACGTCTATACCGTGGACCAGCACATCTTGATGGTGCTGCGCAATGTGCGGCGCTTTTTCATGGCCGAACACTCGCATGAGTACCCGATGTGCTCCCAACTGGCTGCGGGCTGGGACAAGCCCTGGGTGCTGTACGTGGCCGCGCTGTTCCACGACATCGCCAAAGGGCGCGGGGGGGACCATTCCGTGCTGGGCTGCCAGGACGTGCGGGTGTTTTGCCGCCAGCACGGCATTGCGGCCGAAGACTCGGACCTGATCGAGTTTTTGGTGGCCGAACACCTGAGTATGAGCCGGATTGCCCAGAAAGCCGATTTGAGCGACCCGGAAGTCATCGCCGCTTTTGCCCGGCAGGTGGGCAATGAACGGTATTTGACCGCGTTGTACCTGCTGACCGTGGCCGACATTCGGGGCACCAGCCCCAAGGTGTGGAACGCCTGGAAAGGCAAGCTGCTGGAAGACCTGTACCGCTACACCCTGCGGGTGCTGGGTGGCCGCGCGCCGGACGCTGACGCAGAAGTCGAGTTGCGCAAACGGGAAGCCCTGACCCTGCTGGCGCTGCATGCCGAGCCTTTTGAGGCGCACAAGACGCTGTGGAACACGCTGGACGTCAGTTATTTCATGCGCCACGAAGCGGCTGACATTGCCTGGCACGCCCGACAGCTGTCGCGCCACGTGAGCACCGCGCGCGCCATTGTGCGGGCCCGCCGTTCGTCCGCTGGTGAAGGCATGCAGGTGCTGGTCTACACCCCCGACGCGCCCGACCTGTTTGCCCGCATCTGCGGTTATTTTGACGAAGCCGGCTTCAGCATTCTGGACGCCAAGGTCCACACCGCCAACAACGGCTACGCACTGGACACCTTCCAGGTCGTCAGCCCCGACCTGACAGAGCCGACCGACAACTTCCGCGAAATCGCTGCGATGGTCGAGGCCGACCTGGACCGCACCATCGAAACACCCGGGCCACTGCCCACGCCGGGCAAGGGCCGCGTGTCACGCCGGGTGAAGAGCTTTCCGATTGCGCCGCGTGTTGACTTGCGGCCCGACGAAAAAGGCCAGCGCTGGCTGCTCAGCGTCTCAGCCAGCGACCGCGTCGGCCTGCTCTACCTGATTGCCCGCGTGCTGGCCGACCACCGCATCAACCTGCAACTGGCCAAGGTCACCACGCTGGGTGAGCGGGTCGAAGACACGTTTTTGATCGATGGTGCGCAACTGCAGCACAACAAGGCGCAAATCGCGATTGAAACCGAGCTGCTGGACGCGCTGAACGCGTGATGGCTGGCCTGACCTGGATGTCATGAGTACACCCGCTTCACCACCATCAGCCTACCCTCCTGCGGCGGCCGCACGCGCAACGATTGCCGATGTGGCCCGTGAAGCGGGGGTCTCCAAAGCCACGGTGTCCCGATTTCTGAATCACCGGGACACCTTGCTCACCAAAGACATTGCATCCCGTGTGGAAGTGGCCATTGCGGCACTGGCTTACAGCCCCAGCCCGATGGCGCAAGCCCTGAAACGCGGGCGTTCACGGCTGATTGGCCTGGTGGTGGCGGACGTGACCAACCCTTTTTCAGTGGCCGTGCTGCGCGGGGCAGAAAAAGCCTGCCAGGACGCTGGCTACCTCGTCATGCTGTTCAACCTGGGCAATGACAGCCAACGCGAAGTTGAAGCCATTGAGGCGCTTTCCGCTTACCAGGTGGAAGGCTTCATTCTCAACACGCTGGGCAGTGACGCGACCGCCACCGCCCAGGCGGCACGCCATGGAAAACCGGTGGTGCTGGTGGACCGCCGCCACCACGGCATGCAGGCGGACTATGTGTCGCTGGACAACGTGGGGGCGGTGGGCATGGGGGTTCGCCACCTGATGGAAGCCGGCTACCGGGAATTGCTGTTCATCTCGGAGCCGATCAAAACCGTCAGCTCACGGGAGGAGCGTGAAGCCGCTTTTTACAGCGTCGTTCAGGCGTCTGCGCCCCGCGTGGCGGGCCTGCAGGGCTGCACTTTTGAAACGACCGCAGACAACCCGGACGCCCTGGACGAGGCCTTGCGCAGCTTGCGCCAGCGCGCCGGCCAGCGTTTGGCGGGCGTGGTCTCCAGCAACGCCGTGGTCACCTTGCGGGTGGTGGCCGCCATGGCTCGCCTGGGCTGGCAGTTCGGCAGCGACATCGGTTTGTTGGGCTTTGATGACACGGAGTGGTCCGCCTATGTCGGCCCGGGCCTGAGCACCATCGTGCAGCCCACCGACGACATCGGCCGCATTGCGGCCAGCTGCCTGATTGAGCGCCTGAAGGGCTCTGTGTTGCCACCGCGGCAGATTTTGCTGCCAGGCACCCTGCTGCCCCGCGGCTCATCGCAACCCGCCGCCCGTTAACACCGCTCAGGGCTTTCCCTAGTTACAGGGTGCCAACCGCTACTTTTACAATCGTCTGAAACCGGTTTCTGAATTCCTGCCAAATTGAATTTCCAACCGGCTGACCAGTCATTTTGTTGGCTCACCTGGCAATGTCATTCCGTTCATGATTTATCAATTTCAATTTGAAGAAGTCTTTGCCGCCTGGCCGCTGCTCGTCAAGGGCACGCTCAACACCATCGAGCTGTCACTGCTTGCCATGGCCATGGGGCTGATCGTGGCCGTGGTGTGTGCCTGGGGCAAAACCGCCGGGCCGCGCCCCTTGCGTTGGGTCATCAATGCCTACATCGAGCTGATTCGCAACACCCCGTTTCTGGTGCAGCTGTTCTTCTTCTTTTTCGCCCTCCCAGCCTTGGGTTTGCGGTGGTCTGCCTACGCCGCTGCGCTGGTGGCCATGGTGGTGAACCTGGGGGCCTACGCCACTGAGATCATCCGCGCCGGGATCGAGTCCATTCCCAAAGGGCAGATCGAGGCGGGCCTGGCGCTGAACCTCAAACGCCACGAAATTTTTCGTTTTGTGATTTTGAAACCGGCCCTGCGCACGGTGTACCCGGCGCTGACCAGTCAGTTCATTTTGTTGATGCTGAGCTCGGCCGTGGTGTCCGCCATCTCGGCCGACGACCTCACCTCGGTGGCGGCCAACCTGCAGTCACAGACCTTCCGCAGCTTTGAGATTTACATCGTCGTGGCGGGCATCTACCTGCTGCTGGCGTTGTCGTTTTCAGCGCTGTTTCGGGTCGTCTACCGCCTGACCCTCAACTACCCGGCAGGTCGATGATGCGTACCTTTGGATTTTCCGAGTTCCTTTTTATCCTTGAAGCCGCCAAGTGGACGGTGGCGCTGTCGATGATCGCCTTCGTCGGCGGCGCCATCGGTGGCCTCATCATCGCGCTGGGACGTACCTCGCAGCATGGTGTCCCGCGCCTGCTGTCCGGGGCCTTCATCCAGGTGTTTCAGGGCACCCCATTGCTGCTGCAGCTGTTTCTGGTGTTTTTCGGGGCGCCCGTGCTGGGCTGGGAGATCAACCCCTGGGTGGCCGCTGGCGTGGCGCTGATTTTGAACAGCAGTGCCTTTCTGGGCGAAATCTGGCGCGGCTGCATTCAGGCCATTCCCAGCGGGCAATGGGAGGCGGCGCAGGCGCTCAGTCTGTCATACACAGCCCGCATGCGGGACGTGATTTTGCCGCAGGCGGCCCGCATTGCCCTGGCCCCCACCGTGGGCTACATGGTGCAGATCATCAAGGGCACGTCACTGGCCGCCATCATTGGTTTCGTCGAAATCACGCGCTCAGGGCAGATCATCAACAACGCCACCTTTCAGCCGCTGGTGGTGTTCAGTGTGGTCGCCGCCATTTACTTTGCACTGTGCTGGCCCTTGTCCTGGCTGGCCAGCCGCATGGAAATGCGGCAAGCGGCCGCACAGGCGCACTGAAACGCCGGTCTGCCGCGCTGCATCCCTTCGCCACACCTGTCACTTTGATTTCAACCACCACAACCGGAGACTTCACCATGATCAAGCACCTACAACGCCGCCTCTTCACGGGCACCGCCCTGGCGCTTGGCCTCGCCGCCACTTTGTCCACATGGGCTCCGGCCGCCAGCGCGCAAACCGTTGCCGAGATCAAGAAAAAAGGTGAAATCACCATTGGCATGCTGGTGGACTTCCCACCTTACGGCACCATGAACAGCAGCAACCAGCCCGATGGCTACGACGCTGACGTGGCCCGCCTCATGGCCAAGGACCTGGGCGTGAAGGTCACTCTGGTGCCCGTCACCGGTCCCAACCGCATTCCATTCCTGTTGACCAACAAGGTGGATTTGCTGGTGGCCTCCCTGGCGGTGACGCCGGAGCGTGCCAAGCAGGTGCAGTTTTCCAAACCTTACGCAGCCGCCAGCATCGTGGTGTACGGCGACAAAAAAGCGGCGATCAAGGCAGCCGCAGACCTCAAAGGCAAACGCATCGGTGTGGCCCGTGCCAGCACGCAAGACGTAGCCCTGACCGCGGTCGCCCCCGAGGGCACCGAAATCCGCCGCTTTGACGACGACGCGTCGGCCATGCAGGCGCTGATGTCCGGCCAGGTGGACGCCATTGGCTGCTCGACCACGGTCGCGGCACAGATCGACAAACGTGCGCCAAGCAATGCGTATGAAAACAAGTTTTTGTTGCGCCAGCAGGTCATGGCCGTTGCCATGCGCCCCGGCCAGGCCGAACTGCTCAGCACCGTGGACGACTTTGTTGCCCGCAACACGGCCAACGGCGAGCTGAACAAGCTCTACCGCAAATGGCTGGAAACCGACCTGCCAAAACTGCAGTAAGCCAGGCTGAGCCCGCGAAAAAAGATGCGCCCATGACAGACACCATGCACTCACCTTCCCCTGCTGCCCCTGAGGCACCGCCCATCATTCGCCTTGAAGCGGTAGACAAATGGTTCGGCAAGTTCCAGGTCCTCACGCAAATCAACCTGGACGTCCGGGCCGGGGAGCGCATCGTGATCTGCGGACCATCGGGGTCGGGCAAGTCCACCCTGATCCGCTGCATCAACCGTTTGGAAAGGGTAGAGAGCGGCCGTATCGAGGTCGACGGCATCGACCTCACGGCTGGTGGTAAAAATGTGGACTCGGTGCGCCAGGAAGTTGGGATGGTGTTCCAGCAATTCAACCTGTTTCCGCACCTGACCATTTTGCAGAACTGCACCCTCGCGCCCATGCGCTCGCGCGGCCTGAGCCAGAGCGAGGCGCAGGCCATCGCCATGAAATACCTGGAGCGGGTGCGCATTCCAGAACAGGCGCACAAGTACCCCAGCCAGCTCTCGGGCGGCCAGCAGCAGCGCGTGGCGATTGCCCGCGCCCTGTGCATGACTCCCAAAATCATGTTGTTCGACGAGCCCACGTCGGCGCTGGACCCGGAGATGGTCAAAGAAGTGCTCGACACCATGGTGAGCCTGGCCGAAGAAGGCATGACCATGCTGTGTGTGACCCACGAGATGGGCTTTGCCCGCAGCGTCGCCGACCGCGTGATTTTCATGGCCGGGGGCCAGATCATCGAACAAGCCCCGCCGCAACAGTTCTTCAGCAACCCGCAGCACCCCATGACCCGGAATTTCCTCGGGCAGATTCTGGAGTCGCAGCATGCGCACTGACGTGTCAACACCCCTGTTGATTTCCCTGTCCTCTTTTGGCGCGGCTGAAGTGCGCCGCCACGGGCAGCTCTGGTTTGGAGAGCTCAGCTTTGCCGGTGGTGCAGACGGCATTGAGGTGCGCAGCGAGTTGCTGGTGAACCCTGCCAGCGAACTCCCCGCCATCGCCAAAGCCGTGCAGGCCGCAGGCAAACGTGTGGTGTATTCCAGCGCCGACTACCTCTGGCAAGCCGACGGCACCCTGGACATGCCAGCGCTGGAGCGCGCCCTGGCGGCCACCGACAGCCTCGGGTCCACCCGTCTGAAAATGGCGCTGGGCGCATTTGGCCCGGACTCGCACCGCAGCTTGGCGGACCTGCAGAGCCGCCTTCAAGCCGCTGGTATTGAACTGGTCATTGAAAACGACCAGACAGCGGTCGCGGGCACCCTGCCCGCCCTGCAAAACTTCTTCGCGACCGCCCATGCGCAGGGTCTTTTTTTCGGCATGACGTTTGACATGGGCAACTGGCACTGGACAGGTGAATGCCCGCTGCAGGCCGCCAACGCCTTGGCACCGCAGGTCCGTTACCTGCACTGCAAAGGTGTGCAACGGCAGCCGCAGCGCTGGGTGGCCGTGCCGCTGGCAGACTCCAGCGCCCCCTGGCGGGCGGTGATGCGTGCCATGCCCGCAGGCATTCCATGGGCCATCGAATACCCGCTGGTCGGGGACAACCTGCATTCGGTGGTGGAGCATGAAATCAAGCAGCTGCATAGTGTGGCCGCCAGCTTCGCACCCGCCCCACAGAAAGCAGCGGCATGACTGCAGCGTTGGACGTCGTGACCTTTGGAGAAGCCATGGTGCTGCTGGTGGCCGACCAGCCTGGACCGCTGGAACAAGTCCAGGGTTTTCACAAACGAACAGCGGGTGCCGAAACCAATGTCGCGATTGGTCTTGCTCGTCTGGGCCTGCGTGTGGGGTGGGCCAGCCGTCTGGGCACCGATTCGATGGGGCGCTACCTGCTTGCCGCCCTGTCCAGTGAAGGCGTCGATTGCTCCCACGTGGTGTGTGACGGGTCCCAAAAAACCGGTTTTCAGTTCAAGGGCAAGGTCAGCGACGGCAGCGACCCGCCTGTCGAATACCACCGCGCTGGCTCGGCCGCCAGCTGCATGGGCGTGGCCGACATTGACGAAGCATGGCTGCTGGGCGCCCGCCACCTGCATGCCACAGGCGTGTTTGCCGCGATCTCCCCTACCACCTTGCCCGCAGCCCGCCAAACCATGAACCTGATGCGGGCGGCCGGGCGCAGCGTGTCCTTCGACCCCAATCTGCGCCCCACCCTGTGGGCCAGGCCCGAGCTGATGCGTGAAGGCATCAATGACCTGGCCACCCGGGCCCAGTGGGTGTTGCCAGGGCTGGAAGAAGGCCGCTTCCTGACCGGCGAATCCACCCCCGAAGGCATTGCCCGCTTTTACCGCCAGCGCGGAGCTGACCTGGTCGT
>JBJXEI010000062.1:0-2560 GCA_046154065.1 Polaromonas sp. | reverse complement strand
AAAAATCGGCCTCGCCACTACTGGCACTGACAGACACGATCAGCGGCTTGCCACCGCGAAGCGGCTCTGCAGCATCAGCCAACGTCGGCACCACCAGCACATCGAAGCGCCCAGCAGCCAACAGCTTTTGGGCAAGCAATTGCTGCTCGATGGGGCAGTCAACCTGCAGCCAATCCTGCCTCGATGGGGGCCGCCAAAAAGCCGGATTGGGTTGCAGCCACCCTTCCAATGTGTCGCGTCCATAGTCGCTTTTCTTTTGATCAGCGTTCAGCACTTCTTGACCCAAGCACCAAGGCGCTTCGCGTTTCAGGTCCAGCGGCTTTAGACCGGGGAAGTCAGAAAAGTTGACAACGAAGCTGGTTGACTGCGCCGTCACACCGAGGTCTTCGACGGGAATTTCTAGGAAGTCGGCCAGCGCCTTGGTTTGCGCGGGCCGATCAAGCCACCATTTCACATGGCCTTTGTCCAATTCACCAATTCTTTGCGCCAAAGCTGGTGGTTGACATTCCGAATAAACAGCGGGCGCGCTGGCTCTGAGTGCTGTCGCCAATTTACGGGCTGAATTGAATCTTTCGTATTTCAGTGTGCTGGTAACAGGGTGGGTCACGGCTAAGTCGGTATGAATGGTGCACTGCGGCGAAGCGTCAACCATACCGCAATCGGTAACTTTTTGCATTGGATTTGCATTGATGCAGCATTGATGCACTCAGTTTGCAACGCACTATTTTTGCGGGTGAAATTCATCCCATCGCATCCACTCAGGGCGCGATCTGCATACCCCGTCCCCTCCAAGGTATGTCGCTTATCACAGGGATTTTGAAGGAATCACCATGAACAAACTACGTCCACCCAATGGCCCCAGCACCGTGCCGGGGCACAAGTCAGGCAAGGGCCGCGGCAACAACCTGCCAGCAACACCGACGGCCCCAAAAGCCAAATAAGTCAGCGCCAACTCAACACAAAGGAAAAAACATGAACTTCACAACAAGCACCCAAGGCGCAGGCTGGCCCAGCAAAACAGGTAACGACTCCGGCGGTGGGCGCGACAACGCGCCATCCAGAAAGTAAGCCATGCTGCAACTGCGCCTTCGCGCAGTTGCCAGTCATTGCCCAGACCCATCACGCGACCCCGCTCGTTGACGCAACAACCACCGGGGTCGCTCACCAAACTTTTCAAACCATGCTCAAACCATCCATCACGATCTTGCTATTGACAGCCTTACTCGCCCTTGGCGGCTGCGGCTCGCCGCCCGGCCCCAAGTACCGCAACGTCAGCTCCTACAGCGAAGGCATGGCCGCCGTGCAAGCGGGCAGCGGCAAATGGGGCTTTGTCAACGAGCGCCAGCAATGGGTCATTGAGCCGCGCTTCGATGAGGTCAAAGCCTTCCAGACAGGGCGTGCCGCAGTGAAACAAAACGGCAGATGGGGCTTCATCAACAAACGCGGCGAGTGGCAATGACCCGCGACACATTCAGAAGGGTTTGATGATGAAGTACTGCACCTCAAAAGAGATCAATACCGTGGTCAGGCACTTGGTCAACGAAGGCTGGGTATTTCGTTGGGGCAGCAAGCACGGTCGGCTGACCGCCCCTGGAGGCATGCCGACGCTGACGGTTCCTGGCTCACCCAGCGATCGCCGGGCCTTTCTCAACTTCAGGCGTGACGTCAAAAATTCGCATGGAAAATCACACCGAACGAACTAAATGCGCTGCAGCGCTCTAACCAAGCGATTCAAACCCCACGCCCATGAACCTTACCCCCTACGTCCCCCTTGTCGAACGCATCGGCGCCCACGCGTTGCCGTTGTACCTGGCGGCTTTGCCTGCGCTGCTGCTGGTTGTGGCCGGTTTGTGGGCTTTGGCGCGCCGTTACGCGGTGCCGCGTGACGACTCCATGTTGCCGCCCGCGGCCTTCCTGCTAGTGCGGATGGCGTTTGGGTTTGCGGTGGTGGTGGGCGGGGCGCTGCTGTTTGCGGAACTGGCTGAGCAGCTGGGTGACCCGGGGGACGCGCAGCGGCTGGGCGCGCTGGACGACGCGCTGTCAGCGGCGGTGGGCCGCAACTTGCCGCCGCTGGCGCTGCAGTTTTTTGCCACCTTCACCCACCTGGCGGACACGGCCACGCTGTCGGTGCTGGGGGTGGGCGTTGCCGCCGCGCTGGTCTGGCGCGGCCGCCGCTGGCTGGCCCTGGGCTGGGCGGTGGCCGTGGCGGGCAACGCGGTGCTGAACGTCACGCTCAAGGGCATTTTTGAACGCACCCGCCCCCTCCACGACACCACGCTGTTCCAGCCGCACGGCTGGAGTTTCCCCAGCGGCCACAGCTCGGGCGCAGTGGTGGCTTACGGCATGCTGGCCTATGTGCTGGTGCGCACCTGGCCACCGGCCATGACGCCGTGGGGCGGCTTGGGGGTGGTGCTGGCGGCCAGCGCCGTGGCGTTCACGATTGGCTGCAGCCGCATCTTCATTCAGGTGCATTACGCCACCGATGTGCTGGCGGGTTTTGCGTCCGGCAGCGCGTGGCTGGCGGTGTGCATCAGCAGCATTGAGCTGACGCGGCATTACC
>JBJXEI010000061.1:0-10045 GCA_046154065.1 Polaromonas sp. | reverse complement strand
ACGAGGTGCAGGACCTGGAACACGCCGGCATCGGCATCATCCAGATCGACGAGCCCGCCATCCGCGAAGGCCTGCCCCTGCGCCGTGCGGGGTGGAAGGCGTACCTAGCCTGGGCCACCCGCGCCTTCCGCCTCAGCGCCAGCGGCGTGGCTGACACCACGCAAATTCACACCCACATGTGCTACAGCGAGTTCAACGACATCCTGCCCGACATCGCCAGCATGGACGCCGACGTCATCACCATCGAGACCAGCCGCTCAGGCATGGAGCTGCTGCGCGGCTTTGGCCAGTTCAAGTACCCGAACGACATCGGCCCCGGCGTGTACGACATCCATTCCCCCCGCGTGCCCACCGTTGAAGCCATGGTGCACCTGCTGCACAAAGCCGCCAGCGTGATCCCCGCCGCCAACCTGTGGATCAACCCCGACTGCGGCCTGAAAACCCGCGGCTGGCCCGAGACCGAAGCCGCACTGGCCAACATGGTGGAAGCCGCGCGCCAGGTGCGGCTGGCGCTGGTGGGGCAGGGGGCTGGCGTGGCCGAAGTGGTTTGACGAATGGGTGCAAACAGGCCTCAAGGGCGGTTGAAAATTGCTATTAATTAAGGAGCAGGCAAGGCATTGATTGCCTAGGCTAGCGCGTGTTTTGAAGCTTTAAAAGGTTCTGATTAGACCTTTTGAGGCTTTCGGCGCTTGTTTTTGGGGTTTTGAACGACTGTCCCCCCAATCAACACCGTGTTGATTTGGGCGCTGCCGTTGTCGTCAAGTCCATCGCTCGCCTGCACGCCGTCTCGTAGCGCACGCCAGGCGTTGGCTGAGGTGCAAGTGGCCGAATGGAATGATCTTGCCAAGTCATTGGGCTCATTGGCGGATGGGCACGCCACGCTGTGTAATTCTTTGGTGATGCCATGCAAGCCATAATTTGTTCACTCGACGAGATGATTGACCGCTGTCTCTCGTGCCTTCAACCCGTGCAGTCAACGCCCGGTGTTCGTCCATAAAGCTTTATCCAACACTGTTGACCTCCAACGCACTTTGGGCATGATGAAAAAGAACCTTAGCGAAGATGACACCAGCGCCAAATTCATCACACCAGCGCTGTACCAGTCCGGCTGGGATGAGGCGGCCATTCGCCGCCAAGTGGCGTTCACGGCGGGCCGCATCATTGTTCGGGGCAAGTTGGTTACGCGCGGCAAAGCCAAGCGGGCGGACTATGTGCTGTATGTCGGCCACTTTCCCATTGCGCTGATCGAGGCCAAACACAACTTCAAAGCCGTGGGCGACGGCATGCAGCAAGCGCTGGACTACGCCACCACACTCGACATTCCTTTTGTCTTCTCCAGCAACGGCCACGGTTTTGTGCTGCATGACCGCACCGGCACCTCGGTGTTGCAAGAAACCACCCTTGCGCTGGACGCTTTTCCCAGCCCCAACGCGCTGTGGTCCCGCTATCTGGCCTACAAAGGGCTAACGCCCGCGCAAGAAAAAATCGTCACCCAGCCCTACTATGACGACGGCAGCGCCAAAGAGCCGCGCTACTACCAGCGCAACGCGGTCAACGCGGCGGTTGAGGCCATTGCCAAAGGCCAGACCCGTGTGCTGCTGGTCATGGCCACCGGCACCGGTAAAACCTACACGGCGTTTCAAATCATCTGGCGGCTGTGGAAGGCAGGGCAGAAAAAGCGCATTTTGTTTCTGGCCGACCGCAACATCCTGATCGACCAAACCATGGTCAACGACTTTCGGCCCTTTGGTGGTGCCATGGCCAAGCTCAGTGTCAACGCCAAAACCATTAAGCGGGCAGACGGCAGCAAGATCGACCTCCCACTTGCTATGGGCCGCGACGCCGACAACAAGCGCCGCATCAACACCGCCTATGAAATTTACCTGGGCCTGTACCAAGCCATCACCGGCCCAGACGAGCGCCAAAAGCTGTTCAAGGAATTCAGTCCCGGCTTTTTCGATTTGATCGTGATTGACGAATGCCACCGGGGCAGCGCCGATGCCGACTCCGCCTGGCGCGAGATATTGACGCACTTTCACAGCGCCGCCCAAATTGGCCTGACGGCCACGCCCAAAGAGACCGAATACATCTCCAACAGCGACTACTTTGGCGAGCCTGTTTACACCTACAGCCTCAAGCAGGGCATACGTGACGGCTTTTTGGGCCCGTACAAAGTCATCAAGGTACACCTGGATGTTGATGTGGAAGGCTACCGCCCCATGCCGGGCGAGCTGGACCAGTACGGCCAAGAAATTGAAGACCGCCTGTACAACCAGAAGGATTTTGACCGCAACCTCATCATTGACGCCCGAACCACCCGGGTCGCCAAATGGGTCAGCGACTACCTCAAGGCCAGCGGCGACCGCTTTCAAAAGACCATTGTGTTTTGTGTGGACACCGCCCACGCCGCCCGCATGCGCCAGGCCTTCATCAATGAAAACCAAGATTTGGTGAACAAGCACCCTCGCTACGTGATGCGCATCACCGGGGATGACGCCGAGGGCGCTGCCCAGTTGGGCAACTTCATTGATCCTGAATCAGCGGTGCCCGTCATCGTCACCACCTCGCGCCTGCTTTCCACCGGGGTGGACGCGCAAACCTGCCGCCTGATCGTGCTGGAGCGCGAAGTGGGCAGCATGACCGAGTTCAAGCAGATCGTGGGGCGCGGCACCCGCGTGCACGAAGACACGCAGAAGTACTACTTCACCCTGATCGACTTTCGCAAAGCCACCAACCACTTTGCCGACCCCGACTTTGACGGCGAGCCCGTGCAGATCTACGAGCCAAGCGAGGGTGACCCCGTGATGCCGCCCGATGTGCCCGACGATGCAGTACCAGGCGCAGACGATGCGCCGCCCACAGCACCCGGCGAAGACGAAACGGTGCTGACCGGATACCCACCCCCTGACATTTCTTTGCAGCCCGGTGTCGCCGAGCCACGCCCCAAATATTTCATTCAGGGCCGGCCCGTCAAGGTGCTGACCGAGCGGGTTGAATACCTGGATGACAACGGCAAACTCGTCACAGAAAGCCTGCGCGACTACAGCCGCAAAGCCATCCGCGCCCACTACGCCAGCCTGGACGCCTTCTTGCGCCGCTGGAAAGGCGAGGCACGCAAGGAAGTCGTCATGCAAGAGCTGGCCGAAGAAGGCTTGCCGTTGCAACCGCTGATGGACGAGGTGGGCGCAGACCTGGACCCGTTTGACCTGATCTGCCACATTGCCTTTGACCAACCACCGCTGACCCGCCGCGAACGCGCCGACCAGGTGCGCAAGCGCGACGTGTTCACCCAATACGGCCCCCAGGCCCGGGCCGTGCTGGAAGCGCTGCTAACCAAGTACCAGGACGAAGGCGTGGTCGGTGGGCTCGACAATGTGAAGATTCTCGAAATCCCGCCCTTCAACCAGATGGGCATGCCGTTTCAGCTCATCAAACAATTCGGCACCAAAGCCGGGTTTGAACAAGCGGTGCATGACCTGCAAACCGCGCTTTATTCCTAACCCCCAGCCTTTCAAGCTCTTTTTTAAGTCTTCATGTCCGCCAGAAACACCGTTAAATCCATCCAAGACATCATGCGCAAAGACGCAGGCGTCGATGGCGATGCCCAGCGCCTTTCGCAGCTGTGCTGGATGTTCTTCCTCAAAATTGTGGACGACCAGGACCAGCAAATGGAGGTCATGCAAGACCACTACACCTCACCCATCCCCGCCGCGTTGCAATGGCGCACCTGGGCAGCCAACCCCGAGGGCATGACCGGCGCAGAGCTCAACACCTTTATCAACGGCGAGCTGTTCCCCAGGCTCAAGGAGCTGCCGACCACCGGCCCACGGGCCAACCGTGCCCGGGTCGTCAAGGCCGTGTTTGAAGACGCCTACAACTACATGAAAGACGGCCAGCTCATCCGCCAGGTGGTCAACAAAATCACCGAGGTCAACTTCAACGACTTGGCCGAGCGCAAACACTTTGGCGACATTTACGAGCAAATGCTCAACGACCTGCAGGCCGCAGGCAACGCCGGTGAGTTCTACACGCCCCGCGCCGTCACCGCCTTCATGGTGGACCGCATCGACCCCAAGCCGGGCGAAATCATCATGGACCCGAGCTGCGGCACTGGTGGGTTTTTAACCTGCAGCATCCGCCACATGCGTGACCGGTATGTCAAAACCGTGGAAGACGAAGCCGCCCTGCAGGCCAACCTGCGCGCCGTGGAACTCAAGCAGCTGCCCCACATGCTGTGCGTCACCAACATGCTGCTGCACGGCGTGGAAGACGCCAGCTTTGTGCGCCACGACAACACCCTGGCCCGCCCTTACGTGAGCTACACCAACGCCGACCGCGTGGACGTGATCGTCACCAACCCACCCTTTGGTGCCACCGTGCAGGACGGCATTGAGTCCAACTTCCCCCAGCACTTTCGCACCAAGGAAACGGCCGATTTGTTTCTGGCCCTCATCATCCGCCTGCTCAAAACCCACGGCCGCGCCGCCGTGGTGCTGCCTGATGGTTCGCTGTTCGGCGAAGGCGTGAAAACCCGACTGAAAGAACACCTGATGGCCGAGTGCAACCTGCACACCATCGTGCGCCTGCCCAACAGCGTGTTCAAGCCCTACGCCAGCATTGGCACCAACCTGCTGTTTTTTGAAAAAGGCACGCCCACGCAAGACATCTGGTTTTATGAGCACCGCGTGCCCACCACCCAAAAAGCCTATTCCATGACCCGGCCCATTCGCCTGGAGCACCTGCAAGGCTGCGTGGACTGGTGGGGCGGCCCCAGCCGTGAGGGCAGGGCAGAGACCGAAGTGGCCTGGAAGGTGAGCGCGGACGAGGTCAAGGCCCGTGGCTACAACCTCGACTTTAAAAACCCGCACACCGTGGCCGATGACCACGGTGACCCGGCAGAACTATTGGTTAGCTTGAATGAAGCAGAAGCCCACGCCGTTGCACTGCGCGATCAGCTCAAAGCGATCTTGCAAGAGGCGTTGCTGCGATGAACGCGACGCAACTACTGACGCACTTCGACCGCTTGGCCGAAGCGCCGAATGCGGTGCCGCGCTTGCGGCGCTTTATTCTGGATATGGCGGTGCGGGGGAAACTGGTGGAGCAGGATGCGGGGGATGAGTCTGCGGCGGAGTTGTTGAAACGACTTGCCTCCAGTAGGAAAAAAGTAGCGAAGAACAACGGTGTCCCAGCTACATCGGCACCATCAAAACTCCCTAACGGTTGGGTCTCTGCTAGGTTTGCAGATGTGTTGTCTCTTGAATATGGTGACAGTCTCCCTGCCGACAAGCGGTCGAATTCAGGCGAGTTTCCTGTTTATGGCTCAAACGGTGTGGTGGGTTCTCATGATGAAGCTTTTGTTCACGAGCCCTGCATTGTTATTGGTAGAAAGGGCTCCGCTGGGGCTCTCAATCTATGCACGTTCAAGGGTTGTTGCGTTACCGATGTGGCCTATTACTGTTTACCGCCC
Organism: Polaromonas sp.; assembly: GCA_046154065.1. GTDB lineage: Bacteria > Pseudomonadota > Gammaproteobacteria > Burkholderiales > Burkholderiaceae_C > Polaromonas. The sequence continues at coordinate 4,578 of JBJXEI010000061.1, read as the reverse complement.
GTTGGTCTTGATCTGCATTTCACATTCAAAATGTTCCACACAATCGGGCTGGACACTCTGGGAAAAGGAGTAAAGCCAGGACTTAGTCGGGCGGAGGCATATGAGCTTTGGGTTCCAATCCCGCCCCTCGCCGAACAACACCGCATCGTCGTCAAAGTCGATGAACTCATGGTTCTGTGCGACCAACTCGAAGCCGCACAGCAAGAACGCGAAAATCGCCGAGACAGCTTGGCCGCCGCATCCCTGCAGCGCTTGAACCAGCCCGCCGCCGACACTACATCCGAAGCCCAACGCAAACACGCCCGCTTCCACCTGCACAACCTTCCGCGCTTAACCACACGGCCTGAGCACATCAAGGCGATGCGGCAGGCAATACTGAATCTGGCGGTGCGTGGACGGCTTGTAAGTCAGAACTCAAATGACGAGTCAGCTGCCGTTCTATTGAAAAAAATATGCCAAAGCCGGTCAGAGCTATTGCAGGCAGACTATCCAAACGCCCAGGAAGCAAAGGCACAGCTGCGAAAGCAATCGGGCCAGCTTCTCCCTGAAGGTCTTTCAACGCTGCCAAATGGCTGGGCTTGGGCAACGCTGATCCAATGCTCGTTGTTGGTGATCGACTGCCACAACAAGACCGCACCCTACACAAGCAGCGGTACCCCCCTGATTCGCACTACCAACGTGCGCGACGGTCGGCTCAATTTAAAGGAGCCCAAGTTTGTTGACGACCTTACCTACGAGCGATGGAGCGCTCGATGTTCGCCAGAACCTGGAGATGTGCTGATCACCCGCGAGGCACCAATGGGTGAGGTCGCCATCATTCCTGATGGAATGAAAATATGCCTCGGACAGCGCATGATGTTGGCGCGGCTTGTGTCAGGCACCATTGATCCGCGATTTCTTCTGTCGTCTCTAAGTGATCCCGCGCTAATGGAAAGGGTGCAAGACAAGCCGATTGGCGCAACCGTCCAGCATTTGCGTGTTGGGGGAGTGGAGACGCTACTTGTTCCACTTCCACCGCTTTCCGAGCAACACCGCATCGTCGCCAAAGTCGATGAACTCATGGCCCTGTGTGACCAGTTGGAAGCCCAGCTCACCACCACCCAAACAGACAGCCGCCGCTTGCTGGAGGCTGTTTTGGAAGCGGCGCTGGCCCCGGCGTGAAAGACTTTTGGTCGCCCGATTCTTATCACACGCGAATCCGGAAGCTCTGAAAAAATCCATATAAATCAACAATCTACTATCACATGGCAGAAAAATACTGGCTCGCAACGGTGCTGCATTGCCTGGAGCAAAGCCTCAGCCCGGTGCCGCATGAGGTGAACGAACTGGACTGGAAAGCAAGCCTTTCTGATCACAAAGATAGGCTGGCAGAGCATTTGATGGCGTTTGCCAACCATCCCAACGGCGGCAGTCTTGTGTTTGGCGTGGCGGATTCTGGTCTGCCTGTGGGTGTGGACCAAAGTGCGGTGGCACAAATAGCCAATACGCTGGCCAACCTTGGACGGGACGCGGTAGACCCGCCACTCGCGCTAGACCACGCCGTTGTGGATTTCAATGGTGTGTCGCTGTTGCTGGTGCATATTCCTGAGCAGGCGGTCAAACCAGCACATCGACGCGGGAAAACGATTGAGGAGTCCTGGGTGCGCTCCGGCGGGACAACTCGCAAGGCTTCGCGTCAGGAAGTCGGCGCCTTAATGCTCAATAGCGCTACTCCACGCTGGGAACAGTTACGTGCATCGTCTTTGCTGACGCTGGATGAAGTGCTGGATAGGCTGGACGTTGCAACGATCGCCAAGCTGCTGGAGCGCCCTTTGCCTAGTGAATTGAGCAATCTGGGCGAATGGTTGCTCGTTGAGGGTTTGGCTGTTGCGGACGGTCGGGGCTTTTATGTGACCAACTTTGGTGCCATAGCTGCCGCTCGCAAGCTGGATGACTTTGGAACGCTTGAGCGCAAACGCATACGCGTCATCCGCTATCGCGGGACGAATAAGGTGGACACGATTGACGAGTTGCCTGGGCATAAGGGTTATGCCGTAGGCTTTGAGGGTTTGATTGGCTATTTGAAGCGTTCGCTGCCTCACTCCGAGGTGATTCAACAGTCGCTTCGCACTAAGGTCAGCGTTTATCCCGAAATCGCCCTGCGTGAGTTGGTTGCCAATGCGCTCATTCATCAGGATTTCACAGTATCAGGCGCCGGGCCGATGATTGAAATTTATGATGATCGAATCGAGGTCACCAACCCCGGAACCTTGTTACCCGGCAAGCGGCCTGACCGGCTGATCGGAACCACGCCTGAATCTCGAAATGAACAGCTGGCATATTCATTTCGTCGCTATCGCATTTGCGAGGAGCGGGGCACCGGGTTTCAAAAGGTGGTGAGGGCGATTGAGCTATTCGGGCTCCCTCCACTAGTATTTACCTTGCAAGAGAATGCGTTTCGCGTCACGTTATACGCGCCGCGCAAGTTTTCTGAGATGTCGCAAACGGAACGCATTGAGGCTTGCTATCAACATGCGATGCTGCAGTATTTGTCGAGCGGTACGTTGACCAACACTAGTCTGCGCGAGCGGTTCAAACTGCATGAAAAGCACCGCAACCAGATTACGAATCTGATTGGTGATGCAGTCGCTGCTGGTCGAATTAAACGCAAAGACGCTGGCAGCGGGAACAAGTTTGCTGAGTATTTGCCTTACTGGGCATAGAAGGAAAATATTATGCCCATCCGCACTGCACTCTGGAAAGTCACCGCCCAACCCACGCAACTGCCCGAGGCAGTATTGCCCAGCGAAAAGCTGCTGGAAGACATGATCGTCGCGCAGCCATTTCTGCTGTCAGACGCATGGATGCTCATTGGCCGCCAGGAGCGGACGGGGCAGGGCGGCATCATTGATCTGTTGGCCATCGCGCCGGATGGCTCGCTGGTACTCATTGAGCTCAAGCGTGACCGTACGCCGCGCGACGTGGTAGCCCAGGCGCTGGACTATGCCAGTTGGGTAGAAGAGCTTCAAGCGGAAGAAATATCTGCTATCTACCGCCGTTTCAAGTCGGGACAGAGTTTGTCAGATGACTTCAAACTTCGGTTTGGCCAAGCCCTGGACGAAGACACGCTCAATCAAGCTCATCAGATTGTCATCGTTGCTGCTCAGCTGGATGACAGCACAGAACGTATCGTGGCTTATCTCAACAAGCGGGATATTGCCATCAATGTGCTGTGCTTTCAGGTGTTTGCCCACGGTTCAGACCAGTTGCTTAGCCGTGCTTGGCTGTTGGACCCTGTGCAGACGCAAGCAAACGTGACGCCCCCCGCTGACAGTGGGTCGGAACCTTGGAATGGGGAGTTCTACGTGTCCTTTGGTCACGGTATCAGGCGTTCTTGGACCGAGGCGATGAAATATGGCTTTATTTGTGGCGGCGGCGGTGCTTGGTACAGCCGTACGCTGCAGTTACTGAAGCCAGGTGACCGTGTGTGGGTGAATGTGCCCAACACGGGCTATGTGGGCGTTGGCCGCGTTACGAGTCATGCTGTGCGAGGGGCAGACTTCAAAATCGTTGAGATCAACGGCGACGCTCCGATGCTGGACGTCTTGACCGAAGCTAGCTACCACCGTGAGTTTTTGGGTGATCCTGAGCGAAGCGAGTGGTTTGTGGCAGTGGACTGGCTGCAGGTGGTGCCACTGGACCAAGCCGTGAAGGAAATTGGTTTTTTCGGCAATCAGAACACCGTCTGCAAGCCGACCACACCCAAATGGCGCATCACAGTTGATCGGCTGAAGGAGCGGTTCGGCATAAGTTTGAACTGATCATCAAGCCATGAAGTGCCAATTAACTGGCCGCGCTTTTTATAGCTATCTGTGCGCTTGCAAAGTCCCTGTGTAAATTGGACAAGCAGACACTTACGCCGTTCCCGGGCAAGGTCACAGCCTAAAAAACTGATGCGCTTTTCAAAAAGTGCTGGGGCTTAATGCGACCGCCCTGTCAAACATACTCCCCCACCGGCACACAACTGCAACTCAAATTCCGGTCCCCCCAGACGTTGTCCACCCGCCCGGTCGTGGGCCAGTATTTGTGGTGTTTCAGCGCGGGCAGCGGGAAGGCGGCGACTTCTCGGGAATAGGGGTGGGGCCAGTCGGTGGCGATGACGCTGGCGGCGGTGTGTGGGGCGTTTCTCAAGGGGTTGTTGTCCTGGGGCCAGTGGCCGGACTCGATCTGGGCGATTTCGGCGCGGATGGCGATCATGGCGTTGGCGAAGCGGTCCAGCTCTGCTAACGACTCGCTTTCGGTGGGCTCGACCATCAGCGTGCCGGGCACGGGGAAGCTGAGAGTGGGGGCGTGAAAGCCGTAGTCCATCAGGCGTTTGGCCACATCTTCGGCGGTCACGCCGCTGGTGCTCTTCAGGGGGCGCAGGTCCAGAATGCATTCGTGCGCGACGTGGCCGCGTCCTTCTTCAGTGCGGCTGGCGTACAGCGTGGGGAAGTGGCCAGCCAGCCGGGCGCTGATGTAGTTGGCACTGAGGATGGCGATTTCGGTGGCCTGGGTCAAACCGTCGGGGCCCATCATGCGGCAGTACATCCAGCTGAT
>JBJXEI010000060.1:0-5802 GCA_046154065.1 Polaromonas sp. | reverse complement strand
TTCTTGCTGAACCCGTTCAATCGGTCGAGGCGACCAGCGACAGTCCGTGGCCCCTTGATCGGAGCCACCCCGAACAGCCCCGATCAACCGTTTTTGCCTTACCCGCAGCCCGGAAAACAAGCCGATGGAACTGACCCCGCGCGAAAAAGACAAGCTGCTGATCTTCACGGCCGCCCTGCTCGCCGAGCGCCGCCAGGCACGCGGCCTGAAGCTCAACTACCCTGAAGCCGTGGCCCTCATCAGCGCCGCCGTGATGGAAGGCGCGCGCGACGGCAAAACCGTGGCCCAACTGATGAGCCACGGCCGCACCATCCTCAGCCGCGCCGACGTGATGGACGGCATCGCCGAGATGATTCCCGACATCCAGGTCGAGGCCACCTTTCCGGACGGCACCAAGCTGGTCACCGTCCACCAGCCGATTGTCTAAACCGCCTGACGGCACGCCCACCATGAACAAAACGATTGCTCTTCAATTCATAGCAACCAGCGCACTATTGACCTGGGCCAGTGGCGCTTTGGCCCATGACGGGCATGGCTTGCTGGGCAGCCACTGGCACCCCAGCGACAGCTTGGGCTTTGTGGCGGTCGCCGTGCTGACGGCCGCAGCCGTGTGGCTGAGCCAGAAAAAATAAGGCCTACCCATGACCCCGGGCGAACTCATCACCGACGGCGCAGACCATCCCCTCAACACCGGCCGCCGCACCACCACCCTGCGGGTGAGCAACACCGCCGACCGCCCCATCCAGGTCGGCTCGCACTACCACTTTGCCGAAACCAACGCCGCCCTGGGTTTTGACCGCACGGCCGCGCACGGCATGCGGCTGAACATCGCGTCCGGCACGGCCGTGCGGTTCGAGCCGGGCCAGCAGCGCACGGTGGAGCTGGTGGACTTTGCCGGCGACAGAAAAATCTACGGCTTTCGCGGTTCAGTGCAAGGAGTCCTCTGATGGCCACGATAGGAAGACGCGCCTACGCCGAGATGTTTGGCCCCACCGTCGGTGACCGGCTGCGGCTGGCCGACACCGACCTGATGATCGAGGTCGAGGCCGACTACACCCTGCGCGCTGGCAGCTACGGCGAAGAGGTCAAGTTTGGCGGCGGCAAAACAATCCGTGACGGCATGGCGCAGTCCCAACGCACCAATGCCGAAGGCGCGGTGGACACGGTCATGACCAACGCCCTCATCATCGACCACTGGGGCATTGTCAAGGCCGACATTGGCTTGAAAGCCGGGCGCATCGTGGCCATCGGCAAGGCCGGCAACCCGGACGTACAACCCGGCGTCGAGATCATCATTGGCCCCGGCACCGAAGTCATCAGCTGCGAAGGCATGATCGTCACCACCGGCGGCATCGACTCGCACATCCACTTCATCTGCCCGCAGCAAATCGACGAGGCCCTGGCCAGCGGCATCACCACCATGCTGGGCGGCGGCACCGGCCCGGCCACCGGCACCTTTGCCACCACCTGCACACCGGGCCCGTGGAACATAGCCCGCATGCTGCAGGCGGCCGACGCCTTCCCGATGAACCTCGGTTTTCTGGGCAAGGGCAACGCCAGCCTGCCCGGCGCGCTGCATGAGCAGATCAACGCCGGCGTCATCGGCCTGAAGCTGCACGAAGACTGGGGCACCACCCCCGCCGCCATCAGCAACTGCCTGGACGTGGCCGACGAAACGGACACCCAGGTCGCCATCCACAGCGACACGCTCAACGAGTCGGGTTTTGTCGAAGACACCATCGCGGCGACCAAGGGCCGCACGCTCTGCGCCTTTCACACCGAAGGCGCCGGCGGCGGGCATGCGCCCGACATTCTGCGGGTGGTGGGCCAGGCCAACTTCCTGCCGTCCAGCACCAACCCGACCATGCCCTACACCGTCAACACGCTGGACGAGCACGTCGACATGCTGATGGTGTGCCACCACCTGGACGCCTCGATCGCCGAAGACCTGGCCTTTGCCGAAAGCCGCATCAGGAAGGAAACCATCGCCGCCGAAGACGTGCTGCACGACATGGGCGCCATCAGCATGATGAGCAGCGACAGCCAGGCCATGGGCCGCGTCGGGGAAGTCATCATCCGCACCTGGCAAACCGCGCACAAGATGAAGCAGCAGCGCAGCCATCTGGCCGACCCGAATGGCATGGCCACGGACCGCCACGACAACTTCCGCGTCAAACGCTACATCAGCAAATACACCATCAACCCGGCCATTGCGCACGGCATCTCGCACGAGGTCGGTTCCGTCGAAGTCGGCAAATGGGCGGACCTGGTGGTGTGGCGGCCGGCGTTTTTTGGCGTCAAACCGTCCATCATCCTGAAAGGCGGCTTCATCGCCATGGCCGCAATGGGCGACCCGAACGCGTCGATTCCCACCCCGCAGCCGGTGCACTACCGGCCGATGTTTGGCGCGTTTGGCGGTGCAGTGACACGCGGGTCGCTGACCTTCGTCTCAAAAGCCGGGCTGAATGCGGGCATCAAAGACCAGTTTGGACTGGCCAAAACCCTGAGCGCCATCCAAAACGTCCGCGGCATTCAAAAGCAGCACATGGTGCACAACGCCTACCTGCCGACCATGGAGATTGACGCCCAGACCTACGCCGTGCGCGCCGACGGCCAGCTGCTGACCTGCGAACCCGCCACCAGCCTGCCGATGGCGCAACGTTACTTCCTGTTTTAATGGTCGTTTGACCCGTTGAGATTGACTGCACATGATCCAGATTTCCAAAGTGATTGCCCAAGGCGCTGGCCTGGCCCCGGTGCTCATCAAACGCGCCGCCACGCTGGAGCTCGACTGGGACACCCGGCAAAAAAGCCGTTTTGACGCCACCGACTCGCTGGGCCGCACGATGGGCGTGTTTTTGCCGCGTGGCAGCGTGGTGCGTGGGGGCGATGTGCTGCTGGCCGAAGATGGCTCGATGGTGCGGGTCATCGCCGCGCCGCAAACCGTGCTGCGTATCACCCACTGCAGCGCGCACGGCACGCCGTTTGACCTGCTGCGCGCCGCCTACCACCTGGGCAACCGCCACGTCCCGATTGAGCTGAAACCCGACCACCTGAAAATCGAGCCCGACCATGTGCTGGCCGACCTGCTGCGGGCCATGCACCTGATCGTGAACCAGGTTGACGAGGCGTTTGAGCCTGAAAGCGGCGCGTACAGCGCAGGGGGCCACGCCCATGAACACCCACCGGCGGCCAGCACACCACCAGCCCCGACCCCAGCCCCGCACGTCCACGGCCCGAATTGCAACCATGGCCACGACCACCACAACCCCACGACCCACGCCGAAGGCCCTGCGCCCGCCCCGCAGCCGGTGGTGATCCAGCTTCACCGCCACAAACCGCACAGCCACTAGGCTCGCCGCCGCATGTCCGCCACCCCAGCGCTGCCATCGGCCAGCCTGTTGCAGTTGATCTGGCTGGCGTCACCCGCGCTGCCTGTTGGTGGATTTTCTTACTCAGAAGGGCTTGAGGCCAGCGTTGAATATGCCGGTGTCGCTACGGAATCCATAGCATCTGACTGGCTGTCCGATCAATTGCACCTGAGCCTGGCGCGCAGCGACCTGGCCGTGCTGGCGCAAGCCATCGAGGCCTGGCGCACGCGCGACCTGGACAAAGTGCGTCGGCTCAACGACTGGGTGCTGCACACGCGTGAAACCAGCGAGCTGCGCGCCCAGGCCGAACAAATGGGCCGCTCGTTGACCGACTGGCTGCGCAACCACGACGGCAGCGACCCGGCCCTGCTGGCCGCCTGCGCCCAGCTGCCCCCCACCTACCCGCTGGCGTTTGCGCTGGCGGCCTCTGCACTGGACGCCAGTGTCCATGACTGCCTGCTGGCCTACGCTTTTGGCTGGGCTGAAAACATGGTGCAGGCCTCGCTCAAATCCGTGCCCCTGGGCCAAAGCGCGGGCCAGCGCATCCTGGCCCGGCTGGCCCGTGAAATCCCGCCCGCCGTGGCGGTGGCCATCGGCCTGCAAGAGGACGAACGCCAGGCGTTTTCCCCCATGCTCGCCATCCTGTCCGCCCAACACGAAACCCAATACTCCCGACTGTTCCGATCATGACCACCCACTCACCACTGCACCACATCCCGAACCGCACCAAAAAACTCCCGCCGCTGCGCGTCGGCATCGGCGGGCCGGTCGGCTCCGGCAAAACCACGCTGTTAGAGATGCTCTGCAAGGCCATGCGTGACCAGTACGACCTGGTGGCGATCACCAACGACATCTACACCAAGGAAGACCAGCGCATCCTGACCGTGAGCGGCGCGCTGGAGGCCGAACGCATCATGGGGGTGGAAACCGGAGGCTGCCCGCACACGGCCATCCGGGAAGACTGCTCGATCAACCTCGAAGCCATTGACCGCATGCTGGTCGAACACCCCAATGCCGACATCGTGTTCATCGAGTCCGGCGGTGACAACCTGGCTGCCACCTTCAGCCCCGAGCTGAGCGACTTGACGATCTACGTCATTGACGTGGCCGCCGGTGAAAAAATCCCCCGCAAGGGCGGCCCCGGCATCACCAAAAGTGATCTGTTTGTCATCAACAAAACCGACCTGGCCCCGTACGTGGGGGCCAACCTGGACGTGATGCACGCGGATACCACCCGCATGCGCACCACCGCCAAGGGCCTCAAACCCTTCGTGATGACCAACCTGAAAACCAAGGCCGGGCTGGCCGAAGTGGTGGCGTTCATCGAAACCAAAGGCATGTTGACCCATGCGTGAAACCTAATTTTTACCCGCCCCGGCAGAAGGCCGCTCCCCTGCGGTTAAACTACGCCTCCCGGAAGCTTGGCAGAGCGGTTGAATGCAGCAGTCTTGAAAACTGCCGAGGATGCGAGTCCTCCGTGAGTTCGAATCTCACAGCTTCCGCCACCATTGAAGGTGGCCCATGAACAACCAGACAGCCTCTGGTGCGCTTCGTGTTCGCTACCCCCCTAAAAAAACGACGAGACATCCCGCACAGCGCCCACCAGCGCTGTTTTTTGTCATGCTTGGGGCTGTTCGCAGTGGCCCCCCTCCCCGCACCCTCACCATGAAATCAGACTTCCTCAAAGCCGCGCTGGTGCTCGGTCTTCTGTCGGCCATCGGGCCGTTTGCCATTGACATGTACTTGCCCGCCCTGCCCTCCATCGGGCAGAGTTTGGGGGCGTCGATGCCGGCGGTTCAGGCCAGCCTGATGGCCTTTTTCATCTCGCTCGGGGTGGGCCAGTTGATCTACGGCCCGCTGTCCGACATGCTGGGCCGCAAACCACCACTGGTCTTCGGTCTGCTGTTGTTTGGGGCGGGTAGCATTGGCTGTGCGCTGGCGCCTGACATCCGAACGCTGGTGGTGCTGCGTTTCATTCAGGGCCTGGGGGCCAGCGCCGGCATGGTGATTCCGCGCGCGGTGGTGCGTGACCTGCACACCGGCCATGACGCGGCGCGGCTGATGTCGCTGCTGATGCTGGTGTTCAGCGTGTCGCCCATTCTGGCGCCGCTGGCGGGCAGCCTGCTGATCGAATCCCTGGGCTGGCGCAGCGTGTTCTGGGCGGTGACCGTAGCGGCCGCGCTAGGCCTGGTGCTGCTGGCGACCAGCCTGCGTGAAACCCGCCCGGTGGCCGAACGTGCCAACAGCAGCGTACGCAGCGCCCTGCAAGGCTATGGCGTGTTGCTTCGTGACCGCCACTTCCTCGGGCTGGTGTTCATCGGGGCGTTTGGCATCTCCAGCTTTTTTGCCTACCTGGCCAACTCGTCCTTTGTGTTGATTGACCACTACGGCCTGAGCCCACGGCAGTACAGCATCGCGTTTGCGGCCAACG
>JBJXEI010000059.1:0-7266 GCA_046154065.1 Polaromonas sp. | reverse complement strand
TCTTCCCAATACACCCGCACCGGGAAGCTGAATGCGGCTGGTTTCGGCTGCATCAGCGGCCCGGCCCTTGCGCCAGCAGCACGCCGAGCCGCGCTACCGCTTCTTGCAAATGCGCCATGCTGCTGGCGGTCGAAAAGCGCACAAACCGCCCGGTATCGGCATGGCCAAAATCGCGCCCAGGCGCAATCGCGATGCGGGCTTTTTGCATGGCCTCAAACACAAATTCCCAACTGCTCGGCACGCCGAGTTGCGCGCAGGCGGCGCTGCAGTCGGCCCAGGCATAAAACGCGCCGTCGGGCATGACCGGCACTGTGAGGCCCAGGCCATTGAGCGCAGGCACCAAGTAATCGCGCCGCGCTTTGAACGCACCGCGGCGGCGCTCGTACTCGGCCAGCGATTCGGCTTCAAAACACGCCAGCGCGGCGTGCTGGGCAATGGTGCTGGGGCAGATGTAGAGGTTTTGCGCCAGCCGCTCAACCACCGGCACCAATGCCTCGGGCAGCACTAGCCAGCCTAGCCGCCAACCGGTCATTTGGAAGTATTTGGAGAAGCTGTTGATGCTGATGATCTGGTCGTCGATGGCCAGGGCGGTTTGGCCATAAGCGCTGTCAAAACTCAGGCCCAGGTAGATTTCATCGACCAAGGTGATGCCGCCGCGTTGGGTAACAACATTGTGGATACGGCGCAGCTCATCAGGGTGGATGCTGGTGCCTGTGGGGTTGGACGGAGTGGCGAGCAAAACGCCACGGGTTTTTCCACAGTTTTCGCCGCGGGTTTTGGCATTCCAAGCCGATGCCACTTTGTCGGCACTGAGCTGAAAGCGCTCCTGCGCGGTGGTGGGAATCAGCACCGCGCGGCCATCGGCAGCGGTGACGAAGTGACGGTTGCAGGGGTAGCTGGGGTCGGGCATCAGCACCTCGTCGCCCGCTTCAATCAGGGCCAGGCAGGCCAACTGCAGTGCGGCCGAGGCCCCGGCGGTGATGATGATGCGGTTGGGGCTGACGTCGGCGTTGAACCGGGTGCGGTACCAGTCGCTCAGGCACTCGCGCAGGGCGGGCAGGCCGGTGGCCTGGGTGTACTGCGTGCAACCGTCGGCAATGGCGCGGGCGGCAGCGGCCTGCACCAGCGGCGGCGCGGTGAAGTCGGGCTCACCGATGTTCAAAAAGATCATCGGTGAATCCGTGGCCGCCAGGGTTTGCGCCATGGTGGACGCGGCCTTGGCCACCTCCATCACGTAAAACGGTTCAATGCGCTGGGCGCGGGTCGCGATCTTCACGGGGCTAGGCTCAGCGCGTGCGGCTCTGGTCGGCGGCGACTTCAGCGGCGCGCAGTGTCGGGGCCAGCTTGTTCAGCACGCCGTTGACGTACTTGTGGCCGTCGGTGCCGCCAAAGCCTTTGGCGAGCTCGATGCATTCGTTGATCACCACGCGCCAGGGCACGTCCATGCAGTGTTTGAATTCGTAGGCGCCTATCCACAGCACCGAATGCTCGATGGGGGAAATCTCGGCCATGGGGCGGTCCAGCATCGGCAAGATCAGGTCGTCCAGCGCTTGCGCCTGCTCAATGCAGCCGTGCAGCAGCGCGTCGTAGTGGGCGGAGTCAGCCTTGTGAAAACCGACTAGGTCACGGGTGAACACGTCGATGGAGGCGGCGTCGTTGCGGCCGACCAGAAACTGGTAGAGCGCCTGCATGGCGAATTCACGCGAGCGGGTGCGCGGGGACTTGTCAGCGGCTTTTTTGGCGCCGGTGTCGGTCAGGCCGGTGCGGGTTTGCGGCGGGCGCTTGAGTTTGAGAGTTTTGACAGGAAGTTCAGCCATGGCGCGCCAGTGAGGGGGAAATTAAAAAACAAAAAGCCGAAAAATCAGCTGATCTCGTGGAGCAGGTTGGCCATCTCGATAGCCACGCGCGCGGCGTCGCGGCCTTTTTCGTCCTGGCGGGCAATGGCTTGCGCCATGTTTTCAGTCGTCAAAATGGCGTTGGCAATCGGCAACTGGTAGTCCAGTCCCAGGCGGGTAACGGCCGAGCCGCTTTCGTTGGCGACCAGCTCGAAGTGGTAGGTCTCACCCCGGATGATGCAACCCAGCGCAATCAGCGCGTCGTATTTGTCGTTTTCAGCCAGTGCCTGCAGTGCCACAGGCACTTCAAGTGCGCCGGGCACCTTGATGTGCAGGATGTTTTTTTCTTCAACGCCCAGCAGCATCAGCTCGCTTTTGCAGGCCTCAGCCAGTGCGTTGGTCACACTTTCGTTGAAACGGGCCTGCACGATACCGATGGCTAATTTTTTGCCGTCCAGCTTGTCGGCCACGCCTTTGTCTGCACCAAACATGGTTTTTCTTTCTTGAGTTGGAGGGTTTGGTTGACGGGGTCAGGTCGATTGAACAGTGTCTTTGGTGATGTAGCCCACGGTTTCCAGCCCGTAGCCCATCATGCTGGGCATGCGGCGCGGGTTGCCCATCAGCTTCATTTTTTGCACGCCGCAGGCCAGCAGGATTTGTGCGCCCACGCCATAGGTGCGCAGGTCCATGCGGCCGCGTTCCGGCGCCTGGCTGGCACGCGCTGTACCTTCAAACTGGGCCAGCAGCTGCGCGCCACTTTCCCCACAATTGAGCAGCACGACCACACCCTGGCCGGCATCGGCCACGTGGCGCAGGCTTTCGTCCAGGCTCCAGGAGTGCATGGAGCGGCCCACTTCCAGGGCGTCCAGCACAGACAGCGGCTCATGCACGCGTGCGGCCACCACATCGTCAGGCTGCCATTCGCCTTTGACCAGGGCCAGGTGCAGTCCCTGACTGGTTTTGTCGCGGAAGGCATGCGCGGTGAATTCACCAAACAGAGTCTGCAGGCTTCGGCTGCCGATTTTCTCAATCAATGAGTCGTGGCGGCTGCGGTGCTCGATCAGGTCGGCAATGGTGCCAATTTTCAGGCCGTGCTCGGCTGCAAACAGGCGCAAATCAGGCAGACGGGCCATGGTGCCATCGTCGTTCATGATCTCGCAGATCACGGCAGCGGGGGAGCAGCCCGCCATACCGGCCAGGTCACAGCCGGCTTCGGTGTGGCCAGCGCGCATCAGCACGCCACCATCCACGGCTTGTAAAGGGAAGATGTGGCCGGGTTGCACCAGGTCGCTGGCTTGGGCGTTGGGTGCCACGGCAGCGCGCACGGTTTGCGCCCGGTCGGCTGCTGAAATGCCGGTGGTCACACCTTCGGCCGCCTCGATCGACACGGTGAAGGCGGTGGAAAACTTGCCGCCGTTGCGGGTGGCCATGGGCGGCAGTTGCAGGCGCTCACAGCGCTCGCGCGTCAGCGTCAGGCAAATCAGGCCACGGCCGAAACGGGCCATGAAGTTGATGGCTTCGGCGGTGACATGGTCCGCGGCCAGAACCAGGTCGCCTTCGTTTTCACGGTCTTCTTCGTCAACCAGAATGACCATGCGGCCAGCGCGCATGTCGGCAACGATGTCTTCAACGGGGGAAATTACAGTGGTCATAAAGGGGTGTGGGTTGAAAGCAGGGAAGTGGGCAGCGGTGCGCCGTTGAGCATGCGCTCCACGTAGCGCGCGATTGTGTCTGCCTTCTTGTAAGTGCTTGACACAAAAGAGAATTTTTCAGAGCACCCGAAAAATACCGTCAAAACCACCGAAAAATCGGTGAGCTTTCTTGAGACACATGGATGGGTTAGAGGGTACTGGTGCATACCCTCAATTATCGCCGCTTTCTTCAACTGAAGACGTAAGCAAGCGCCGTCTGCGCATAACGGCAGACAGTGACACGTAACCAAACTTCGTCGGAACACGAAGGTTTACCCACCTACTTGCAGAGCCAAACTGCGTGGGTAGGAAAAACTGACCTTGAATTTCACAATTGAGGCATTGCCAAAAGCAGCCACAAGGAGAAATCAGTGTCACCCATCCTCACAGTCAGTTTACCGCGAAAAGCTGCCTCAATACGACTCAAGGCGGTAGCGGTGTACCTCTCGCATGTATCCAACAGCAGTGGTGGGTTGAAGGCGCTTTCCATTATGGATGCCGTCAACGAAAAGTGCCCAGTCTCTGCCGCTTTGTCGAGAAAAAAAACGCCACCTATCGCGGCTGCTTCAGCCTTAAAAGGTGATATTTCGGCCAAGTCTGATTCAGGAACTGTTAATCAACCAGTAGTCAAAAAACTGGGACGTCAACGTGAAATCGCCACTCGCGTGACAGTTGAACTCGAAGCAGCACTCGCACTTCATCGTGCGGGGATAGATTGCAAGGTGAAAAAGTCGGTCGTCTGCGCCGTCAAAGGTTGGTCTCGCGCAACTTTGTATCGAAGGATTGCTGAAGAGAGTTTCCCTAAACCTATCAAGCGCGACCGCTATTCGGAATGGAGGATCGCTGATGTCATAGCCACTCCATAACCCTCAGAGCTTCAAAAGCTCAAAACAAACAATTTCGTAATTTCAAGCCACGCCATTTTGGGCTGTGGCATAGGAGAACTCATGTCCAATTTTTTGAATACAACACCTACTCAGTCCACCCACGCAACGATCAACGCGAACAGTAACTCGTCAAATCCGTTGGTGACGCCAGCGGCGCAAACTTTGAAGCCCTTTGACCTCAGCGCCATCAAAGCCGACAAGTCCCTGTCATTGCATAAGTCGCTGAAAACACGCATTGCCTTTGACGGACTGGTTGCCAATGTGATGGTAATTGATCCTGACCATGTGTACATGTCGGACGAGGCCGAAGCGGCGCTGAAACGCTGCTATCTCACCGCACCTTACCTGCTCGATAAATTCGGCAAGCACTACAAGGAAAACATCATGGCCACTGCCACACGCGGCAACCTCAAGGGTGCGAAGTACATCAATGCAGCAGCTAACGAGTACGTCCACTCAACAGACGGCGGCATTGACATTGTGGTTGCAGGCAAGTACGTTGAACTCGACAACCGCTCCACACGCCAAATTCACATCACCTGCCGCCCGCAGCAACCCGTGGTAACGGTAGATTCTGAAAACAATATGGCAGAGGCCGGGCTGTAAATAGTCGATATATCAACAGCATGGGGGTGGCCATAGAAGTGCCACGCCCAAAAAGGAAACTCAATGAAAACGAATCGACTATCTGCCTCAAAAGGCACTAAGACCGGCATCGCAGCCAAACAGCAAAATGCCACAGCTTCCGGCGCAAACGAAGGTCACTTTCAGCCATGCGAACGTATGACTTTGATCCCCGCAAATGAACTGGTCAAGCTATCCATTCCTACCCGCAAAAAGCATTGGGGGCCTCTCATTCAGTCTAACCAAACAGGCATGATGTATGGGGAACGTGGTGGTGGCAAAACGTGGGAAGCAATGGGTCTTGCCATTTCCATCGCCACATGCGCGGAATTCTTGGGAAACAAGCCAAAGAACGCCCGTCGGGTGATCTACCTTGACGGCGAAATGGACCTTGTGACGTTTCAAAAAAGGACACGTCAAATCTGCGAGAGCTTGGGCGTTGAACCTCCAGCAAACTTGAAAGTCTTTACCCCCGAATCATTCACCGACTTGCTGCCATCTATCAATACCTCAGAAGGGCAAAAACTCATCGACAAGATGCTCGGCATCGACTGGGACGTTTTGTTCGTTGACAACTATTCAGCCTGGAGCAGTGATGGCCGTGAAACAGCCGAAGCATGGGCACCTTTTATGCGCTGGATGCTAAGGCACAAACGCGCTGGTCGTACTGTCATCGTCATTCACCATTCCGGCAAGGCGGGTAAGCAGCGGGGCAGCAGCAAGCACGAAGATGCCCTTGACTGGTCAATCAACCTGTTGCCCGACAAACAATCTCCCAAAGATGGCGCGCTCCGGTTCAGTTTGGTCTGGGAAAAAGCGCGGCACCTCGCCAGTGACCAGATCGAGCCTATCGCAGTGACCATGCGACAAGGCGAAGACGGTGTTTTGACGTGGGAGTACAAGCAAGGCACACACAAAGACCCCAAGATCGCTAAAGCCATCAAGCTGCATCAACAGGGAAAAACCAACATCGAGGTCGCAGCAGAACTGGATGTTGATCGCACCACCGTAGGCCGCTGGCTGAAAGTTGCATGAAAACGACTTGATGCAGCCGTGCAAACACTAGCACACGCGCCGATGCACGCACTCGCAGCCATAAGCACGCTGACGGTCATGCGCGGTGCCGTGTGCGAAGTAGAGCTATAGCTATTACTCTCATATTAACTACAGGCATAGATAAGCCATGATTGACCATATAAACATAACCATACGTGGAGACGACTTTCCACCACTTGGCAAAGAATTCACTACCAAGCAGCCAAGTGGGGCGGAATCGAAGTCGTTTACTGAGGTCAAAGTTTGTGTAGATGCTGAGGCACCATCGTTTCGAGCACGAGTTGAGACCTCGAAAAAACGGATGCGATTCAGTGGTTCACCAGCCCAGTTTCTGCAAGGTCACAACGGCATGGGCAGCAATGACTTCCAACCGTTGGTTGAAGCAAGCGTATTGCTGGTTTTTGAGACGTTGGGCGTGGCGTGCCCAGCCTCCGTTAAAGAGGCCATTTCCACCGGAGAATACGACGTTCACGAGGTGCACGTTGCGGAGCAATACCGCATGCCTCACGAGTTGATCGGGCCACTGTGTGACAACATACGACGGCACGGCAATGCTTCCCTTCAAGCGGTGCCCATCGAGCAGGGGATTGGTGTTCGCTTGTGGCCGAATTCACAGTACACCAAAGTGCTGATGTACGACAAACATCACTACTTTATGGATGACCTTGAGAAGCACAAAATCAAGCTCTTGGGCAATATGCCGATGGACTTTGGGCGCTTTGGCACAAGCCTTGAATTTGGCCGAATGATGGACGAGGTGCTGGCGCAGGGTATCCGTATCGAAACGCGCTCAAAACTGGCGCTGAACAGTCCTAAGAATTTGCTGAATAGGGGTGTGCATTGGACACCGGAAACGGCACGCGAACTACACCGCAAAGTGGTGGGAAGCATACCTCTTGCTGATCTTCCTCCGATTCATTTTCAGGAACAGCTTTTGGCGACTGCAAATGCCGGCCATAAGATGTTGATTGCGCTGTGGCTCACGGGTCGGGATATGAAGCAGTTCTTCAACAGCGATGCCACCTACTATCGGCGGCGCACCGAAATGAATCGCCCCGTATTTTGAGGAGGCTCTTTTCTCTGAGAGGATTGAGTCATGAACAAGACAAACAAGTTTTCACCCGAGGTCCGTGAGCGAGCGGTGAGACTGCTACAAGATCACCGAGGCGAGTA
>JBJXEI010000058.1:0-8974 GCA_046154065.1 Polaromonas sp. | reverse complement strand
ATCTGCTTGTGGCAGCACGGCGAGCACATCAGCACTGAGGCGCCGGCGCGGATGCCGAGGTTCAGCGCGTGGTCGGTGGCGGTGTCGCAGGCGTGCAGCGCGATCATCACGTCCATCGCGTCGAGTGCGCCGCTGCCGTGGCGGCTGATGTCGCCTTGCTCGAAGCTCAGGCCCTTCAGGCCGAGCGCGGCTGCAGCGTCGTTGCCGAGCTTCACCATGTCGGGCCGGAGTTCGATCCCTGTGACCTGTGCAGAATGGGCGCGCGTGTGCGTCAGGTGGTCGTGTACGGCAAACGTCAGGTAGCCCTTGCCCGAGCCGAAATCGACCACGCTCAGGGGCTCGGTTCCGCTGGCCAGCGGCGAGGCTGCGAAGGCCGCGCTGAACACTTCGACGAACTTGTCGATCTGCTTCCACTTGCGCGCCATCGCAGGCACCAGCGTGTGCTGCGGAGTTGTCACGCCGAGGGCGGTGAGAAAAGGCCGCGTCAGTTCGACGTGGCGCTGCTTCGCGCGATCGTGCGCCTGCGTCGGCACCGCCGTGCGCTCAGCGGCGCCCAGCCGCAAGGCAGCGCGGCCACGCTTGCTCAGCATCAGTTCGGCATCCTGCCCCGTCGTCAGCAGGTGGGCACTTCGGAAGCCGCTGGCGCCCACCAGCGTGCGCAGCAGCGGTAGCGCTTCGTCGGGCGCCAGGTTGCGCGCCACGTCGCGCGTGCTGTGGTGGTAGGTCAGGCCGAGCGCCGGGGCGCCGCGCAGCAGCAGCGGGCGGGCGTCGATGCGCTGCAGGTCGGCCGGCTCGCCGTGGTGGCGTGACAGCACCAGCTTGACCAGCGTGCCCGCGTCTACGGCCTGGGCCAGCAGCGCGAAGAAGCGCTCGATGTCACCGATGTCCTCAGCCGACTCGTTCATTGGAGTGCCTTCGTGCTGCGCACTGCGGAATTCGCCCTGGGGGCGGCCCGGCGGGCTCATGCCCACAGCCTCAGCAGCAGTTCGCGCAGCAGTTCGGCGGACTGATCGATCAGCGGCCCGCGATGCCTTTGCGCAGAGGTGGCGAGCCAAAGCGTGCTTTGCAACGGCGGCTTGCCGATCGGCCGGGCGGTGAATGCGGCTTCGTGGCCGCTGGCGCGGATCGCGTTGAGCGACAGCACCGCGTGCATGCCATCGTGCTGCACCAGGTCGAGCATCGCCGGCACGCTTTCCACTTCCAGCGCCACGCGCGCCTTGCGGCCGTCATTGGCCAGCGCGGCTTCGAGCAGCATGCGGATCGAATGCGGCCGGCTGGGAATCACCAGGGCCGTATCGGCCACGCCGGCCAGCGTGACGGCCGGCCCGAGCAGCTTGCCGCCGGCGCGCCGGGCCGACACGAGGTAGAGGGTTTCGTCGAGCACCGGTTGCAGGTCGATGTCGGGCGAGGGGGTGACGTTGTAGACGATGCCGCAGTCCACCCGGCCGATGGCCAGCCATTCGAGGACGTAGCTCGACAGGCCCTCGACCACGCTCAGCGTGGCGTGCGGGAAGCGTTCGCGAAAGGCACGGATCAGCGGGCCGGTCAGCGTGCGGCTGACGCTCGGCGGCAGCGCCACCACCAGCCGGCCGACGGCCGCGCCGCGGTGGTCTTCGAGGTCGGTGCGCGCACGCTCGACCTGCTGCAGGATGCCACGACCATGCGCCAGCAGGCGCTTGCCCGGCTCGGTCAGCGTCACACCGCGGCCGGTGCGTTCGAACAGCGGCTGGCGCAGCTCCACTTCCAGCGTGCGCACCTGGCGGCTCAGCGCCGGCTGCGCGACGGCCAGAAGGCGCGAAGCACGGGTGAAGCTGCCCAGTTCGGCGACGTGCACGAAGTATTCGAGCTGCTTCAGGTCCATGGGTCAGGAACGCATGCCAATGTGCGCTAGCTGCTATGCGGGCTATCTCATTGATGAATGGGCGATGGTACGCAAGAATCCGGCGATTCGACACGCGGAGCCCCCATGATCATCGACTGCCACGGTCACTACACCACCGCGCCGAAAGCGCTGGAAGCCTGGCGCAATCAGCAGATCGCAGGCCTGAAGGACCCGGCCGCCGCACCCCGCGTGGCCGACCTGAAGATCAGCGACGACGAGTTGCGCGAGTCGATCGAAAGCAACCAGCTCAAGCTGATGAAGCAGCGCGGCAGCGACCTGACCATCTTCAGCCCGCGCGCCAGCTTCATGGCCCACCACATCGGCGACTTCGACACCAGCAGCACCTGGGCCGCCATCTGCAACGAGCTGTGCTTCCGCGTCAGTGAGCTCTTCCCCGACCATTTCATTCCCGCCGCCATGCTGCCGCAGAGCCCGGGCGTGGACCCGGCGACCTGCATCCCCGAACTGGTGAAGTGCGTGGAGCAGTACGGCAACGTCGGCATCAACCTGAACCCGGACCCTTCGGGCGGCCATTGGACGAGCCCGCCGCTGAGTGACCGGCACTGGTACCCGATCTACGAAAAGATGGTCGAGTACGACATCCCGGCGATGATCCACGTCAGCACCAGCTGCAACGCCTGCTTCCACACCACGGGCGCGCACTACCTGAACGCCGACACCACGGCCTTCATGCAGTGCCTGACCAGTGATTTGTTCAAGGACTTTCCGACGCTGCGTTTTTTGATCCCGCACGGTGGCGGCGCGGTGCCCTATCACTGGGGGCGCTTTCGGGGCCTGGCGCAAGAGCTTCAACGCCCGCTGCTCGAAGAGCACCTGCTGAACAACATCTTTTTTGACACCTGCGTCTACCACCAGCCCGGCATTGATCTGCTGAACACCGTGATCCCGGTGAAAAACGTGTTGTTTGCCTCTGAAATGATCGGCGCGGTGCGCGGCATTGACCCACAAACTGGCCATTACTACGACGACACCCGCCGCTACATCGACGCCTGCCCGCAGCTCAACGACGCCGACCGCCACCAGATCTACGAAGGCAATGTGCGGCGTGTGTTCCCGCTGCTGAACCAACGTCTAGAAGCCCGCCCAACCACCCAACCCTCAGGACTGCCCGCATGACCGCCCCCCCTTTGAACACGCTCGGCGTGGTGCGCCGCCACATCCAGCGCGCCGACCCCGCCGCCGTCGCCAAACTTTCCCGGCTTGGCGTGGCCACCATCCATGAAGCCATGGGCCGCGTGGGACTGCTCAAACCCTACCTGCGGCCCGTCTACCCGGCGGCACGCTGCTGCGGCACGGCGGTCACGGTGCTGCTGCAGCCCGGTGACAACTGGATGATGCATGTCGCCGCCGAGCAGCTGCAACCCGGCGACGTGGTGGTCGCTGCCTGCACCACCGACAACAACGACGGTTTTTTCGGCGACCTGCTGGCCACCTCGTTCCAGGCGCGTGGCGCGCGCGGCCTGGTGATTGACGGCGGTGTCCGCGACGTGCAGGAGCTGGAGGCCATGGGCTTCCCGGTGTTCGCCCGCGCCATTCACGCTAAAGGCACCATCAAGGCCACGCTGGGCTCGGTCAATATCCCGGTGGTGTGCGCCGGGGCGCTGGTCAACCCCGGTGACGTGGTGGTGGCCGACGCCGATGGCGTGGTGGTGGTGCCCGCCCACCTGGCCCAACAGGTGGCGGACGCCGCCGAGGCGCGTGAAAACCTTGAGGGCAGCAAACGCGCGCAGTTTGCCGCCGGTGTGCTGGGCCTGGACCTGTACAACATGCGCGGCAAACTGGCCGAAGCCGGGCTGCGCTACGTGGATTGAGCGGATGATGAGGAGGATGCCCGAGGCATCGTCACCCACCAGGCGGCCACCACAATCAGCAGCCCGCCCAGCCAGCCCCAGCCGCTGACCACCTCCCCCAGCCAGTACACGGCAAACAGCGCGCCAAACACCGGCTCGCTGCCCATCAGCAGCGACACGCGGCTGGGTGAGGTGCGGGCAGCGGCGTAGTTTTGCGCAAAGAAGGCAAACACGGTGCAAAACAGCACCAAAAACGCCATCGGCCACCAGAACGCAGCCCCCGTGGGCAAAGCGGGCCAAGGCTGCCCGTGCACGATGTGACCGGCAGTGGCCAGTGCCCCAGCTCCCAGCGCCACCACCCCGGCCTGCAGCGCCGTGAGCGTCAGCGCAGGCAGAGGGGCCGATTGACCCACGCCATCGTCCTGGCGCGTCAGGCGGCGGGTCAGGCACACCATCACCGCACGCAGCACGGCGGCCAGCAGCATCAGCGCGTCGCCCCAGCCCACGGCGGCTTCGGTGGCCGACGTCAATGACAGCATCGCCGCGCCCAGCACCGACAACCCCGCCGCCCAGAACAGCCGGTTGGCGGGCCGCTGCCCAAACATCCACCACTCCACCAGCGGCGTGAAGGCCACGCACAGGCTGATCAAAAACGCCGCGTTGCTGGCAGTGGTGAGGGACACGCCAAAGGTCTCGCACACAAACACGGCCAGCAAATTGGCCCCCAGCACCCCGCCCACCCGCAAACCCTGGCGGGCCTGCCCGTTGAAGAGCGGCTTCAGCGCCGGCAACAGCAGCACAAACGTCAGCCCGAAGCGCAACGCCAGAAACTCCAGCACCGGCAGCTGCTGTGTGGCCTGTTTGGCAAACGCGTAACTGCTGCCCCACACGGCCGCCACCAGCAGCAGCATCAGCTCGGCCACACCGAACGAGGCCACACCCACCGGGGCGCGTGAACGTGAGGCGGGGGCGGCCAGCGCGGGCGCGGGCTTGAGCACGTGGACAGGCACCGGCACAGCGCCCGCAACGCGGGGCACAGGCAGGGACGATTCAGACAGTTTGGACATAGCTTGATTCTTGATGGGCAGGGGGTTTGGTGAAGGCAATCACCAGCACGTCGCGGCAGGCGGGTTGCAACGGGTCGGCGGCCACAATCGGCGTGACGGCATGCAGGGTGCGCCGGTCATTGGCCACCAGCAGCTCCATCGGGTCGGCCAGCGTGCGGTGCCACACAGGTTGGCGTTCGGCGTTGGTGACCATGGTTTCACCGCCCTCAATGTTGTGGCGGTGCACCATCAGCGTGACGATGTAGTCCACGCCGTCCCGGTGCAGGCCTTCGGGCGTGGGCAAGCCTTCCGAGCTGAGGTCGGCGCGAATGCGGTAGGGGTGCAGTCGGATGTTCCAGCGCACCGGCTGGTGCTCCACCGCGTCCAGCACATCGGCCAGCGTGGTGAGGAATTTCTCCAGCACCGGGTGGTGGGCAAAGCCGGGCTCCAGCGGGTCAAATTCGCGGCGCACGCCGCCGTTGAGAGGGTTGATGTCCCGGGGTTGCTCGTAGGCCTCATGCGGCAGCAGGCGCAGGGGGCCGGGCCGTTGCAGCTCGAACGCGCCGTAGCGGCGCAGCCGGTAGGTGCCGCCGTCAGCCATGAAACGGTCCAGCGTCAGCCCGCGCCAGAAGGCGCTGAAGTCAGCCCAGGTGTCGGAGGCTATGCCCAGGGCGGCGCACATGTCGGGGCCAGACTCATGGGCATACCCCACGCCGTCCAGGCCCAACCGCAAGCGGGCCGACACGTCACTTAATGCCTGTTGCGCGGTGAGGGCGGTGGTTCTGCCGGGGCTCATGAATACGCCGCTTCACGCCGACTGGTGGGCAACGTCAGCTGCATCTGCGCGCGTTCGCGGGCCACTTTTTGCTCCCAGGCGTCGCGGTCGGTCAGGTACAGCGGTTTGTCAGCCTTGATGGAGCAAACGTCAGCCGCGCCCGGGCGCAAGCGGTAGCCCACGGTGCCGGTCACGTGCCGGGCGGTGCTGCTGATGAAGCTGTCAGCGGCCTCCCGCACCGCGCCAAACCAGCGGCCTTCGATGGCCTCACGGACCCACAGCTGCTCCTGCGTCATTTTTTCGCGGATCAGCTCGAACGACAGCGTGGCGGTTTCCAGGTGGCGGTACGCGTCCATCAGCACGGTGGCGGCCGGGGCTTCGCGCACTTCCAGCACCTTTTCACCCTGCTCCAGGTGTTCCAGCCCGCTGTAGCGGCCCACGCCAAACGCACCGGCCTGCAGGTTCAGGCGCGAAATCAAATTGAGCAGCGGCAGGCATTGGCCGTCAATGGCAACCGGCACGCCGCGTTCAAAGGTGATGCTGAAATCCACCGCAACGGCAATGGCCTCGCTGGGCGCGGTCCAGTCGAACAGCGACTCGGGCACCCAGAAGGCCTCGGGGTTGTCGAGTGCGCCGGACTCGAATTCACGGCACCACAGGTTGGCGTCGCCGCTGATGCCACGCGCCTGAAACTTAGACATGCCCACAGCGTGCAGCGCGTCAATTTTTTCGGCCCGGGTCATCGCAGAAAACTCGTACGGTGTGCCGTACAAGCCGGAGAACCCCAGCTGCTCGATGGCGCCGTTCAGGCGTCGCAGGCTGTTCTGGGACTGGTTGGCGGTGTGGATGATGGCGTCGCAGCCCAGCTCATGGGCCAGCCGTACCGCGTTGCGCGCCAGAATCGGCCGCGACAGGGACGAGCTGATCGGGTAGAGCCCCAAGTAGCGTGCTTGCGCCCGGATGGCGGGCAGCACCGCGTCCAGCGCGAACTCTTCGCGGGCGTCCACCACCCGCAGCGTGGCACCAAAGCGGCGGGTGATCTCCTGCAGCTCCTTGACGGCAGCGCCCTCGCCCACGTCCACCGCCAGGGCCGTGACGCGGCAGCCGCGGTCAGCCAATTCCTTGAGCACATAGCTGCTGTCCAGCCCCCCGCTGAACAACGTGAGAACATGCCGGCACTGCTTGGCCACGACGTTGAGGTCATCGAAGCTGCGAATTTTTTGTAAGCTCATGAAAGGCTCCTCTCTGCATGTGTCAATGAATAGAAAATCATTGTTCACACCACAGGCGGTGCTGAATAGAGCGCCGCCAGGAACAGGACTATTGCGCCGTGGGAAACAATTCTTTCTTAAAACTCCTGCCAGATATGGTTACGTTTTTACGTGTGGCCGAACTGGGCAGTTTTTCTGCGGCTGCTGCGCAGCTGGGCGTCACGACGTCGGCGGCCAGCCGCCAGGTCACGCGGCTGGAAAAAGAGCTCGGCGTGCAGCTGATGCAGCGCACCACCCGCCAGCTGCGGCTGACGGCGGCTGGCGTGGAAGCGCTGGCGCGCTGCGGCGAGCTGGTCACCGCCGCGCAGGGCACCATGCAGATTGCCCAGCGCTACACCGGCGAGCCGCGTGGCCAGGTGTCCATCAGCGCGCCCAAGGCGTTTGCCAAACGGGTGCTGCACCCGCTGCTGCTGACATTTCTGCAACGCTACCCCGAAGTGGATGTGCAGCTGATCGTGGCCGACCGCGACATTGACCCGATCCGCGAAGAGGTGGACCTGGTCGTGCGGCTGACGCAGCACCCGCCCGAGGGCTTGGCCGCACGGCCACTGGTGCGGGTGCAGCAGGTGCTGTGCGCCACACCGCGTTACCTGGCGCAGCATGGCGCCATCAGCCACCCCCAGGACCTGATGGCCCACAGCTGCCTGTCCCTGGGCGAGCAGCCCAATGACCACCACTGGCGCTTTCGTAAAACCGGCAAAACAGGCCCTTACGGCAAATCGGATGAGGTGGTCCAGGTGGTGGTGCGTGGCCGTTATGTGGCCAACCACAGCGAGGTGCGGCTCGACGGCGTGCTGGCCCATCTGGGCGTGGGCTGCCTGCCCAACTTCACTGCCCATGAGGCGCTGCAGCGCGGGGAGGTGGTGCCGGTGCTGCCCGACTGGGAATTTCAGGCCAACTACCACGGCACCGCCTACGTGCTGTACCCGCCCAGCCGCTTTTTGCCGCCCAAGTGCCGGGTGCTGATTGACCACCTGGCCGATGCACTGGCGTCGCCCCAGATCGTTTAAAAATCAGGCGACGGTGTTAATTTTGAACGGCCAAAGGCCAGCAAAAGCCCTGCCATGCGCCCACGCACGGGCATTCAGACGAACTTGGCCACCAGCGTGGCGATGAAACTCAGCAACACCGTGGTGGCCAGCGGAATGTTCCAGTCGCGCCCGAAGAGGTTGAAACGCAGGTCGCCCGGCAACCGGCCCAGGCCGAGTTTTTGCAAGAAGGGCGCAAACCAATTCAGGCACACCAGCATCACAAAAATCACGATCATCCAGCGAATCATGGGCGTCTTACAAAGTGTGGGTGCGGTCGCCTGCGGCAAAACCAAGCGGGGACCATTCGGAAATGTCCATGCCCTTGGCGGCCAGCGCGATGACCTTGAACAGCTCACCCATTTCATGCTCGTTGATGAGCTTTTGCAGCATGGCGCGCTCGGCCAGGGTGGCATTTTCAGCCCCATCCACAATGCCGCAGTTCAGCAAAAACCGGCCCTGGCTGGTGTAGCCCAGCACCTGCAGCCCGGCGTCTTGCGCGGCCAGCGCAATGCCAGTGAAGTTGACGTGGGCGGTGATGTCCTTGCGCCCGACCTGCGCCAGCGCGTCGGCATCCGCCAGGTGGCCCTGGTGGCACATCACCGTGCCCATGGTGCGCTGCGGGTGGTAGTACTCATGCTCCGGAAAGCCGTAGTCCATCAGGAAGACCGCGCCCTGCACCAGGTGGTCGGCCAGGGTGCGCACAAAGCCTTCGGCCTGGGGGTGGATTTCACTCAGATAGTCATGGGTGCCGGGCACGTCGAACGGCGGGCGCAAGTCGGTGGGCCGGTCGGCGTGCAGAAACCGGCCCTCGTGCAGCACCACGCCACGTTCGTGCCACACGCCGTTGACACGCGCCAGCAGCTTCACCGGCATGGCGTCCAGCACCTCATTGCCCACCACCACACCGCGCATATCGGCTGGCAAGGCGGTGGCCCACTGCACCACCGCGCCGTGCGCGGCCAGGCGCTCCCGCTGGCGGGCCACCAGGCTGCCGGACAGATCCACAATCGTGTAGCGGGTGACCTGGCTGTCCAGGGCCTGCAGCAGGTGGTCGGCCAGCGCACCCGAGCCCGCGCCGAACTCCCACACCTCGGTGGTGCCGGTGGCGCTGAGGGCCTGCCCGACCTGCCGGGCCAGCGTGTGGCCAAAATGGGGCGA
>JBJXEI010000057.1:0-43490 GCA_046154065.1 Polaromonas sp. | reverse complement strand
ATGTGCTGCTGGACCCGAGCCCCAACGATGATGGTGAAGAGGCCTTTGGACCGATCGCCTACCTGGCCGACAGCGCGCAGGAACCCACCGCGCTGATGGAGTCCCGCGCGCGGGACAGCCTGGCCAGCGACGGGATCACCGCCGCGCTGCAGGACCTGGACGACCGCTCACGCCGCATCGTGGAGGAGCGCTGGTTGAAGGTCAATGACGACGGCTCAGGCGGCATGACGCTGCATGACCTGGCGGCGGTGTACGGCGTGAGCGCCGAGCGGATTCGCCAGATTGAAGTCGCGGCAATGAAAAAAATGAAAAAGGTCTTGGCCGAGTACGCCTGAGCGCCAGGCTGGCCCGCCCAGCCCCTGAATTGAAAAAGTCCCATGTCGTTGACCGACACGGGGCTTTTTTCATGGGTGGGCAAAGGTCAGCTGTTTTTGATCAGCAGCTTGACGTCGGACGCCAGCATCTCGGCCCCGCCGCCGTAGCGGGTGAACAGGCGGATATTGCCGTTGCCGTCAAACACGTAACTGCCGGCGGTGTGGTCCATTGAGTAGCTGCCCGGGGTTTTACCGTCCACGCGTTTGTAGAAGACCTTGAAGTCCTTGGCCATGTCCGCCAGCTGAGCGGGGGTGGGCCGCAGCGCTACAAAACTCGAATCGAAGTTACCCAAGTAGGCCTTCAGGATCTCCGGCGTGTCGCGCTCCGGGTCGACCGAGACAAACACCGCCTGCAGCTTGTCGCCGTCAGTGCCCAGCAGCTTTTTCACCTGGGCCAGCTCGGCCATAGTGGTGGGGCAGACATCGGGGCATTGGGTGAAGCCAAAAAACACCACCACCACCTTGCCGGCAAAGTCTTTGAGTGTGCGGACCTGGCCGTTGTGGTCGGTCAGTGAAAAACCGGTGGCGTACTCGGCCCCGGTCAGGTCCACGCTTTGAAACTGCGGCTTGGCCTGAGTGCAGGCCGACAGCAAGCCAGCGCCTGCGGGCAGCGCCAGCAGGGCCAAAGCCGTTTTCAGCGCGGTGCGGCGAGCGTGGCGGTGTGGAAGATCAAGTGGGCTCATAACATTCAAACAAGGTAGTGGTCCACCAGCAGCGCGCCAAACAGCACGGACAGGTGAATCAGTGAAAACCGGAAAGTCTTGCGCGCCAGCGCGTCAGAGTAATTGCGCCACAGCCGCCAGCCGTACCAGCTGAAGCCAAAGCTGAGTCCGACCGCCACCGCAAGGTACAGCCAGCCGCTCATGCGAAAGATGAAGGGCATCATGCAGGCCGCGAACAGCACCAGGGTGTAGAGAAAAATCTGCAGCCGCGTGAACTCGTTGCCATGCGTGACGGGCAGCATCGGCAAACCAGATTTGCGGTAGTCGTCCACGCGGTACAGCGCCAGCGCCCAGAAGTGCGGTGGCGTCCAGAGGAAAATGATCAGGAACAGGATCAGCGCTTCAGGGCCTACGGACCCGGTCATGGCGGCCCAGCCCAACACCGGCGGCATGGCCCCGGAAGCGCCACCAATCACGATGTTCTGCGGGGTACGCGGCTTCAAAATCACGGTGTAGATGACCGCGTAACCGACAAACGTGGCAAACGTCAGCCACATGGTCAGCGGGTTGACCCACACAAACAGCACCAGCGAGCCGGCCGCGCACAAGGCCGCTGAAAAGGCCAGGGTCTGGGTGTTGCTGAGCTGCCCACGGGCGGTGGGCCGCCAGGCCGTGCGGCGCATGCGGGCGTCAATGTGCTGCTCCACCAGGCAGTTGAAGGCCGCCGCAGCACCCGCAACCAGCCAGATGCCCGCGCAGGCAATAGCCGCCAGGCGCACATCGGGCCAGGTAGGTAAACCCGGGACAGCCAGCACCATGCCGATCAGTGCACAAAACACGATCAACTGAACCACCCGGGGCTTGGTCAGCGCATAGAACTGGGCAAAACGCGACGTGGCGGGGGTGGCGGCAGTGGGAACGGCGATCTGGTCTGGGGAAGTCATGCGGTCAATCGTGAGACACCTGATTTTGACGCATGCGCCGATGGCAGGCGGACGGTGTGCGGTCGGCTTGAAAAAATGAGGCCGGTCATCACCACCACCAACGCAGCCGCGCCACCGGTGTGCGCCACGGCTGCTACCAGAGGCCAACCCAGCACGACGTTGCTGAGGCCCGTGGCAGCCTGAAGCAAGATCAGGCCGCCTAGCCAACGAGCATCCTGGCGAAACGCGGGCAGTCGGTGGAGCTTGATGCTCACGGCCAACAGCAGGGCAAAAACAACATACGCCGCCAGCCGGTGGGTGTAGTGAATGGCCGTCAGCGCCTGAAAGCTGATGTTGCCGTCACCGCCACCACTGCCCAGTGAACGCCACAACGTGAAACCCTGGCGGAAGTCCATGGCAGGCCACAGCGACTGCTGGCAGGCCGGGAAATCAGTACACGCCAGCACGGCGTAGTTGGTGCTCACCCATCCGCCCAGCGCAATCTGCATCCACAAGGCCGCAAACGACGCCAACACCCACCACCACAAGCCGATGCGGAGGGTTCGGGGGGGGCTCGCGGTGTTGACGCGTTGCGCATAGCCCGCCGACTGGGCCCGCAGCAAGGCCAGCAGCACCAGCCCGCCCAGCAAATGCAGCGTGACGATGGCAGGAAACAGTTTCATGGTGACGGTCAACGCACCGAAAGCGCCTTGCAGGCAGACCCACAGCAAGGTGACGACGGGCCACCACAGAGACAGTGTGCGAGCATCTGCGTCGGCCACCGACTTGCGCCGCCGGGCAGCCCAGGTGCCAATGGCCAGGGTCAGGATGAGTACCCCGACAGTGGTGGCCAGGTAGCGGTGGATCATTTCGATCCAGGCCTTGGGGTGGGTGACGGGGCCGCTGGGCATGGCCATCTGCGCGGCATCAATGTGCTGCTGCGCACCCAATGGGCTGGCACTGCCGTAGCAGCCGGGCCAGTCGGGGCAGCCCAGACCGGAGTCCGTCAGGCGCGTGAATGCACCAAACAACACCAGGTCAAAGGTCAAGAACAACGTCGCCAGCGTGAGCACCCGCAGGCGTTGTGCCGTGGAGGCGTTGGGGTGTCGCAGCCAAATCCAGGCCAGTGGGCCCATGGCCAAGGCCAGCCCGGTCAACATCAGACGAAGCACGGGGCTGAAATCGTAAAGCGCAACGGTTTGCATGGTTGTTCTGATGGCAGGTCAAGCGACCCTGTTACTTGGCGGTGTCCGGACTTGGTGCGACGTCCCGACCTTCTTTGTCCCAACCACTGGAGGCGCGGAGCAAGCGGTCCAGGTCCCGTTTGGCTTTGGCCGCTGCGGGGGCGTCCAGATCAGCCGGGAACCTCATCATCCAGTTGCCGAACGGGTCCACCACGTACAGATGGTCAGACAGCTGTTGCGCTGGCGCGGGCGCCAGCCAGCGCGACAACGCCGCAGAATCCGCCCGTAACACGGTAGCCCCTGCCAGAGCACTGGTAAGGGTGCTGGCCACTGGCACGTTGTCATCGACCAGCCAGATCCGGTCCAGGCGCCCTTTTTCCTTGCCCAGTGACTCACGCAATTGCCGCTGGAAGTAGAGGTTTTTCTCACATTTCTCACCGCAAGCCCCGCCCGCGACAGCGACCAGCAACCACTGCCCCTTCAGCGCAGACACATCGCCAACCCTGCCATCCAACGTTTGAGTCGGCAGCGGCAACATGGGCCGCTGCGGCTCAATCAAATCACCAAAGTTACGCCGGGCTTCTGGCCGAACCACGTAATACGTGAAGTACGACGCGATCACAGGAGCGGCACACACCAGCAACACGGCCAGCATTTTCCAGCGGCCTTTCACAGCACTGGCTGCCTGCGCGCTACCAGCCATGGGCATGGCGTGGACGGCCAGTTCCAGCGGCTGGTCAGTGCGACCGAAAGCGGAAGAAGAAGAGCCAGGCGGCAGCGAGGAGTCAGAAGACGGATGGGTCACGATAACTTGTTCTGGGTAGAAATCAGGGCTAAGAAGGCATTCAAGGCGCACAAACCAGGGCGATCCGGTCAGTCCAGGTCTGGCTCACCGTTTGGAGCATGTCCGCCAGACCCAGGTTCCCCTCCGGGAGCGATCCTTTCGGAGCGCCGACGCCGCCAAGGTACCAACACCTGAAACCAGCCGTACAAGACAGCCATCAGGCCGCTCAAGGCAAACCACTGCAAGGCATAACCATAGTGCTTGTCCACCCCCAGGTTGGGCGCGGGCCAGTCGCGCGATAAGCCTTCACTGGCCAGGCCCAATTGAACCACCGACATGTTCAACAGCAGCAGCCCGGTTTCCCTGCGAAAACTATCAATATCCAGATTTTGACGAATCTGGCCCTGGTCGGCCCCGTCAAACGAATAAAGCTTGGAAGGTGGTGGGGCAATTCGCCCAGTGACGGTCACCGTCCCTGCTGGGGTTTCAACGGGTGGCAGCTGGCTACGGTCCATGAAATTGCGTGGTACCCAGCCGCGTTGCACCAGCACCGTTCGGTCGCTGCCCGCCAAAACCAAGGGGGTGTAGACCCAAAACCCGGTTTTTTCACCCATCGGGCGGTTGTCCAGGTACACCGTTTTGGTTGCCACCCAGCGGCCAGTGAGCTGGACCGCACGGCCCCTGGCCTGCGCCGGATCAGGCAGCTGCAGCAAAGCGGGTGTGTCCAGCACGGCCAGCTTGTTCATGGTCTGGATGCTCAGTTGAAGCGCCTCCTTCTGAGCGGCACGGCGCAGTTGCCACTGACCCAGAGAAAAAGTACCGCTCACTACCACCATGGCGGCTAGCAGAACAATCAAAAACCTGTGGGAATGCGATGGCGTGGTCATGGCGAGATAATTGTGAGATGACTTACCTTGTAGCAATCGCGTTCATCGCCATCCTGGCGAGCCTGGCTTCCGCACTTTTTTTCATGCTGAAAGATGGCACGGACGGCAAACGAAAAACCAGCAACATGGCCAGAGCGTTGGCCTTCCGTGTCGGTTTTTCAATCCTTTTGTTCGCCTGCATTTTGCTGGCATGGAAACTGGGCTACATCCAGCCAACGGGCATACCAGCAGGCCGGTAACGGCAAAAACCCAACCAGTGAGCATTGAATAAACAAGGGCCGCGCAATGCGGCCCTTGTCGTGAAAGCGGGGTATCAGCACATGTCAAGCATCGGCCGGCACCTTAGCCTTACAACCAGTAAACAACCACGTAAAGCCCCAGCCAAACAACGTCAACAAAGTGCCAGTACCAAGCCGCACCTTCGAAACCGAAGTGCTTGTCGGCGGTGAAATGTCCTTTTTGCATGCGCAGCGTGATGAACAGCAGCATCAACATGCCAACAAACACGTGAAAACCGTGGAAGCCAGTCAACATGTAAAAAGTTGAGCCGTAAACACCGGAGGTGAGCTTGAGGTTCAGGTCGGAATAGGCATGGGCGTACTCGTAGCCCTGAACGAACAGGAAAACCGTGCCCAGAATCACCGTCATCCACATGAAAGCAATCGCACGACTGCGGTGGTTTTCACGCAAGGCATGATGGGCAATCGTCAGTGTCACACCGGAGCTCAACAACAATGAAGTGTTGATCGTGGGCAGCCAGAACGGTGTCATGGTGGTGAATGGCTCGATGATGTTCGCAGGAGACGCCGTGATGCCCGCAGCCACGCTGGGCCAGACCGCTTTGAAATCAGGCCATAAAAGCGCATTGTCCAAGCTGCCGAGTGACGGCACCGAATGCGAACGTGCCCACCACAAGGCAGTGAAGAACGCGCCAAAAAACATCACTTCAGAAAAGATGAACCAGCTCATGCTCCAACGGAACGACAGATCGATCTTCCGGCCGTACATGCCGCCTTCACTCTCCATGACGGAGTCACGAAACCATTGGTAGAGCGTACCCAGCCACCACAGCATGCCAAATCCAAGCGACCAAGCACCCCACGATGCACCGTTGACCCACTGGCTGGCACCAAGGATCACGAAGAACAAGCCAATCGAGGCCATCACGGGGTGCCGGGATGGCCCGGGCACAAAGTAGTAAGGGGCGCTTGTGGGCGCTGTTGAAGAGACTACTGACGACATGACCAACTCCTGTTTTCGCTGAATTCTAAAATTTTTTGTATGCTGCGCAGCCGGGGAACTGCATCAAGCGCATCGCAGCAACCTGCCGCATCACCATCACTGCCGACTGACCACCCATGTAGCCAGAAAGATCAACCCACCGACAAAAACACCCGCACCGACAAGCGCCACGATCACGATGTGAAGAGGGTTCAACTGCTCAACGTCTTTTTCAGACTCGCCGCGCGCACGCAACCCGACAAATGACCACAACACAGCTTTGACGGTGCGCCAGACGGAGCCTTTGCGCTTGAACGGAGTGGCAGCCATCAAGAGACTCATCCGCCGAACAACACAGCCGAAGGGCGGGCTTCAGCACTCAAGGCTTTCGGCGCAGGTGGCGTTTTGCCACCCACTTCAAAAAATGTGTAAGACAACGTGATCGTCGTCACGTCTTTGGACAATTTGGGATCAATCACGAAGGCCACCGGCCACTGTTTTTTCTCACCAGGTGCAAGGGTGTACTGACTGAAACAAAAACACTCCAGCTTGTTGAAGTGCGCACCGGCTTGAGCGGGTGCGTAACTTGGAATAGCCTGAGCAGACATGGTCCGGTTTTGCGTATTTTGAAACTCGTACATCACCGTCATCAGCTCACCCGGATGAACTTGGACAGTGTTTTGCGCTGGTTTGAAATGCCACGGACCGCGGGAATTGGCATCGAACTCAACCGTGATCGTCCGAGTTCGGTCTACCTGGGTGTTGGTGGGAAGATTGGGGGCCGTCACCCCGGTGTTCTGATCAGACAACGCAAGGATATTGATTCCGGTCATCTCACAGATCGCCCGGTACAACGGCACCAACGCATAACCGAAGACAAACATACCGACAACGATCACCGTCAGTTTGCCCACCATTCGGAAATTTTCGCGTTGAAGGCGCATGGGAGCAGTTGATGAAGGAAGAAATTGGATGAAACGCAGAGCCGATGAACGAAGCTGCGATCAACCTAGAAAAAACTTCTTCGCCACGATACCTGCAAAAAAAATGGCAGCCACCGAGCCCAGGATCAGGGCAAGGCGCAAGTTACTTTTCTTTTGGTTCGGGTTCATGGCGAGTCGCAACGTTCAGCTCAGGCAATCACGCGCGTGGCCGTGATGTCCAACTTGGGTGGTGTTTCGTAGGTATGAAACGGCGCGGGGGAGGGAACTTCCCACTCCAAGCCTTCAGCACCCTTGCCGCCCTCATCAACCCATGGGTTCTGAGGTGCCTTGGCGCCCTTGCCGCGCATCGTCGGAATCACGACAAACACAAAGAAGTAAACCTGGGCAAATCCGAAGAAGAACGCACCGACGGTAGCGATTGCGTTGAAATCGGTGAACTGCATTGGGTAGTCAGCGTAGCGACGTGGCATACCGGCCAAGCCCAAAAAGTGCATCGGGAAGAAGGTGACGTTGAAAGAAATCAGCGACCACCAGAAATGAATCTTGCCGCGCGTTTCGTTGTACATCACACCAGTCCACTTAGGCGACCAGTAGTAATACCCCGCAAAAAGTGCATACAGCGAGCCCGCCACCAAAACATAGTGGAAGTGAGCCACCACGTAGTAGGTGTCGTGGAGCTGAATGTCGATGGGTGCCACAGACAGCACCACACCCGTCAGACCACCAATGGTGAACACAAAGATGAAGCCAACCGCGAACAACATGGGCGTTTCAAACGACATGGAACCCTTCCACATCGTCGCAATCCAGTTGAACACCTTCACGCCCGTAGGCACGGCAATCAGCATGGTGGAATACATGAAAAACAGTTGCCCCGTCACTGGCATACCGCTGGTGAACATGTGGTGAGCCCAGACCACAAAGCTCAAAATGGCGATCGAGCCCGTGGCATACACCATGGAGGCGTACCCGAACAGACGTTTACGGGCGAAAGCTGGAATGATCTGGCTGATGATGCCGAAGGCTGGCAAGATCATGATGTACACCTCAGGGTGGCCAAAAAACCAGAAGATGTGCTGGTACATCACCGGGTCGCCGCCACCAGCGGGGTTGAAGAAACTGGTGCCAAAGTGGCGGTCAGTCAGTGTCATCGTGATGGCGCCAGCCAACACCGGCATCACGGCAATCAGCAAGTAAGCGGTGATGAGCCATGTCCAGCAAAACATTGGCATTTTCATCAAGGTCATGCCAGGGGCGCGCATGTTGAGAATGGTGA
The DNA here is from genome assembly GCA_046154065.1 of Polaromonas sp. Taxonomy (GTDB): domain Bacteria; phylum Pseudomonadota; class Gammaproteobacteria; order Burkholderiales; family Burkholderiaceae_C; genus Polaromonas. The sequence goes on along the minus strand of JBJXEI010000057.1, from coordinate 35,235 downwards.
CGATGATGTTGATGGAGCCCATGATGGACGAAGCACCCAGCAAATGCAGTGCAAAAATGCTGGAGTCCATCGACGGGCCCATCTGCAGCGTCAATGGTGCGTAAAGCGTCCATCCGGCAGCAGGTGCGCCGCCGGGCATGAAAAACGATGCGGCCAGCAAGGCTGCCGCAGGGATCATCAGCCAGAAGCTGAAGTTGTTCATGCGCGCGAATGCCATGTCGGAGGCACCGATTTGCAACGGAATCATCCAGTTGGCAAAGCCAACGAACGCCGGCATGATGGCGCCGAACACCATGATGAGCCCGTGCATGGTTGTCAGCTGGTTGAACAGTTCCGGATTCATCAACTGCAGACCAGGCTGGAACAACTCGGCACGAATGCCAAGGGCCAAAACCCCGCCCAACATGAGCATGGTAAAGCTGAACAACATGTACAGCGTGCCGATGTCCTTGTGGTTGGTCGCGAACACCCAGCGTCGCCAACCAGTTGGCGCGTGGTGATCGTGATCATCGTGAGCACTGTCGTGCGCGGGGCTGTGATGATCTAGAACTGCACTCATCTTTACTTCCTTTGAAGGCTACAACAGATCAAACTGACCTGCGACTTTGTGGTTGGCAAACAAAATGGTCTGCCCAAATCATGGGTTAGCCCAAGCGCATCAAGCGCCTAGAGCTCAGAAAAACTTACTTGCGTGCCGCCAGCAACTCTGAAGGCTGAACCAACTGACCTGTCTGGTTGGACCAGTTGTTCTTGGTGTAGCTGATCACTGCTGCCAAATCGGTGTCGCTGAGCGCTTTCCACGATGGCATCGCACCACCACCAGCACCGTTAAGCAGCACCTGGATCTGTTTGTTGTGGTCAGCATCCAGCACGATGGCAGAGCCATCCAGCGCCTTGATCGGGCCCGCGCCTTTTCCATTGGCCTGGTGGCAAGCAGCGCAATTGGCGGCATACACTTTTTCACCGCGTGCCTTGAGGTCAGCCAGCACCCACACCTTGGCCGGATCGTCTGCCTTGGAAGCAGCTTCCTTCGCCTTCACTGCCACCCAGGCGCTGTAATCGGCGGCGGACAAGACCTTGACGTGAATCGGCATGTAAGCATGCTCTTTGCCGCACAGCTTGGAACACTGACCGTAAAAGTCGCCGACTTGCTCAGCGCGAAACCAGGTATCACGCACAAAACCGGGGATGGCGTCCTGATTGATACCAAAAGCTGGCACCATGAAAGCGTGGATCACGTCGTTGGCAGTGGTGATCACCCGAATTTTCTTGTTCACAGGCACGACCAGAGGGTGGTCTACCTTGAGCAGGTAGTTGTCAACCTTTTCACCGGCCTTGGGGCCACCAGCGTCAGACATGATGCGATGGCTGTTGTCCAGTGTGGACAACACGGCAATGCCTTCGCCTTCGCCCTTGATGTAGTCGTAACCCCACTTCCACTGCATGCCTGTGGCCTTGATGGTCAGGTCAGCGCTGGAGGTGTCTTTTTCAGCAACAACTGCTTTGGTCGCAGGCAAGGCCATGCCGATCACGATGAGGAAAGGCACCACGGTCCAAGCGATCTCAACGGCAGTGGACTCGTGAAAATTGGCCGATTTGTGCCCTACTGACTTGCGGTGCTTCCAGATGGAATAGAACATCACCCCGAACACCGCCAGAAAGATAACCAGGCAGATGGCGAGCATGAACCAGTGCAGCCAGGCCTGTTCTTCAGCGACCTTGGTCACGGCAGGGTGCAGGTTGAGCTGATTGACGGCGGGGCCGCCGGGCAAATCATTCACCGCATGGGCGGCGGTTGCCAACCATGCCGAGCCAGAAATCAAGACCACGCCAGCACGGTCAAGTCCGTGTCGCGCTATCTTGCCCAAGGTGTTGCATACGTTCATCGTGATCATTTTTTCTGACTTGCTGTTTGCCTGAGGATGTTGGCCGAGACCGTGCCCAACCACGTAAAACTGTCGCCTGCGTTCACCTGGCAACAACCTGACAAGGATTGCCAACTGGGCAACCTCTCACATTATAAAGTTTAAGCTGACACGGTTTTGACGCGTTGCCCTAATCCGACGCTTTCGGTGCGCACCACATCATGCAGCACGCAATGCCGAACGAAGCTCACGCGCCAGCGCGCCACGCATCTCTGGCCGAACATGCCGACCAACCACAACGCTGCAGCCTTGCCCGGACACCTCAATCAATGCGCCATCACCGACGCACGGCTCCACGCGAACCCATTGGGCATTCAATTCAACCCTTTGCACCCGCCCTGCGACCTCCAGCTCGATGACCAAACGGCCATCACCAAGAACAATTTTCTCGTGATCTCCTACATGCCGGGCGTGGACCACCAGGGCAACACCCACAGCAACCAGTTCCAACCCTACAAAAGGCGTCACCAAGGTGGCTCCCATGAACCAAAAGAAAGCGGCAATCCCCAGGGAGACCACACACAGCGACGCATAAAACCGCCAAAGTTGCGCTGGCGAAAGGCAACAATTGCGCTTCAACAACCACTGCACGACTTGCTTGCCATAAATGCCCTGCGCGGTCGATGTGGCGAGTCTGAAACCGGAGGCTGGATGCTGCACGGTGCGACCCGTTAACGCGGCTGACCCAGCATGCTGCGCATGTCCGACACCGACACGGCACTGAGCGCGCTGACCTTGATTTTGGGGGCTGCTTTGAAAGCATGCCCGTAGATCACCTCGAATGTCAGGGACAAACGGCCAGATGCGTCCCGTGGCAGATGCTGATCAAGTGCCTGCTCGAGCTTGTTTTTCCAGCCGCGGCCCCGCAGACCCTGAAAACGCGCCGGATGAACGTTGCGCCCCAGCTCACGAAGCTCCTTGAGCAGCCGTGCGGGTGTGTCATAGGTCAATGTGATGCGTTCCATGTCCATCACGGGCTCGGCAAACCCGGTGCTCACCAGCATGTCACCCCAGTCGTGCATGTCAGTCATGTCGGCACCGGCCACAGGCCAGCCCATCCGGGCGTACACCTCATGCAGTTCGCGGGCCGTGTCCGGGCCCAGGCACGAGAACATCACGAACCCGTTGACTTTGAGCGCTGCATGCCAGCTGGCCAGCAGTTGGGTTGGCTCGGCAGATTCATGCAGACCCATGTTGGCCCACAGCATGTCAGCCGCTCCCGGTGCTGGGCGCTCAAAACGGGCGCGTGCTGCCTGTAGACGTTGGAGGCTCCACCATGGCTTTGCTATGTTTTTCATAGCAATCAAAGATTGTTTTTCGGAGGCTTCGACCACAAAACATGTTGAACTGGGGAAGCGGGCTGCCAGCGCAGCGTGGGCCTGCAGTCCGCCACGCACGGCGCCCCAGTGAACCCAGTTTTGCGGCGTCAGCTTGATCCATGTCAGCCGATCCATCATCCGCTGCGCGACCTCCTCATGCAGCCAGGGCGACTCAGCCGGGGCGCAGCGCTGCCAATGGCTGACCGCGATCGGGTCCAGGGTTGGCGGGCGCGCAGAAGGGGGCATACAGGGACAAGGGAAAGTTATTGGGGGGGGTGAGGGGGCCGCAAACCCTCAGGCTGCAGTGTGGCTGCCTAGTATATTGAGGGGGTGTTGAAATTTCTGCGCCCGTCTGGTTCACCCCTACAGCCCTTGAGCAGGTTATCGGGGCTGGTCAGCCAATGCGCCTTGTGCCGCAGTTGGCCTGCACAGCCGGTGTGCACGCCCTGCGTCACACGTTTTAACCCGTTGCAGCGCAGATGCTGCCTCTGCGCATTGCTGCTTCCAGCGGACCTGTCGGACGGTTCACGGACGTTGCCAACGGTCTGCTTGCCTTGCCAGCGCCACGCGCCACCCTTGGCACAAACACTGGCGGCCGTGTCCTATGCCTTTCCGTGGTCAGGCTTGATCGGACAGTACAAGTTTGGCAACCGTCCCGGGTGGGCACCGTTTTTTTCCAGGTTGATGCTGAACAACAGCGTTGTTGCCAGCTGCCTGGCCGACCTCAGGCCTGGTGACTGGGTGCTGCCGCTGCCACTGTCCCCGCAGCGGCTGCAAACCCGGGGCTTCAACCAGTCGTGGTTACTCGCTCAGCAGCTGGCACGCCACAGCCACACCGAGGCGCATGCCGACGCCCGTTTGCTGCTGCGCATCCGCGACACGCGCCCGCAAAGCCAGCTGCTGCGGGACGAGCGGCTGACCAACGTCAAGGGGGCGTTCATGGTGGACCCCTTGCGCGCCAGTCAACTCGTGGGCCGGCACGTGGTGTTGGTTGACGATGTCATGACCAGCGGGGCGTCCATCTACACCGCCGCACAGGCGCTGCATGATGCGGGGGCCGCGAAGGTCACGGCGATGGTGCTGGCCCGTACCGAGCCTTGACAGGCCCCCTGCACTGGCCCGGCGACAATCCGCCCATGTTCAATATTGTTCTGGTCGAGCCTGAAATCCCCCCCAACACAGGCAACGTGATCCGCCTGGCGGCCAACACCGGCTGCCGCCTCCACCTCGTGGAGCCGCTGGGGTTTTCCATGGAAGACAAACAGATGCGGCGCGCCGGGCTGGACTACCACGAGTACGCCACGGTGCTGCGCCACGCCGACTGGCCCACCTTTCTGGCCACCCAGAAGCCGCCACCCGAGCGCCTGTTTGCCATGACCACGCAAGGCGCCAGCAACCTGTTTGACACGAAGTTTCTGCCAGGCGACTGGCTGGTCTTCGGCGCAGAAACCCGAGGGCTGGCACCGGCCGTTCGCGACACCTTTGCACCCAGCCAGCGCCTGAAGGTGCCGATGCAGCCCGGACAGCGCAGCCTGAACTTGTCCAACACGGTGGCAGTCACGGTGTTCGAGGCCTGGCGACAAAACAGATTTGCCAGCCTGCGTCCAGCCACACAACCTAAAAATTGAAAGAAATGAAAATTTGATTTTTCAGCCCAGCAGCGCACCCCAGGCCCCGCCAGCAACTGTCACACAAGGGGTCTAAACTGGCCAATCGACCACAGCCAGCGCCTGTGAAATCACCAGAAACAAAAAATAAATTGATTAAATTGATTTATTCAACGTAAAATCGCGGCAGATCAGCAATTTATATCAATTCTTTCAGTTCAAAAGACTGTTCGGACGCCATCATGACTCTGGTTCTTCACCGCTTCTTTGGCCACGCCATGCCACACCTCCACATGCCTTTCATGGGCGATCACCGCGTGCCGGTTGATCAGATCAAACAGCAACTGCGGGCGCTGCTCAGCGACTGCAGTGACAAGCGGGCGCAGCGGGTGGGCTACCGCATCAGCGGCGCACTGACCGCTGACGAGTTGTGGCAAATTCGCAGTGAACTGCACCAGTGCATTTCACTGCTGCACTCCCAGACGGAAGCCGCTCGGCGCATCAACAGCCTGCTGCCGACTTTCACAGGCTGGGTGCCGGCCCGCCAATTGGTGAAAATCTAGACCGTACGCCTGAACCCGAGGGTTCAGGCGTAGAGCCGAACGAGCGACTCGGCAATGCACGCCGGTTTGGTGTCGCCCTCACGCTCCACTGTCACCTCCCAGGTGAACTGCGTGCCGCCAGCATCAAGGGGCTGCACCGCCAGCAGTTTCATCCGGGCCCGCAAACGGCTGCCGACCGGCACAGGTGACGTGAACCGCACCTTGTTGAGACCGTAATTCACCCCCATGCGGGACGCATTGACCTTGAAGGCCGAGGCAAAAAACTGCGGAATCAGCGACAAGGTCAAAAACCCGTGGGCAATCGGCACCCCAAAAGGCCCGGACTTGGCTTTTTCCGGGTCGATGTGAATCCACTGGTGGTCGCCTGTGGCGTCTGCAAACAAATTGACTTGCTGCTGGGTGATGGTCAGCCAGGGGCTGGTCGCCACGTCCTGGCCCTGCAGCGCTGCCAGCTCGGCGATGGTTTCAAAGGTTTTCATGGATTCACTCTAACCCGGCCCTGCGGCCTAGGCTGTCGGCCCAGTGACACGTCGAGCCAAGGCTATTTGGCGTCCAGCCAGTCGCCAATGCCGGCCCATTGCGCCAGGTCTTTTTCAACCCGGCCTGGCGCTACATCAAACAGGCTCAGTCCCCGGGCCGCCAGGTGGATGTAGTTCTGGGTGTCGCGCACCATGCCCAGCACCGGAAACCCCAGCCCGGCCACAAAAGCCTGCAACTGGTCCGCCGCGATGGTACGGGCGTCCACCCGCATGCCCACGATGCCCACCTGAACCTTGCCCATGCGGCGGTACTCGGCCAGCTGATCGAGAAACGCGCGCGTGGCAAAAATATCGAACACGCTGGCTTGCAGCGGCACGATGATTTTGTCTGCCAGCCTCACCACCTCACCAAGCCGCCGCCCGTGCAGGCCACCCGGCGTGTCCAGCACGACGTGGGTCGTGCCTTTGGGCGGTTTGACAAGGTTCTCGCCACTGACGTCCCAGCGGCTGATCGGCCGCGCTGCCGGTGGCCGCAAGCCCAGCCAGAGCTGCGACGAGCCCTGCCGGTCCGCATCTCCCAGCATGACGGCGCGGCCGCGCGCGGCAAAGTAACCCGCCACATTGGTGGCCAGTGTGGTTTTGCCCACACCTCCTTTGGGGTTGGCGATCACTACAACAGTCATGCAAGGCTCCACAGAGGTCCAGATTTGTCGGGCCTTAGAACGTGTTCACGATCTCATAGGGAGCCGGACATTCTTTTACGTTATGGTAACGGCACCTTATGACCGACACCCCTTCCTGGCTGACGAACAGCTTCATCTACCTGTCTGCTGCCGTGGTGGCGGTTCCCTTGGCCAAAAAACTGGGGCTGGGTGCCATCATTGGCTACCTGGCCGCCGGCATGGCCATCGGCCCGTGGGGCCTGGGGCTGGTCAGCAATGTGCAGGACATCCTTCACTTTGCCGAGTTTGGGGTGGTGCTGATGCTGTTTCTGGTGGGCCTGGAGCTGGAGCCACAGCGCCTGTGGAGCCTGCGGCGGCCGATCTTTGGCTGGGGCAGCGCGCAGGTGCTGGGCTGCGCTGTGTTGATTACCGGAGCCGCGCTGCTGTGTGGGGTGCGCTGGCCAACGGCGCTGGTGGCCGGGCTGGGCCTGGCGCTGTCGTCCACCGCCATTGCGCTGCAGGCCATTGGCGAGCGCAACCTGATGCCCACGTCCAGCGGCCAGGCCGGTTTTTCGATTCTGTTGTTCCAGGACGTGGCGGCGATTCCCATGTTGGCATTGCTGCCCCTGCTGGCTCTGTCAGGCATCAATTCTGAGCCAAACGACGCACTGGCCCAGGACACTATTGCCCTTGTCGCTATCAAAGCAATAGCAGTCATCGTTGGCGTCATCGTCGGTGGCCGTTTGCTGCTGCGTCCGGTGCTGCGCTGGATCGCCAACAGCGGTACGCCGGAGATATTCACCGCCGCGTCGCTGCTGCTGGTCGTAGGCATTGCTGCACTGATGCAGGCGGTGGGCCTGTCGATGGCGCTGGGGGCGTTTCTGGCTGGGGTGCTGCTGGCTGAAAGCGAGTACCGCCGGGAGCTGGAAACCGACATCGAGCCGTTCAAGGGGCTGCTGCTCGGGCTGTTTTTCATCGCCGTGGGCATGAGCATTGATTTTGGTGTGTTGCGTGACGCGCCGGGCCTGATGGCGGCGATTCTGGTCGGTTTCCTTGGCTTGAAGCTGGTGTTGATCTACGGCCTGTCGGCGCTGATGAGGCTGCCCTACCAGGAACGCCCGGTGTTTGTGGTGCTGCTGGCGCAGGGCGGCGAGTTTGCGTTTGTGGTGTTTCAGGCAGCCGCGGGTGCGCAGGTGTTTTCAGCCCGCACCGCGTCCCTGTTGATTGGCGCGGTGGCGTTGTCCATGCTGCTCAGCCCGCTGCTGCTGGTGGGCATCGACAAACTGCTGCTGCCCCGCTATGCGCGCGGCAAGGGAGGCCCCGCGCTGGCTGAAATTTCCGAGCCGCAAACCGCGCCGGTCGTCATTGCCGGGTTCGGCCGATACGGACAAATTGTGGGCCGCCTGCTGCTGGCCCAGGGCATTGCCCCCACCGTGCTGGACCACGACGCGGAAATGGTCGAGTCGTTGCGGACGTTTGGCTACCGGGTGTTTTACGGCGACGCCACCAGGCTGGACCTGCTGCGCACGGCCGGGGCCAACACGGCGGCGATCCTGGTGGTGGCGGTGGACGACGTGGGCCAGTCCCTGAAAATCGTGGACCTGGCCAAAGAACACTTCCCGCACCTGCAGATCGTGGCCCGGGCGCGGGACGTGACCCACTGGAACGCGCTGCGTGACCGGGGGGTGATGCGGGTTGAGCGGGAGCTGTTCGAGTCCAGCCTGCGCAGCGCACGCGGCGTGCTGGAACTGCTGGGCCATGCCCCGGAGGACGCCAAGCAGTCCGCCTTGCGCTTCAGGCAGCACAACCTGGCCCTGTTTGAAACACTCCACCCCCACCACAAGGACCGGGCCAAAGTGATTGCCGTGGCCAAACAAGGCCGTGCGCAGCTGGAGGCACAAATGGCGCAAGAGCGCCAACAGCAGGCAAACCCGACCCCCACGGCACACACCCAGGAACGCCTGCAGGACTGACGCATGTCGTCAAGCCGGACTTTTTAGGCAACTTTGTGCCGATGAAGCTGGCTTGATGTACAAAAAATGATTTTTGCGAACAATAATTGACGAAATTAAAAATAAATCAGTTTCAAGAAGTTTCAAACAGCTTCAACGACTCTGCCGCACTGAATATCCAGAGGCCTGATATGCACATGACGCAAAGCCACCTCCCCCCCTTCGCCGCCGCGCACCGCGAAGACGCAAGCGCTGCCAAGCCTTTGCCTCGGGTGCTGGTGGTGGACGACACCGAAGACAACCTGTTTTTGATGAGCTCTTTGCTGGAAGACACCTACCAGGTGATGACCGCGTCGTGTGGCCTGGAGGCGCTCAGCATCGTTCAGTCCCAAACCCCCCCAGACCTGGTGCTGCTTGACATCATGATGCCGGACATGGACGGCTACGAAGTGCTGCGCCAGCTGCGCCAGCGCCCCGCCACAGCCGGTATTCCAGTGATTTTCCTGACCGCGCTGAGCACCATTGAAGAAGAACAGCTGGGCCTGGATCTGGGCGCGGTCGACTACATCACCAAGCCCATCAGCCCACCGGTGCTGATGGCGCGGGTGCAGTCCCACCTGGAGCGCAGCCGCAATGCACAGCGTCTGCTGTCACTATCGCAAAAACTCTCGCGCTACCTGGCACCGCAGGTCTACCAGTCGCTGTTTGAAGGCACGCAGCAAGCTGAGATCCACACCAAGCGCAAAAAACTCACCGTCTTTTTCTCAGACATCAAGGACTTCACCGAGTCCACCGCCAAGTGGCAGCCAGAAGAAATTACCCGCTTGCTCAACGGCTACTTCTCCGAGATGACCCGCATCGCGGCGGAATACGGCGGCACGGTGGACAAGTTCATCGGCGACGCGATGGTGATCTTTTTTGGCGACCCGCACAGCCTGGGCGTGCGGGAAGACGCGCTGCAGTGCGTCAAGATGGCCATGGCCATGCAGCAGCGCATGGGCAGCCTGCAGGCGCTCTGGCGTGACATGGGCAGCAAGAGCTTTCGCATCCGCATCGGCATCAACACCGGCTTTTGTGACGTCGGCAATTTCGGCAGCGAGTTGCGCATGGAATACACCATCATTGGCTCCGAGGTGAACCTGGCCGCACGGCTGGAACAATCGGCCGAAGCCGGCGGGATTTTGATTTCTGACGAAACCTACGCGCTGGTGCGCGGCGAGATCGAGGCTGACCCCGGCATCGCCATCCACGCCAAAGGCTTTGCCACCCCGATCCAGGCCCACGCGGTGCGCGGCCTCATCTCAAACGGCACGCGCGCGCAGGGGGTCTTTCAGCGTGAGCTGCAGGGCCTGCGCACCCTGCTGGACCTAGACCAGTTGCCCGGCCATGAGCGCGCAGCAGCGGCACTGGCACTGCGCCAGATGGCCGATCAGCTGGCGCTTTGAGCCCATCCACTCGCCTTGATCGACCGATGAACACGACAACGGCCTTGCCGGCCATTCACACCCCCACACCCGAGACCCTGGAGCAGGCCTTGGCCGCGCTGGACGAGGCCCGGCAACTCCAGCATCAGCAAGCCCAGACGCTCAAACGCATGTCAGCAGCGCTGGCCTTCCTGAGAAACAGCCTGGACTCCACCTCCGACGGCATGCTGGCCATTCACTACGCCAGTGGCGCGAAATTTGTGAACGCCCAGTACACCAGCATTTGGGGCGCCACACCCGAAGCCTTGATGGCGCCGGGCAGCGAGCCCGAGTTGATGGCCCTGCAGGCGTCCAAAGTCAAGGACCCCGCCCAGTTCATCGAGCGGGCGCGCGAGCTGTGGTCGGCCTTTGACAGCGAAGCGTTCGACGAAATCGAAATGAAGGACGGCCGCGTGCTGGAGCGCACCATCGTGCCGCGCCACGCCAATGGCAAGCCCGTGGGGGTGGTGATGCATTTCAGAGACATCACCGAGCGCGCGCGGGCCGAGAAAAAACTGCTGTTCAACCGCCTGGTGGTGGAGAACACCGGCCCGCTGTTCTGGCTGGACCCCGGCGAGCGCCGCGTGGTGTACGCCAACAAGGCGGCCTGTGAACAATTGGGCTGGCGCATCGAAGAGTTCATCGGCATGGACATCTCGGCGCTGGACGTGGACACCACCCCGGAACACGTTCGCGCCATCAAGCGGCATTTTGAAGTCAGCCGGGACACCCAGCACTTTGAAAGCCGGTTTCGGTGCGGCAACGGCGCGCTGATCGACGTTGAAATTGCGGTGTTTTTGGCCCAGGACGACCAGCGGGCGCTGCACATCGCCACCTTCAAAGACATCACCGACCGCAAAAAAACCCAGGAAAACCTGCTGCGCGCCAAGGAAGCCGCCGAGGAAGCCACCCACCTGAAATCCGACTTTCTGGCCAACATGAGCCACGAAATCCGCACCCCGATGAACGCCATCATCGGCATGTCCTACCTGGCCTTGAAAACCGACATGACGCCGCGCCAGCGTGACTACATCAGCAAGGTGCACCGTTCCGGCCAGCACCTGCTGGGCCTGATCAACGACATCCTGGACCTGTCCAAGGTCGAAGCCGGCAAACTCAACATCGAGTACCTGGACTTCGAGCTGGACAAGGTGCTGGACAACCTGACCAACCTGGTCGGTGAAAAATGCACCGCCAAGGGCGTCGAGCTGGTGTTTGACATCGCCCGCGACGTGCCGCACATGCTCATTGGCGACTCCCTGCGCGTGGGCCAGGTGCTCATCAACTACGCCAACAACGCCATCAAGTTCACCGAAAGCGGCGCCATCGTGATTGCCGCCCGCGTGCTCGAGCGCTCCGACAACGACGTGCTGCTGCGGTTTTCAGTGCGCGACACCGGCATGGGGCTGACCGAAGAGCAGATTTCAAGGCTGTTCCAGAGCTTTTCGCAGGCCGACAGCTCCACCACCCGCAAATTCGGCGGCACCGGCCTGGGTCTGGCCATCACCAAAAACCTGGCCCAGCTGATGGGCGGCGAGGTGGGCGTGAGCAGCGTCTACGGCAAGGGCAGCGAGTTCTGGTGCACCGTGCGCCTGGGCTTGAGCCAGCAGAGCCGACGCGCCCTGACCCCCAACCCCGACCTGCGCGGCCACAGGGCGCTGGTGGTGGACGACAACGAACAGGCGCGGCTGGCCATTCGCGCCATGCTCGAGGGCATGACCTTTGACGTGGTGGACGTCAGCTCCGGCGCGCAAGCCCTGAGCGAGCTGACGATGGCGCAGGCGCTGGGACGGCCGTTTGACATCGTCTACCTCGACTGGCGCATGCCCGGCATGGACGGCGTGCAGGCGGCGCGGCAGATCAAGGCCATGCCGCTGAGCATCCGGCCCATTCTGGTGCTGGTCAGTGCCCATGGCCGGGAAGAAATGCAAATCGAAGCCAACTCGGTCGGCATCACCAGCCTGCTGGTCAAACCCGTCAGCCCGTCCGTGCTGTTTGACACCACCATGGAAGCGCTGGGCACCCACGCCGGACGCGGCCAGGAGTTCCGCACCAGTCGCCCGGCCCTGCTGGAGGAGTCCGAACCGACGCTGGCCCTGCGCGGCGCCCGTGTGCTGCTGGCCGAGGACAACGAGATGAACCAGCAGATTGCCTGTGAGCTGCTGGGTGATGCCGGGCTGGTGGTGGACGTGGCCCAGAACGGCGAAGAGGCCTTGAGAAAAGTCCACAGCACCCGCTACGACCTGGTGTTGATGGACATGCAAATGCCCGTGATGGACGGTGTGACCGCGACGCAGGCCATCCGCCGCATGGCACGGCTGCGCCACCTGCCCATCGTGGCCATGACCGCCAACGCCCGCACCGAGGACCGCCGCAGTTGCCTGGACGCGGGCATGAACGACTTCCTGTCCAAACCGATCGACCCCGACGTGCTGTGGGCCATGCTGCTCAAGTGGATCAAACCACGTGACATGACCCTGGACACCCTGCCCGGCGTGGCACTGGACTTCTCATTTGACCTGTCTCCCGACGTGGCGCGGGAAATTGCCCACACCACCCGGCTGGCCCAAACCCCGCCCCCGCCCCCAGCACCAGCAGCGCTGGAGGACCTGCCGTACAACCTGCCGGGGATGGACGTGAAAACCGGTCTGAGCCGCATGATGGGCAAAAAGCCGCTGTACCTGACCATGCTTCGCAAGTACCTGGAAGGACAGAGCAGCTGCACCATGGTCATCAAAAATGCGCTGGCGGCCGGCGACATGGCCACAGCCCAACGCGCCGCGCACACCCTCAAAGGCGTGTCCGGCACCATCGGGGCCACAGAGATCCCCGAACTGGCCGACGCGGTGGAAAACGCGATTCGCGCCGAACTCCCCACAGGCACCATCGCCCAGGCCCTGAGTGCACTGGACACCCCACTGACCGCCCTGCTCCAGGCGCTGCAGGACTGGTTCGCGAAAAACCATCAAAAATGATAGCAAACCAGGCAATGTAAGCCTAGGCTGGTAGGCAGTTTGACCTTAAAACGGTCTGAAAACACCCCCCAAAGCCTGCTGCCAAGGCTTCTAGCTCAAACGGGCTGCTGCCAGTGACTTGCGCAGCCGCAGCAGGTGGTAGGCAAAGCCGGTGGCCAGCAGCACGTGAATCACCGTGTTCGGCGCGAAAGAGCCCAGTGTGGTGAAAGCACCGTTCAGGTAGGCCACCGGGTCCATCGGGATCAGCCCCAGCTGCAGGAACAAATTGGCCGCCAGCACCGCCGCCATCGTGGGTGAATCCCCGTGGTTGCGCACCAAAAAGGCCATCAGCCCCACCGTCAGCAGCAGCAGCCCCGTGGTTCGCGCCATCACCAGCGCCGCCGGGTTGGGCACCGCCCCCTTGAGCGTGGCCAGCAAAAAAGCCGGCGCCAGCAGCGCCAGCGCACCAACGAGGGCTGCGACCACGGCGGCGATCGTCAAAAACAGTTTGCGGTTCATAAAACACTCACGGTTGGTTGGAAAAGAAAAGACGGCGTGGCTATTCGCATTGGCACGGTCATGCCACCATGGGCAGGGTGCCCTTGGCTTTGTGCAACAGCGCCTCCAGGTAGACCGCGGGGATGTCGGACGGCGTCTGGGCCCCGTCCTGCACCCACACGGCTTCGCAGTCGCCGAAGGCCAGCTTGTCCCGTGCGGTGGCGGACGTCAGCTTGTAGAAGTCAAAGTGCAGCTGGATGGCCCCGGTGTGCAGCACCTTGAGCGCCATCACCACCTCGATGCTGTCAAACGGCATGGCTTCACGCAAGTGGCGCACCTGGCTGCGGCGGAACCGAAACTCCCCCACCATGCCGTGGGCGGTGTAGAGCTGAGGCGCCAGCTGGTGAAAGAACCGGTCGATCAGCCGCTTTTGCCAGTGGTAGTAGTTGGCAAAGTAGATGTTGCCCACCAAATTGGACTCGGCCGAGGTGGTGGAAAACACCTGCCGCATCAGCTCGGGCTCGATCTTGGGCGCGTTAGGGGCTTCGTACAGGGCCGCACCCAGCGCGGTGCTGTGGGTCCAGTGGTTGCCAGACGCGTCAGCAGGCCCGGGGCGCTGCAGGTGCCGGGTGTCGGCACTGAGCCGCTCTTCGGGCAGGTACTCGGCCACAAAGGCCTCCAGGTAGGGCGGGAAGGGCTGGACATCCACCACGCCGTGGCCTTTGATCTCGACCCAGGTGGTGGCCATGGTGCTCAAAGCGATGAGCTGCGAAGAGCCGTCCTCGGCGATCTTCAGCCACTCAAAGTGCATGTCGATGGAGGACTGCCGCTTGCCGTAGGCCCGGCTGATGTACATGCGGCCTTCGATCACGTCCAGGCAATGCGCGTCGCCCAGTATCTGGATGTCGGACTCGTTGGTGACCATGCCCCAGCGCCCGGACGCGAAGTCGGGCACCAGATGGCGGCCAATGTCCACCACCCCCAGCTCCCGCACCGTGCCCATCCAGTTAGCAAAAATCGGGAAGTCCAGGCTGTGCCGCAGCGTGGTGGTGTCCTTGAAGGTCGTCATGAAGCGGTAGCACGGCTTGTACTGCCCGTTGGGGCCAACGTCCATGCGGGTGCGCAGCAGCTGCGCGGGTGACAGCGCCGCAGTCTGCCCCTGCAGCGCGTCCTGCGGGGCGGCCAGCACAGGCAGCACCGGCACCGCCACGGGGGTGACCACCATGGCCACCATTTTGTGCGGCATGCGGGTCAGCGCCAGCGCCAGGGTCAGCACCTCCACGTGGCGCACGCCGTCACTGCCCAGCAGCACCACTCCGCTGCCGTGGCGGCGGGCCACCTGCAGCTGCAGCACCGGGCCGCCCAGGGCTTTTTTGGTGCTTTCCACGGCGGACCACAAGCGTGTGCCAGCCTCGTCGAGCGAGTCGCCAGCGGCCATCAGTTCGGCCAGCATGGGGGTGTGGCACGCCCCGAGCAGGCCAGCCCACTCGGCCTGCGAGCGAGGGGCGATGGGCTCGATGTCGCAGCCTTGGTCACCCTCCCCGGCCACGCACAGGCAGTGGCTGCGGTCATGCGACAGCGAGACATTGACGTTGTCGCGGCCCAGGCCACTGAGCACCGGTTTGCCGTTGTCCTGCCAATGGATTTCCAGCTGGTCCAACGCAAAACTGCGGTTGGCCGGAAAGGCATTGAGCACCACCTCGGTGAACAGCGGCAGCTCGCTCAGGCGTCGGCGGCTGCGGTCCATTTTGGACAGCTGGGGGAAAAAGATCAGCAGCAGCTCCGGGGCGGTGACGCGCAGCGCCTGGCAGGCATTGGCCAGCGCCTGGTCCAGCAGCTGCGCATCACGCTGCTGCGGCATCACGTAGTCGGCCGGGCTGGCGGCCAGCGGGTCCAGCGTCATGCGCTTGAGCCGGTAGCCCACCAGTTGCTCCAGCGCCTGGCCGGTCTCTGACACGGCGATGACGTCGCAGACCAGGTCATCGCCCGCGCGGGAGGTGATGCGGTTGCGGGCGGTGACGCGGCTTTGCGCCGTGGCCGCCAGCTGGCAAATGCGCAGCGTGTCGATCTGCACGGGCAGGTAAATGCCCTTTTCAGACAGTTGTGCGCTTTGCAGCAGCACGTCCCGCAGGGAAGGGTCACCCAGCAGGCACAGCCTGTCATGCTGCGGCGCGTAGTAGTCGTCCTCGGCCCGCTGCTCAATGCCCACCAGTGAGCCCGCCGTGTCCATGGACCACACGGTGCGCAGGCGCTGGAACAGCGGCCCCTGGAACAGCAAGCCGCCATACAGCTCGGTCAATGGGTCGATGTCCACCGCGGCCTCGGGCAGGGCCAGTTGGTCCTGCACGTCAAAGGCGGCCTGGGCCTGAAGCACAAACGTGGCGTTGAAGTGGTCCACCCTAAAACCGGTGTGCTGGGTGCGAATGCCCACCTGCACACGCACCGGCTCGTCGTCACGGGTGCGCGGGGCCACCAGCGCCGTGATCTGGATCCAGGCACCGGCTTCGCTGCCCACCACGATGGGGCGGTGCAGGCCGATGTTGTCCAGCCGCAAGGAGGTGAAGGCGGTCAGCCCCAGCACCTTGCCCACGGTTTGGGCCATGGCTTCCAGGCCAAACACGGTCGGGAACAGGTATACGCCCCGGTAGTAATGGTCCCGCAGGTACAGGTCGTCGTTCAAGCTCAGCTGCACCCGGTTGACCAGCTCCACCCCGGGCTCAAAACTCAGCGCTTCACCGATGAAGCGGCCCCGAGCGGGCTGTGCGGCGGGTGCTGGCTTCCAGGTGTCAAGCCCACCCAGGCGGCTGGCGATCACCACCTGCTGCGCGGCCCCCGGACGCAGCACGGCAGCCAGGAAATGCGCCACGCCGTCGGCCGGCGGAATGGCCGAAATACCCATGGCTGCGAGGTTTTTGGCACTGCCCAGCTTGGCCCCCATGCCGACCTCGGCCCACACGCTGTAGGCCAGCGACACGGTGTGCGTCTGCGGGTGGCGGGCCCGAAAGTTCTGCAGGCACAGGTTCAGCGCCTCGTTGGAAAACGCATACCAGGCGTTGCCGGGCATGCCAGTGATGCCGATGATGGACGACAGGCCCACCAGCAGCTTGGGCGGCTGGTGCGCCAACGCCGCGCACAGGTGCATCGCCCCGGCCAGCTTGGGCGCGATCTCCTGCACCGCCGCGTCTTCACTGGACTGCTCCACACGGCGCGGCTTGTTGATGCCGGCCCCGTGAATCACCCCGGTAATAGGGCCCAACGCCTGCTCTACGCTGGCGACCAGAAACTTCACCGCCACCGCGTCGGCCATGTCGCAGGCGAAGTAGCTGGCCGACAAACCGGCCGCGCTGAAGCGCGCCAGGGTGCTGGCGATCTCGCTGTCTGCACCGCCAGCGCCACCCGCTTTTTTGCCCGGCTTGGCCGGGTAGGCGGAGCTGCCCACCAGCGCCATGCGCACGCCAGTGGCCTGGGCGAAGGCAAACGCGCACTGCGCCGTGATGCCTTTGGCCCCGCCGGTGACCAGCACCACGTCGCGCTGGGGGTCCCAGCCCCCGTTCACATCCATGGCGCTGACGTCATCGGCCACCGGCGGCAGCAGCCGCGCCTGCAGCGTGTGCCGCTCGCCGTCGGCGTTGTAGTGGCTCAGGGCGTACGGGTCGGCCAGCAGCAGTTCGGCGGTGGCCTGCGCGGCCACGAAGTCCGCGCTGTGGCTGCCGTGAAAGTCCAACACCCGCACCCGCAGCGCCGGGCGCTCCAGGTGAATACTGGCGGCAAATGCCGTGGTGCAGGCGGTTGTCAGATCTCCCCCGGCCAGCTCAAGCCCCTGGCTGATGCCCTCGAACTGAAGGTAGCTCAGGCTGCTGCAGGCCGTCTGGCGCGCTGACACCACCGCCGCGGTGCGCACGCGCTTGACGCTGTGCGCCAGCAGCCCTGGCTCGGTCCAGTCGCTGGCACTGCTGGCGCCGCTGGTGGCCTGGCACAGCGAACGCGGCAACAGCACCACCAAGTGATGGATGTCGGATCGAGCCTCGGCCAGCAGGCTGTCGGCGCTGTACACCCGCACCGACGCACCGCAGGCCTCATAGAAGCGACCCAGCGCCTTGGCGTCCGTGTGCTGCGCGTCGTCACACTGAATGGCCACCACCGTGCCCTGCAGCGGCTGCGCCACCACCGGTACATCGGGCCGGGGGGCCTTGACGGGGTGCATGTCAAAACTGCGCACCCAGGCGTTGGCCGTCACGTCAAACCCCTGAACCGACGCAGCCACGGCGGGCGCGGCCAGCACGGCGGCCTGCGGTGCAAGGCGTTGCTGCAGCTGCAGGGCCAGCTCGCCAATCGACGCGCCCGACACATCAGACGCTGCCAGCGGGCTGGCCATGCCCAGCGCCTGGGTGGCCTCGGCCAGCAGCGCGGCAAACTTGATCGAGTCCAGGTTCAGGTCGTCGGTGAAGGTCAGCGAAGGCTGCAGCGTCTCGGCCGTGAAGCCGGTGTAGCGGGCGGCCAGGGTCATCAGCACGTCCAGTGCTGAACCTGCTGCCCCTGCTGTGACCGGTGCATCGGCAGCCTGTGCGGCGGCTGGCATGGCGCCAGCCACCCGGTCCGCCAGCAGGGCCAGCGTCAGTTCGGGTGTGGCGGTGTTGTCAAAATCTGCGGTTACACCGCCCAGCGCGTAGGCTTCGGCGATCAGCGCGCTGGCTTTGATGGAGTCCAGGTTGAGGTCGTCCAGCAGGGTCATCGTCAAGGCGATCTGGTCCACCGCAAACCCGGTGGCCGTGGCAGCCAGCTGAAGCACCCGCGCATGCAGGCCCTGTGCCGAAGCCACCGCCCGTACGGGGGCGGCCAGCACCGGCACCGCAGGCGCTGCGGCGGAGCGCGCTGCAGGAGCCGCCAGCGCGGCCCCCACCGAGCCGCTGCTGCGCAGGTCGGCCCGCACCACGTCGGCAATGAACCCGCCCCGGTGGGCCAGGTAGGTGGCCATGTCCACCCCTTCGACCTGCAGTGGCAGGCTGACCGGCTGGCCCCCCTGGGCGCCTGCCATCGGCGTGACGGCGGCCCGCTCGAACGGCCGCTCACAGGGGTTGACGATGAAGGACAGGTCTTTGGCGGCCACAAAAGGCTTGATGACGCGGCGCTCATACAACGCAGGCCACACCACCGACTGCCCATGGGTGTGCGCCAGCGCCAGCACCCAGTTCAGGTCCTGCAACGACTCGGCCGTCCGCTCCACCGGAACGGCCAGCAGGCGCGGCGCCGTGGCGGTGCGCGCCACCATGTTGGACAGCACGCTGCCGGGGCCGACCTCCATCACCAGGCCGCAGCACTGGCTGAGCTGGTGCGTGGCCGCCACAAAGTCAACCGGGCGGGTGATCTGGCTGGAAAAATGCGCAGGCAGATCCACCGCTGCGTCCACGGCCAGCAAGGTGCCGTCGCACGACGAGATCAGGTTTTTCAGCAGTGCCACCGGCTGGCGGGGCAGCCGCGCCTGTTCCAGCAAGGCCTCGGCCGCCGGGGCCACCAGCGGGGAGTGAAAGGCGTTGCTGACCGGCAGGCGGTGCG
Source organism: Polaromonas sp. (assembly GCA_046154065.1). Lineage (GTDB taxonomy): Bacteria > Pseudomonadota > Gammaproteobacteria > Burkholderiales > Burkholderiaceae_C > Polaromonas. Next base: position 16,260 of record JBJXEI010000057.1, on the reverse strand, counting down.
CGGTGATCTGCTCACCGGTGGCCAGCGCCTGCAGCGCGTCCACGGCGCGGGCGTCGCCCGACACCACGGTTTGCAGGGGGCTGTTGATGTTGGCCACCACCAGCACACCGACGTTGCCCACCTGCAGCAGCAGCTGCTCGGCGCGGTTGCGGTCACAGGCCAGGCTGACCATGGCACCGGCAGACTGTGGGTCGCTGGCGGCCATCAGCTGGCCGCGCAGGGTGGCCAGCTGAATCACGGATTTCTCGTCCATCGCGCCAGCGGCGAAGAAGGCCGTCAGCTCACCCAGGCTGTGGCCCAGCACCACATCGGCGTGCAGGCCCAGCTGCCCGAGGTACTTCAGCCACAGCAGGGAGCACAGCACGATGGCGGGCTGTGCCAGCTGGGTTTGCTGCAGCTGGCTGGCGGCGGGGGCCAGCTCGTCGGCGGTCACATGGCGGTCCAGGTCGGGGTAGAGGCTGTCAGCCAGGCCGGGCGTGCCGATTTCAGCCGCCCAGGCGTCGGCTTGAGCCACCAGCTCGGCGGCCCAGTCAAACCGCTCGACCAGCGTGCGCGCGATGCCCAGGCGCTGGGAGCCCTGGCCCGGGAACACAAAACCCATGGCCACCGCGTGGGCGGTGTGGCACACCACTATTTTTTGCTCGGGGTCCAGGCGCACTTCACCGGCGGGCAGGGGCTGCTCCAGCAGTGCCAGCAGCAGCCGGGCTTTGTGGGCCAGATCTTCCGGTGAGCTGGCCACCAGCGCGGCGCGCACGCGCGCGGCAGGGTCCACCTGGCGGTTCCAGGCACTGGCCAGGTCGGCCAACTCGGCCAGGCTGGCGTCGGCCGCGTCGGCCTGCAGGCGCTGCACCGAGGCCCGCAAGGCCTGAACGCTGTTGGCGGCAAACGCCAGCACTTCGTCGGCCTGGCGGGACACCATGGCCGCCCGCACGCCCACCGGCGGCACCAGGCCGGGCACCACCTGGGGGCCAGACTTCAGCGTGACGTGCAGGTTGATGCCGCCAAACCCCATGGCCGACACGCCCGCCCGCAGCGTGGCCGAGCCGTCCATGACCTGCCCGCGCAGCACGGGGTACAGGCTGTCGGCACCGCCTGAAAACACGTCGTGCGGCAGTTCGCACCCGGCGGTGGGCGGCACCACGCGCTGGTTGACTGCCATCACGGCCTTGATGAAAGCCCCCACACCGGCGGCTGCCTTGGTGTGCCCGACGATGGACTTGAGCGACGTGACGCCGCAGCTGCGCTTGCCTGCGGTGCCGCCGCCCTGCAGGGCCTGCGCAATGCCCAGCAGCTCGGTTTTGTCGCCCACGGCGGTGCCGGTGCCATGGCCTTCAATGAAGTCCAGCGACGCGGTGTCAATGCCGGCTTGCGCGTAGGCGCGCTGCAGGGCCAGGGCCTGGCCGTTCACGCTGGGCGCGGTGATGCCGCCTTTGCCATCGGTGGACATGCCCCAGCCGTCGACCACGGCGTAGACCTTGTCGCCGTCGCGCAGCGCGTCGGACAGGCGCTTCATGGCCACAAACCCGCAGCCCTCACCCGGAATGAACCCGTTGCCGCGCTTGTCATACACCGACATGTCGTTCGGGGTCAGCGCGCCGGTTTTGGCAAACCCGACCAGCTCGAACGGGTCCAGGCTGATGTCCACCCCGCCCGCAATGGCGAAGTCGCACTGCCCGCTGGCCAGGTTGGACGCAGCGGTGTGGACCGCGATCAATGACGACGCGCAGGCCCCGTCCACCACAAAGCCGCCGCCGTTGACGTTGAGGAAATTGCAGATGCGCCCCGGAATGGTGTTGGCCAGGCCACCGGCCAGCGTGTCTTCATTGATGGGGGCAAACACCGCCTTGAAGTTGCGCTCCATCACGCCCGCCAGCGCCTGAACCGTGTCCGGCGGCAGCCCCAGGTCCGCCGCGCTGATGGCCAACATCTTGCCCACGAAAGGCCACCGCGAGCGCAGCGTGTTGGCCCGGGTGAACTCGCCCGTCAACGTGTTGCCCACCACCACCTGCGTGCTTTGGCGCGGCAGGTCGGCTGGGTCGTACCCGGCGTCCTGCAGCATCTGCAGCACCACGTCCAGCGCCAGCCAGTGGGCCAGGTCGGTGGACTCATAGGTTTGCCGGGGAATGCGTCTTGAAGCCCAGTCAAAGGCATACCCGTCGATGACGGCAGCGCGGGTGCCGTAGGTCTTGTCGGGCGTGCTGCGGTCGTCGCTTTGGTACTCGGCGATCGGCAAGCGCACGTCCGGCATGCGCCGGAACTGCCTGCGCCGCGCCAGGATGTTCTCCCACAGCTCGGCTGTGCTGCGGGCGCCGGGGTAGCGGCAGCCGATGCCAATCACGGCAATGGCGGCGGGGTCGGTGGTGGCCACGGGCCTGGACGGTGTGTTCATGTGATTTCCCTTGATGCTTTGTTTTGAATACGGTGGGCGCGCCGTGCGCTCAGTGCGGGCGCAGGCGGGTCAATGGCGTTGAAACAGCGGTGGACGCGTCAGGACGCGGGCAGGCGCGCGCCGTACCAGCTGGTGGACACGGCAGGCCAGCGGCGCACGCTGGCCACCTGCTCGGGCGGCAACACAATGGTGTTTTTCTCCGCCTCGGTCCAGCGGGAGCCCTGCGCCTGGTGGCACAGCTGGCAGGTCGCGGTGCTGCCGCCCCACTGGCGCGGCTTGAGCATCAGGTGCACCGGGTCATCGGTCGGGTCGGCGTTGGCGTAGCGCGCGGCCAGGGCCGGTGCATTGTTTTCGCGGTATTCCCACGCGGCACGCCCCAGATCCCACTGCGGGTAGGCGGCCATGGGCGGGAACTGTTCGGGCACATGCCGGATGGACAGGTAGCGGTAGGCCGACTCCACGTCCCCCGCCTTCAGCAGGAAGTCCACATAACCCAGCACAAAACCTTCAAAGTTGTGGGAAAAACGGGGCAAGTTGGAGCAGGTCCGCACCGGCTCCTGGGCACAGTGCGTGAAGGAGTCCTGCCAGGCGCTCAGGGCTTCCAGAAAATGGTTTTTCTCTTCAAAAAAGGACAGCCCCACCGTGAAGGCATGAAACGCTCGCTGAATCAAGCGCCATTCGCGGTGCTCGTTGTCGATGGCGGCAATGGCCACCTGGTCGTCATGCACGGTGGCCAGCCAGCGCCTGTGCAGGGCTGAAAACCCGCCCAGAATCGTGGCCATGCGAAACCGCGGTGTGGCCGTGTGGTCTTGCGTCCAGGCCACTTCCAGCTGCTGGGCCAGGCTCATGGCCTGGACCGAGAAATAGCTGCCCACCACAAAGTTGTGCAGCACGGTGGGGTCGTCCCGGTCGCCTTCCCCACCGATCCACAGGTTGATGGCGGTCAGCGCAAAGACGGTGTACATGTTTTTCGGCGCTGCAGCATGGTCGTCCAGCAACTGGCCCAGGGCCAGGTAGCGGTCACCCTCACGCTCGTTGAAGGTCCGGTTGAAGTACTGGTGCGCCGCGTGGTTTTCTTCCACCGTGATGGCCGGCTGGCGCGCAACAACCTGGTCCAGCCGCTGCTGCGTCAATGTCAGCGCACTGCGTTGCCAAGCAGGGTTGTAGCCCAGATCCCGGGCGCGGCTCAAAAAATACTGCGCCAGCACCGTGTGCTTGAAGCGGTCCCCGGTTGGCGCTGAAGTGCTGCCCACCAGCAACGACCGGTTCAGGCTCAGCAGCCCCAGAAAGCTCGCCAGGGTGGCGTCACGGGGGTGGTTCAGGTAGGCCTTGAGCAGCACGCGCTCGGCCGTTGAAACAGGGGCTTGTGTGGTGTGGGGCAAGGGAGTTTCGTTGTTGGCCAGCACCAGCGGGCTGACAAAAGCCGCCACGGCCTGCTGGCCGGCGTCGGCCTCGGCGTCCGCGCTCAGGAACGCCGCTACCTCGGCGTGGGCGGTCATCGCCAGCTTGTCTGCATCGCTGAGTGCCTGGGCCCCCTCAAAACTGAGCTGCAGCGGCCCCATTGCGACGGTTGGCGCAGCCGCTGGTGTGGTGGTCACGGATTTTTCTGTGTCGGCGCCACCACATGCAGACAGAAAAAGTACAGCGGCCAGCAAGGCAACGCGCCAGGTTTCAGTTACTTTTTTCACGATTCCCCCTTTTAATAACAACAGGCGGGCGGATCGTAGGAGCCACAAAAAAACCTGACAATTACCTGTACAGGTAATGCCTGAACCCTCTCTACCAACCATTGTTACAAGATGTCCACCAAACTTTTCCCCGCTTTGCTGAAGTACTGGCGGATACGCCGGGGCATGTCACAACTGGAACTGGCGCTGGCCGCTGACGTGTCGTCGCGCCACATCAGCTTCATGGAGACGGGGCGGGCCAGCCCCAGCGAAGACATGCTGTTACGGGTAATGGGTACCCTGTCGGTGCCGCTGCGAGACCAGAACCACGCGCTGGTGGCCGCTGACTTTGCGCCGCGTTATGCGGAAAACGACCTCGACAAGATCGACCCGGCGGTGGATGCGGCCATTGACCGCATGATGCAAAACCATGAGCCGTACCCGCTGACGGTCATGAACGCTGGCTACGACATCCTTCGCTGCAACCAGTCGGCCAAGGTCATCTTTTCCCAATTTGTGGCGCAGCCCGAGCGGCTGCTGGCGCCGCTCAACTTGTTTGATCTGGTGTTTGACCCGGCGCTGGCGCGCCCCTTCATCCACAACTGGAGCCAGGTGGGCCAGCAAATGGTGTACCGGCTGCACCGCGAGGCGCTGCTCAAAAACGAAGACGACGCGCTGTGGACCCTGCTGGAGCGGGTGCTGAGCTACCCGAGCGTGCCCGGCTCCTGGCGCATGCCTGACTTTTCACTGAGCCAGGGGCCCATCAACCCGTTGGTGCTGAAAAACGAGGCGGTGCAGCTCGGCTTTTTCATGGTGGTGACGACCTTCCTGGCCTCCCAGCAAATCACGCTGGACGAGTTGCGGATCGAAAGTTACTTCCCGGTGGACGACGCCACGCGGCGCGCCTGTGAAGCGCTGGCCGACGCGGCCCGGCAGGGCGACACCGCGATGGCGATGGCGGCCAGCACCGTGGACTCAGGCTGGATGTTGGCCAAATAGGCGCAAAAAAGGCCTGAATTTAACTCTCAGGTTAAATTCAGGCCCATCAGGGGCTCCAAATGCCGGTTGAATGCACGTTCAGGACTCAAACAGCCCACCAGCCTAGGTAAAGCATGCCGGTATAGCTATCAAATCAATAGCGTTTTGACGGCCCGTCCATACCGCCTGCACACAACCGCCCGATCACACCCGCTCAAGAATCACGGCAATGCCCTGCCCCACGCCGATGCACATGGTGCACAGCGCGTAGCGCCCGCCGGTTTTATGCAGCTGGTTGACAGCCGTGGTCGCCAGGCGGGCACCGCTGGCACCCAGCGGGTGGCCCAGGGCAATCGCGCCGCCGTTGGGGTTCACGCGTGCGTCGTCGTCCGCCACGCCCAGCATGCGCAGCACGGCCAGGCCCTGGGCGGCAAACGCTTCGTTCAGCTCGATCACGTCCATCTGCGCCATCGTCAAGCCCGTCAGGGCCAACACTTTTTGGGTGGCGGGCGCGGGGCCAATGCCCATGATGCGCGGGGCCACACCGGCCGTGGCCATACCCACAATGCGGGCACGCGGGGTCAGGCCGTTTTTGGCGGCGGTGGCTTCGTCGGCCAGCAGCAGGGCGCAGGCCCCGTCGTTCACGCCGCTGGCGTTGCCGGCCGTCACGCTGCCATCGGGGCGCACCACGCCTTTGAGTTTGGCCAGCGACTCCATGGTGGTGGCGCGGGGGTGCTCGTCCTGGCTGACGACGAGGGCGTCGCCCTTCTTCTGGGCGATCGTCACGGGGGTGATCTCCGCATCGAAGTAACCTGACTTTTGCGCCGCCACGGCCTTGAGCTGGCTGCTCAGCGCCATCTTGTCCTGGTCTTCGCGGCTGATGTTGAAGTCGGTCGCCACGTTTTCGGCGGTTTCGGGCATGGCGTCCACGCCGTACTTTTCCTTCATCAGCTTGTTGATGAACCGCCAGCCGATGGTGGTGTCGTACACGGCGTTGGCCCGGCCAAAGGCGGTTTCAGCCTTGGGCATGACAAACGGCGCGCGGCTCATGCTTTCAACGCCGCCAGCAATCATCAGCGTGGCCTCGCCGGACTTGATGGCGCGGGCGGCCGTGCCCAGCGCGTCCAGGCCAGAGCCACACAGGCGGTTGATGGTGGCGCCGGGCACGTCCAGCGGCAAGCCCGCGAGCAGGGCCGACATGCGGGCCACGTTGCGGTTGTCTTCACCGGCCTGGTTGGCGCAACCATAGAGCACGTCGCTGACGGCGGCCCAGTCCACGCCCGGGTTGCGCGCCATCAGAGCCTGGATGGGAATCGCACCCAAGTCGTCGGTGCGCACCGAGGACAGCGCGCCGCCGTAGCGGCCGATGGGCGTGCGGATGGCGTCGCAGATATAGGCTTGGCTCATGGGTTCTCCGGGTTGGGGATGGCGCGGCGACGCAGCCACGGGCTGACGCGGTAGCGTTCGCCGCGGTAGTGGGTGTCCAGGGTGTCGATCAGGCGCACCACCTCGGTTTCGTTCCAACCGGCCAGCCACTCAAACGGGCCGGCGGGGTAGTTGACGCCCAACTTCATGGCCGCGTCGGCGGCTTCAGGCGCGCAGACGCCTTGCAGCACCGCGTCGGCGGCCTCGTTGATCAGCATGGCCACCGTGCGGGCCGCCACCAAGCCCGGGGCATCGGCCACCGGCAGCGGTGCAAAGCCCAATGCCGCCAGCCACGCTGCTGCCTGCCCGCGCCAGGCGGGGCTGGCGGTGTGAGACACCGCATAAGCCAAGGCGGTGCCCGGCGCTGGGGGCAAGCTGAAAAGCCGGTCGAACACCGCCACGTCGGCGCAGCGCAACTGCGCCGCCAGTTCCAGCGCGGTGCGGCCGCTGCTCATGACCAGGTAGGCGCCGTCGATCACCAGGCCGGTCCAGCCGGTGTTGCGCAAGCGCGCCGGCCCCCAACCTTGCGGCTCCAGCGAGCGCGTGGCGGCCGCCTCCAGCAGGTCGGCAATGGCGCTGTCACCGTGCACGGTGACTTCGCGCGCAGTGGCGGGTGCGTCGTGCACCGCCACGGGCAACGCCGTGCTGCCTTCGGGGTAGCGGTAAAAGCCGCGCCCGCTCTTGCGGCCCAGCAGGCCGCCATCCACCATCTCGCGCTGCACCAGGCTGGGGCCGTAGCGCTTGTCCTGGAAGTTGGCATCAAACACCGAGTTCGTGACCGCAAAATTGGTGTCGTGGCCGATCAGGTCCATCAACTCGCACGGCCCCATGCGAAAGCCCGCGCCGCGCAAGCAGGCGTCCAGCACCTGCGGCGTGGCGGCTTGTTCCAGCAGCAGAGCCAGCGTCTCGGCGTAATAAGGCCGCGCGATGCGATTGACGATGAAGCCTGGTGTGCTCTTGGTGTGCACGGGGATCTTGCCCCAGGTCTTGGCCAGCGCGTGGATGGCGTCGGCCACGGCGGACTCGGTGTGCAAACCCGACACCACCTCAACCAGCTTCATCAGCGGCACTGGGTTGAAGAAGTGCATGCCTACCAGACGGCCAGGGTGCTGCAAGCCATTGGCGATGGCGGTGACGCTGATGCTGCTGGTGTTGGTGGCCAGCACGCAGCTCTCGGCGACCACGGTTTCCAGCAGCTGGAACAAGGCGCGCTTGGCGGCCAGGTCTTCAATGATCGCTTCGACCACCAGTTGGGCGCTGGCCGCCTCGACCAGGGCGCTGATGGGGGTGATGCGCGCCAAGGTGGACTCAGCCGCTTCCGTGGCAAGCTTGCCCTTGGCCACCAGGCCTTGCAAGGTGCTGGCCAGCTTGGTCTTGGCCGCCGCCGCTGCGCCGTCGCGGGCGTCGTGCAGCAGCACGGTGTGGCCAGCCTGGGCAGCCACCTGGGCGATGCCAGCGCCCATGATGCCGGCGCCCACCACGAGGACGGTGCTGCCGCTAAGGGAAGGGGTGTTCATGTGCGGGTTCGGATGCGGGTTCGAATGCAGGGCGAAGGAGGGGGCTTGAGGTGGGCCGCCAAACCGTCAGTAGGTCTCGAGGTGCAGGCGGCCGTGTTGCTTCAATGATGCACCCACAGCATCCCAGTCCAGACCGGCACTTTTGGCAATGTCGGCCAAAGCCAGCACAACACCTTCTTCCATGCTCTTGAGACCGCAGACGTAGAAGTAGGCGTTGGAGTCGGCCAGCAGTGGCCCCAGGTCGGCGGCGCGTTCGCGCATCACGTCTTGCACATAGCGCTTGGGTTGCCCGGGTGTGCGGCTAAACGCAAAGTTGATGTCGATGAAGTCCTTGGGCAAGCCCTGCAGCGGGCCGAAGTAGGGCAGCTCTTCCTGGCTGCGTGCGCCAAAGAACAGCATCAGCTTGCCGCCTTCAAATTTCCCTGACTGGCGTTGGCGCCGCCGCCACTCGGTCATGGCCCGCATGGGCGCGCTGCCGGTGCCGGTGCAGATCATCACGATGTGGCTTTTGGGGTGGTTGGGCATCAGGAAGCTGGTGCCAAAAGGTCCGATCACCTGCACGCTGTCGCCCACCTTCAGGTCGCACATGTAGTTGCTGGCCACGCCGCGCACCGCCTGGCCCTGGTGGTCTTCGAGCACCCGTTTGATGGTCAGTGACACGTTGTTGTAGCCCGGCCGTTCGCCGTTGCGCGGGCTGGCCACGCTGTATTGGCGTGGGTGGTGCGCGCAACCCTGGGCATCGGTTCCGGGCGGGATGATGGCGATGCTCTGGCCTTCAAGCACAGGAAAGGGCAGGGCGCCGAAATCCAGCACCAGGTGGTGGGTGTCGTAGTCGCTCAGGCCCTGCTTGCCCACTTCGGTGACCCGCACGTTGCCCACCACGGTGGCGCTGATGCTCTTGGCGGCCTGGGTTTTGGCACTGGGGCCATAAAGGCTGGTGTAGGCGTGCGCGGCGCTCCACGGGGGCAAGGTGGAGCCAAACTGCGCGCTGCTGAAGGTGGCCTCAGGCGCCGCAGCGGCGGCGCCGACAGTGGCCGTCGCGGCTGTTGCTTGCGCGCCGGCTTCAGATTCATGCGATTCGTCGCCACCGGCCAGCTGGGCGATTTCCGCGCGGCTGAGCTCCACAGGCAGCGTGTCCCATCCCAGCTGATCATCCAGGCTGTAGGCCTTGGCGCGTGGCATCTGGCGGTAGTTGTCGATGCTGCCGGTGGGGCAGGGCGAGATGCAGTCGTTGCACCAGTTGCATTTCTCAGCGTCGACCACGTAGTTGCGCGAGTCGTGCGTGATCGCGCCCACCGGGCACATGGTTTCGCAGGTGTTGCAACGAATGCAGATCTCGGGGTCGATCAGGTGTTGCTTGATGACAGTGACGGCCATGTCCATTGCGGTGTCTCCTTGTGCGGAGGGGGCCGCAGGGGCCCCCTCGTTCACGTCGCGAGTGCGAGCTTAGTTGAACCGGACGTACTCGAAGTCGACGGGCTGGCGGTTGATGCCCATCACCGGGGGCGCAATCCAGTTGGCGAACTTGCCCGGCTCCACCACGCGGCCCATCAGGCCTTGCACATACGCGCGGTCGGTGGCACTGGGCAGCCACTCGTCTTGTCGCTGGGCCCATTCCACTTCGCTCAGCACCTGGCCTTCGGGCGACACCTTGACGCCACTGAGCGCGCCAATGTTGCGGTGGAAGGCCTTGTGTGGTGTTTTCAGCCGCACCGGAATGCCGGCCTTCTCGATGACCTTGTTCCAGCGGTCCACGCCAGCGACGCTGTCCTTGATGTAGTCGTCGCGCAGGACTTCGTTCAGCGCGTTCAGCATCGGCACTTCTTTTTCCGTCAGCTGCCCGTTCACCACCTGCAGCACGCGGTAGGTCTGGCCGCGCAGTTGGTGGTCGTCCATGCGTTTGCCTTCTTCATAGCGGCCTTTCAGGCCGGTGCTGTAGAAGGTGGCGGCGTTGCTGGATTCGTCGGCACCAAAGAGGTCGACAGTGACGCTGAAATGGAAGTTCAGGTAGCGCTGGATGGTGGGCAGGTCGATCACCCCGGCCTCGCGCAACTTCTTGGGGTCGTCGGTCTTGAGCTCATTCATGGCCGCGCAGGTGCGGCTGATGATGCGGCTGACGCCGCTTTCGCCCACAAACATGTGGTGCGCCTCTTCGGTCAGCATGAATTTGGTGGTGCGGGCCAGCGGGTCAAAACTGCTCTCGGCCAGCGCGCACAGCTGGAACTTGCCGTCGCGGTCGGTGAAGTAGGTGAACATGAAGAAGCTCAGCCAGTCGGGCGTTTGCTCGTTGAAGGCCTGCAGGATGCGCGGGTTGTCCTGCTGGCCGCTGCGGCGTTCCAGCAGCGCCTCGCCTTCTTCACGTCCGTCACGGCCGAAGTGCTTATGCAGCAGGTAGACCATGGCCCACAGGTGGCGGCCTTCTTCCACGTTGATCTGGTAGAGGTTGCGCAGGTCGTACATGCTGGGTGCCGTCATGCCCAGGTGGCGCTGCTGCTCCACACTGGCCGGTTCGGTGTCGCCTTGGGTGACGATGATGCGGCGCAGGTTGGCGCGGTACTCGCCGGGCACTTCTTGCCAGGCCTTTTCGCCCTTGTGGTCGCCAAAGTGGATCTCGCGGTCAGCCTGCCCCGGGTTGAGAAAGACGCCCCAGCGGTAGTCGCGCATCTTCACGTGGCCAAACTGCGCCCAGCCCTGGGGGTCAACACTGACAGCGGTGCGCAGATAGACCTCGCTGGCGGTGCTGCCCTCGGGGCCCATGTCGTCCCACCAGCTCAGGAAGTTGGGCTGCCACTGTTCAAGCGCGCGCTGCAGCGTGCGGTCTTCGCTGAGGTTGACGTTGTTGGGGATCTTTTCGCTGTAGTTGATCGTGCTCATGTGTCGTGAACTCCTGTGCTGGATGTCGAACCAAGTGGCCGCCGCGGAACCGGCTTTGCCGGGCCGCTGGGGGCCGCCCCCTTGAGGGGGAGCGCCGTCAGGCGCTTCGGGGGTGGGTGAATCAAACGCGATTCCAATCGAAGGCGGCCTTGTCGCCTTTGCCGTAGACCTTCAACGCGCCCTTTTCACCCACGGCGTTGGGGCGCTGGAAAATCCAGTTCTGCCACGCCGTCAAGCGGCCAAAGACGCGGGTGAACATGTTTTCGGGGCCGTTGAAGCGCAAGTTGGCTTCCAGGCCGGTGAGTGCGTCCGGGCTCATCGCCACGCGCTCTTCAACGGCGATGCGCACCTCGTCGGCCCAGTCGATGTCGTCGGGGTTGCTGGTGACCAGACCCAGCGCGAAGGCGGCGTCGGCATCCAGCGGCTTGCCCACCGCAGCGCGCACGGCGTCCATCGCTGGTGCTTCGGCGTAGAAGCGGCGCTGCAGGCGGCTCTGGTCGGTGACCATCGGGAAGTGGCCGAAGTTGAGTTCACCCACCGTGATCTTGGGCGACTTGGCCTCGTCGTCGGGCAGCATCAGCTGGTAACTGCGGTCGCAGGCCAGCGCCAGTTCCAGCAGGCTGCCGGCAAAGCAACTGCCGGGTTCGATCAGCGCAAAAAGGCTGCGGCTGCTCACGTCCAGGCGGCTGAAGGTGCGGCGCAGGTAGCCGATGGTCTCGCGCACCAGCCAGTGGTTCTGGTGCGCCAGCAGCACGGCGTCGCTGGCCAACACGGCTGCCCCGTCGCCCTGGGTCTTGATGAGCCAGGTGCCGATGTCGAGCTCGTTGGTGCGCATCTGCAGGATGGCGTCTTCCAAGTCGCGCGCCATGGCCAGCGGGTACCAGGCCGCGCCCTGGGCTTGGATGCCGGCGATGTCGTTTGGCTGCGCACCGGTGGGCGCGTTCACGGTGAAGGTGGCGGTGCGCTTGGTGCGGTCAATTTCGACCGTCACGTGGGTGTAGCGCAGCGCGTCGGCTTCCACGCGGCACATCAGCGGCGTCAGCGCCACGCCGGGCACGCTGGCGGGGCGGTCGCTCTGCGCCGCCAGCTCCAGCGCGCGCTCTTGCACCTTGGCGGCAAAGGCGGCCGGCTTGGCGATGTCGTCCACCAGGCGCCACTGCTTGGCTTTGGCGCCGCGCACGCCTTCGACGCTGGTGCAGAAGATGTCAGCCAGATCGTGCCGCACCTTGCGTTTGTCAGTGACGCGGGTGAGGCCACCCGTGCCGGGCAGCACACCCAAGAGCGGCACTTCGGGCAGGCTGACGGCGCTGCTGCGGTCGTCCACCAGGATGATCTCGTCGCAGGCCAGGGCCAGCTCGTAGCCGCCGCCGGCGCAGGCGCCGTTCACGGCGGCCAAGAACTTCAGGCCGCTGTGGGCGCTGGTGTCTTCCAGGCCGTTGCGGGTTTCATTGGTGAACTTGCAGAAGTTCACCTTCCACGCGTGGCTGCTCACGCCCAGCATGAAGATGTTGGCGCCCGAGCAGAACACGCGGTCTTTGGCGCTGGTGACGACCACGGTGCGCACCTCGGGGTGTTCAAAGCGGATGCGCTGTATGGCGTCGTTCAGTTCGATGTCCACGCCCAGGTCGTAGCTGTTCAGCTTGAGCTTGTAGCCGGGCGCCAGGCCGGCGTTTTCGTCAAAGTCGGCCAGCAAGGTGGCCACGGCACCCTCGAACTTCAGCTTCCAGTGGCGGTATTGGCTGGGGCTGGTGCGGTAGTCGACGCGTGGGATCGGGCTCATCTCAGGCTCCTGGGGCGGCGCAACGGGTTGCGCGAGCTGGGGTTTGGGAATAAGCAGAATAATGCATGTTTTGTGATGAGGTCAAGCAGTTTAGTGCGTCTTTTGCTGCCTTGAAGCGTGTGTGGTCGGGGTCAGGCGGGCAGATGAAGCGCCGCGCGCACCAGCGAACGCAGGGCTGCAAACGTGGGCTCCAGCGCCTGAGCGCTGGTGTTCAGCTGCAGTTCGGCCTTGGAATAGAAAGCGGCGCGCCCGGCCAGGATGCCTTTCAGGTCCTCCATGGCCTCGCGGCTGGCCGCCATGGGCCGCAGGTCGCCTTGGGCGGCTACACGTTTCATGTGGTCTTCGGGGTCGGCCTTCAGCCACACGGTGGTGCAGTGGCTCAGCAGCTGGTTGAAAGTGGCGGGGTCGCTCACCAGCCCGCCCGGCGTGGCAATCACGGCTTCGGGGTAGATCTGGATCGCCTCTTCCAGCGCACGCCGTTCGTAGCGGCGGTAGGCGTTTTGGCCGTACAGGCCCTGTATCTCGCTGATGCTGCAGCCGGCAAACTTCTCAATCTCGCGGCTGAGTTCCACAAAGGGGTAGTCGAGGTCATCGGCCAGCATCTGGCCCAAGGTGGACTTGCCCGCGCCGCGCAGGCCCACCAGGGCCACCCGCGTGCTGCGAACGCCCGGCCCCTGGGCGGTGCCCGCGCCACCGGTGCCCAGCAGTTCGCCCACCGCCACGCGCACGCGGCGCAGCGTGTCCTCGTTGCGGTGCTCCAGCAGTTCGCGGATCAGCAGCCATTCGGGGCTGGAGGTGGTGATGTCGCCCAGCAGCTCGGCCAGGCTGCACTGCAAGGCGCCCGCCACCTGCAGCAGGATCAGGATGCTGGCGTTGCCGGTGCCGTACTCCAGGTTGGCCAGGTGGCGCTCGGACACCTCGGCCGCCACGGCCACGGCTTTGCGGGTCATGCCGCGGCGCGAACGCAGGGTGCGCACCCGCTCGCCCAGCGCCACCAGGAAGGGGTTCTTCAAGGCGGATTCGCTGTCTTCTGTGGCTTCGGCGCCGGGTGTTAACCCGCGAGCATGCAATATAGTGCTTGACATGAGGGGTGGGCAGTTTTATCGTTCCAACAAGCACAATAGTGCATCAACCCTGCAAGTGCAAGCACTGTGAGGATCAGGACATGACGCCAGTTGACCTCCACGCCCTGCCCGAAGGCGTGTTTGCACCGCCCGCGGTGTTCAACATCGCGCAGCACTTGCTGGCGGCCAACCACGGCCGCCCCAACAAGGCGGCCTTTGTCGATGACCTGGGCAGCCTCAGCTACGGACAGCTGGACGACCGTGTGCGCCGCATGGCCGCCGCCTTGCGTGCACAGGGCCTGCGCCGCGAAGAACGCGTGCTGGTGTTGATGCAGGACACCACCGACTGGCCGGTGGCGTTTTTGGGTGCGCTCTTTGCGGGCTTGGTGCCGGTGGCGGTGAACACGCTGCTGACCGCCGACGACTACGCCTACATGCTGGAGCACTCGCGCGCCCAGGCCGCGCTGGTCAGTGGCGCGGTCTTGCCCGCGCTGGCGGCGGCCATGAGCAAGAGTGATCACGAGCTGGGCCCGGTCATCGTGTCCAGGCCGGTGGCCCCGCTGAGGGCGGGACCGGATGCAAGCGCGGCCAAACCGCTGGCGGAGTTTGAGTTCGAAGCCTTTGTGCAGGCCCACTCAGCCATGCCCAAGCCCGCCGCCACCGCGGCCGATGACCCCGCCTTTTGGCTCTACAGCAGCGGCAGCACCGGCCGCCCCAAAGGCACCGTGCACTCGCACGCCAACCCCTACTGGACGGCAGAGCTCTATGGCAAGGCCGTGCTGGGGTTGACGGAAAGCGACGTCTGCTTCAGCGCGGCCAAGCTGTTCTTTGCCTATGGCTTGGGCAACGGGCTGACCTTCCCCATGAGCGTGGGCGCCACCACACTGCTGATGCCCGAGCGGCCCACGCCCGAGGCCACCTTCAAGCGTTGGCGCGGAGAGGTGGGGGGCACGGGCGGCGAAGGCCGCCCTTCGGGCATCAAACCGACTGTGTTCTTTGGCGCGCCCACCGGCTTTGCCGGCATGCTGGCCTCGCCGCAACTGCCGGCCCGCGGCGAGGTTGCGCTGCGCATGGCGTCTTCGGCCGGCGAAGCCCTGCCGGCCGACATCGGCCAGCGCTTCCAGCGCCACTTTGGCGTCGACATCGTGGACGGCATTGGCTCCACCGAGATGCTGCACATCTTCATTTCCAACCGGCCGGCCCGGCTGCGCTATGGCACCACGGGCTGGCCGGTGCCCGGCTACCACATCGAACTGCGTGGCGACGACGGCCAACCCGTGGCCGACGGTGAAACGGGCGACCTCTACATCCAGGGCCCCAGCGCCGCGCTGATGTACTGGGGCAACCGCGCCAAGACCCGAGAGACCTTTCAAGGCGGCTGGACCAAGAGCGGCGACAAGTACGTGAAGAACAGCGACGGCAGCTACACCTACAGCGGCCGCAGCGACGACATGCTCAAGGTCAGTGGCATTTACGTGTCGCCGTTTGAAGTGGAAGCCACGCTGGTGCAGCACCCTGCGGTGCTGGAAGCGGCCGTCATCGGTGTGCCCGATGCCGAAGGCTTGACCAAGACCAAAGCGTTTGTCGTGCTCAAGGCCGGCGGGCAGGCTTCAGAGGCCGAGCTCAAGGCCTTTGTGAAAGACAAGCTGGCGCCCTTCAAGTACCCACGCCTGATCGAGTTTGTCAGCGAGCTGCCCAAAACGGCCACCGGCAAGATCCAGCGCTTCAAGCTGCGCGAGCAGGAATTGCGGGCGTGAGTTCGCTTGGCGCCGATGTGGCGTGGGTCGAACTCGCCTGGGGCCAGCGCATGGTGCGCATCGAGCATCAGTGGGTCGGCACAGACGACCCGCAGGCGCCGCTGCTGGTGTTCTTGCACGAAGGCCTGGGTTCGCTGGCGATGTGGAAGGACTTCCCCGCGCAGCTTTGCAAGGCGGCGGCTTGCCGTGGCCTGGTCTACAGCCGTCCCGGCTACGGCCGCAGCAGCCCGCGTGGGCCAGACGAGGCCTGGGGCGTGGACTTCATGCACCAGCAGGCGCAGCAGTTGTTGCCGGCCCTGTTGCACCGCCTGGGCGTGCACCAGCGTTACTGGCTTTTTGGCCACAGTGACGGTGGCTCCATCAGCCTGTTGCACGCAGCCGCCTACCCGCAGGCCGTGTTGGGGGCCATCGTGGTGGCGCCGCACATCCTGGTGGAAGACCTGTCGCTGGCCAGCATCGAACAGGCTCGCCTGGCCTACCAGAGCGGCGACCTCAAGGCCCGCCTGGCGAAGTACCACGACGACCCCGACTCGGCCTTTGGCGGCTGGAACGGCATCTGGCTGAACCCGGCCTTCAAGTCATGGCGCATCGACCCCGACATTCGGTCGATAGCCTGCCCCTTGCTGGCCATCCAGGGTCTGGACGACGAGTACGGCACCCTGGAGCAAATACGGGGGATCAAGGCCACCCTGCCGCACACACAATTGCTGGAGATCCCGCGCTGCGGCCATTCGCCGCATCGGGACCAGCCGCAAGCGCTCATCGAAGCGGCCAGCGCTTTCATTCTTTCCCACGGAGACCCACGATGA
>JBJXEI010000056.1:0-9914 GCA_046154065.1 Polaromonas sp. | reverse complement strand
ATGGTCGACTCGTGCAGGCCCAGCTCGTCGGCAATCTCACGCAGCACCAGCGGGCGCATGGCCAGCTCGCCGTGGGTGAAGAAGTTTTTCTGCCGCTCGACGATGGCGCTGCTGACGCGCAGGATGGTGTCAAAGCGCTGCTGGATGTTCTTGATGAACCAGCGCGCTTCCTGCAGCCGCTGCTGCAGCGCCGGGCCGCCCTGGCCCTTGTGCTGGCGCAGCGCGTTGGCGTAGATGTCGTGCACCCGCAGGCGCGGCATCACGTCGCTGTTCAGTGTGATCTTGAAACCCCGGCCCGATTTGACGACCAGCACGTCCGGCACGATCAGGTTGCGCTCGACATTGACAAAACGGCGGCCGGGTTTGGGGTCGAGCCGGCCAATCACGGCAATCGCGCCCTTGATGACGGCCTCGGGGCAGCCGCACAGGTAGGCCAGCCGCTTCACGTCGCGTTTGGCCAGCAGCTCGATGGGGTGTTTGCACACCGTCATGGCGGCGCGCACTTCGGGGCAGTCCTTGCAGTCGAGCAGCTGCAGGCCCAGGCATTCGGCCAGGTTGCGTGCGCCCACCCCGGCCGGTTCCATGTGCTGCAGCAGCTTGAGGACCACCGAAAAATGCTGCTCCAGCTCGTCGCGCTGCTCCAGATCGTCACCCGCCAGCCCGGCCGCCAGCTCGGCCAGCGGGTCTTCCAGGTAGCCGTCGTCGTTCAGCGACTCGATCAGAAAATGCAGCGCGGCCTGGTCTTCGGGCGACAACCGCAGCGCCAGCGCCTGGCGGTGCAGGTGGTCCTGCAGCGACTCGTGCGCGCCGGTCAGGTCCGACGCTTCGGCGTCGCTGTCGTCCAGGTTGTTTTTGCGGGCGGGCGCGTCGCTGCCCCATTCGCTGTCGTCGGGGCTGGTCTCGACCGTGCCGTCGCCTTCCCAGCTTTCTTCCAGTTTGGCCTCGGACGAGTCAGACACCGCATCAGATGACGTTTCAGAAGCATTTTCAGCCTCATTACTGCCACTGGCCTTGGTGTCGCTTGCCGGTATTGCTATGGATTCAGGAGCAGATTCAAACTCGCGCACTTCCTGGCTGACCGCGGTGTCCGTCTGCGCCAGGCCAAACTCTTCCCGGAGCGCGGTGTCGTCCGACACCTCCAGGAACGGGTTTTCGTCCAGCATCTGCTCGACCTCCTGGCTCAGCTCCAGCGTGGACAACTGCAGCAGGCGAATCGACTGTTGCAGCTGCGGCGTCAGGGCCAGGTGCTGCGAGACGCGAAGAGATAAACCTTGTTTCATCGGACTTGGCTCCCCCCCGTGGCTTTTGCACTTCGTGTCAACGCCTCCCCCCTGCAGGGGGCAGCGCCTGTGGCCTGGCAAAGCCAGTTCCACGGCCCTTGCTTGAAAAGTGCAGCGTGCGGTAGCGAACTTGGCGGAGAAAACAAGGCAACACCCATCGGACTACATCTTGAAGTGCTCGCCGAGATAGACGCGGCGCACATCGGCGTTTTCAACGATCTCGGTCGGGGTGCCGGTGGCCAGCACGCGGCCGTCACTGATGATGTAGGCGTGGTCGCAAATGCCCAGGGTTTCGCGCACGTTGTGGTCGGTGATCAGCACACCAATGCCGCGTGCTTTGAGGAAACCGATGATGCGCTGGATCTCGATCACGGCGATCGGGTCGATGCCGGCGAAGGGCTCGTCCAGCAAAATGAAGCGTGGCTGGGTGGCCAATGCCCGTGCGATCTCGACGCGGCGGCGCTCACCACCGGACAGCGCCAGCGCGGGGGAGTCGCGCAAATGGTCCACACGCAGGTCCTGCAGCAACGCGTCCAGGCGCATCTGGATGCTGGCGCGGCTCAGGGCCTTGCCAGCCGCGTCGTGTTGCAGCTCCAGCACGGCGCGCACGTTTTGCTCCACCGTGAGTTTGCGGAAAATCGACGCTTCCTGCGGCAAATAGCTCAGGCCGAGGCGCGCACGCTGGTGGATCGGCATGTGTTCGACGCTCTGACCGTCAATCGATATCGCCCCGGCGTCGGCACGCACCAAGCCCACAATCATGTAGAACGAGGTGGTTTTGCCCGCGCCGTTGGGGCCCAGCAGCCCCACGACTTCACCTTTTTGCACCGACAGCGACACATCCTTGACGACCTTGCGGCTGCCGTAGGCTTTTTTCAGCCCCTGCGCCACCAGTCGGCTCGGCAGGGCGGCATCGGACCGGGGCGCCCCCCCTTCACGCAACACCTCGCTCATTGCGGCTTGTCCCCGCCCAGTACCGGGCTGGCACGCAGCCGAGTGGTCACGCCCGGTGCAACGGCGGCAGGCGGCATGGCACCCGCTGCGCCGGAGGCCGTGGAACGCGGGGACAACATGGCGCGCACGCGGCCCGTGGGGTTGGCAGCGTCGCGGTTTTGCGCACCGCCATCAACGGTGAACACGTCGCTGCTGTTGTCGTAGTTGATGACCGAACCGGTGGTTTCGTCCAGCAGCTTGGCACCCGCAAAACGGCGCACCACGGCGCGCGTGATAAACCGGACGGTGTCGGCCCGGCTGTCGTATTCGATTTTTTCGGCTTCGGCCTCGATGAACTCGTCCACCCCGTCGCGCTTTTTGCGGTAGTAGGCCAACTTGCCCGGTGCTGCCACGGCCACGGCCTGTTGGTAGCCCTGCGGGTCCTGGCTCACGTCCACCCGCGCGCCGCGCAGGATGGTGGTGCCTTTGGTGATGACCACGTTGCCGGTGAACACACTGCTTTGTTTGAGGTCGTCGTAGCGCAGCGCGTCGGCCTCGGCATTCATGGGCTTGTCGCGGTCGGCTTTTTCAGCGGCGGCGGGCATTGCTGCCGTGAGGGCCAGGGCGGCCGCCACCATCAAAGCGGGAAGCGAGGGCTTCATAGAGGAGTTCATAAAGGCACGAATCTTGCTGCTTGGCATCGCGCCATTGTAGCCACGCGCAGCACCGCCCATGAAAAAACCCGCCGACGTGGGGCGGGTTTCGCAGGATGGGCGGTTGAGGTTTACTTGGCTTTGCGGGCGGTCGCCACCAGGAAGTCCGTCACAGCCAGCGCACGCTCCATGCTTTTGGCCATCGAGCCCGAGGTGTAGTAGCGGCCCGCAACACCCAGTGCGGGCACGCCATCGACCTGGAAGGTATTTTGCAACTGCGTGGCCTTGCGGGTCTTGGTGCTGACCGAAAACGAGTTGTACAACTCGACAAACTTGGCCTTGTTCAGGCCCTGCTTTTCAGCCCATGTGGCAATGCTCTCGGCGGTGTTGAGCGGCAGTTTGTCGATGTGAATCGCATAAAACACCTTTTTGTGCAGCTCATCGACCTTGCCCATGCCCTCGAGCACGTAGTACAGACGCTGCTGGGGCTCAAAATCTGGCCGGAAGGCGATCGGCGTGCGCTTGAGGACCACGTCCTTGGGCTGCTTTTTGGCCCAGGCGTCGAGCTGCGGCTCAAAGCTGTTGCAGTGCGGGCAGCTGTACCAGAAGAACTCCACCACCTCGACCTGACCAGCAGGTGCTTCCACCGGAGCGGGCTTGTCCAGCGTCAGGAAGTCGGTGCCGTCCTTGAAGGCGGCCTGAGCGTGGGCAGCCAGCGGCAGGCCGGTGGCAGAAACAGCCGCCAGCGCGGCAGCGGACATCGAAAACTCACGTCGTTGCATTCAGGATTCTCCAGGGGGACATCAAAAAAAGAGGGGGGTAGACCGGGGCAGCGCCTGCACGCATCCAGCCGTTTGGTGCGCGCCCCGCCTGAAAAGTTCACTCAGGCGCAAGGCAGCCGCTCAGCGCTGCACACGCACCAGGGCGGTTTCAATCGAGTTGCTGTCCAGCCGGTCCTTGACCTTGTCGGCCTCGTCTTTTTTGTCAAAGGGGCCCAAGCGCACGCGGTACACAGTGCGGCCCGCTTGCTCACGCTCACTGACGCGGGCGGTCACCCCCAGCAGCGACAGACGGGCGCGCTGCTGCTCGGCGTCTTCAGGGGTGCGAAACGCGCCGGCCTGGATGAAGTAGCTGAACGGGTCCGCACCCGAACCCGCAGCTGCCACAGCCACCGGTGTCGGCGCCGCAGCGACGGCGGGCGTCTCCATCTTCGACTTGGCCAGGTCGCCCAGCGGGTCACTGGACACGGCCGGCTTGGCGACCTTGGGCGGTGCAGCCACCGCAGGTGTGAGGGCCACCACAGCGGGCGCGGCCGGTGGTTTGGCCGCCGGTGTGACCACCACCGGGCCCGGCGATGTCACCGACTGAGGCAGCTCCGGCGTGGCCGCAGGGGGTGGCGACTTGATGGCGTTCTTACCGGCCAGCCCCGCGTTCGGGTTCCAGTCGCGGTTTTTCTGCGCCTCGGCGGCGTCGTTGTCGGCATTGCGCGACACGCCCTTGTTCATGAAAGGCACCGGCACCTTGGTGATGTACACCGCCACCGCCAGGGCCGCACCCAGGCCCAGCAGCGCACCAATGATGATGCCCAGAAAGGTGCCGCCGCGCTCTTGCCGGGGCTTGGTTTTTTTCGTGTTGCTGTTTAATCGTTTGGTCATCAAAGCGCCTACATCTTGACTGGGGCGCTGACACCCAGCACCGCCAAACCATTGTGCAACACCTGGGCGACGCTGGCGACCAGCGCCAGGCGCGCCTGCTTCACCCCATCGTCCTCCACCAGGATGCGCTCGGCGTCGTAGTAGCTGTGGTAGCTGGCGGCCAGTTCCCGCAGGTAAAACGCCACGTCGTGCGGGGCCAGGCTGTGGGCGGCGTTGGCCAGCATGTCGGGGTATTTGGCCAACAGCAGCATCAGGGACTGGGCCGGGGCGGTGTTCAGCGCGGACAAGTCCGCCTGTTGCAGGCTAGCCACACCCCCGCCCCAGGCGGTGAGCACCGAGCAGATCCGGGCGTGCGCATACTGCACGTAGTACACCGGGTTTTCGTTGTTTTTGGCCACCGCCAGGTCGATGTCGAAGGTGTACTCGGTGTCGGGCTTGCGGCTGAGCAGGAAAAACCGCACGGCGTCGGCGCTGGTCCACTCGATCAAATCGCGCAGCGTGACGTAGCTGCCCGCGCGTTTGGAGATTTTGACCTCTTCCCCACCCTTGACCACGCGCACCATGGTGTGCAGCACGTAGTCGGGGTAACCCAGGGGCACGCCCTCGCCTGCCGCCTGCAGGCCCGCGCGCACGCGGGCAATGGTGCCGTGGTGGTCCATGCCCTGGATGTTGATGGCCTTGGTGTAGCCACGCTCCCACTTGGCCAGGTGGTAGGCCACGTCCGGCACAAAGTAGGTGTAGGTGCCGTCGGTCTTTTTCATGACCCGGTCCTTGTCGTCGCCGTAGTCGGTGGATTTGAGCCACAGCGCGCCGCCCTCTTCAAAGGTTTTGCCCGCCGCTTTGAGTTTGGCCACGGTGCTTTCGACCCGGCCCGACTGGTACAGGCTGGACTCCAGGTAGTAGTTATTGAAGCGCACCGAAAACGCCTGCAAGTCCAGGTCCTGCTCATGGCGCAGATAGGCCACGGCGAACTGGCGGATCGCGTCCAGGTCCTCGATGTCACCGGACGCGGTGAATTCGCGGTCGTCGGCTTTGACGGTTTTGCGGGCCATGAAGTCGGCGGCGATGTCGGCGATGTAGTCGCCGTTGTAGGCCAGCTCGGGCCAGGCCGCGTCGCCGGGGTTCACGCCCTTGGCGCGTGCCTGGGTGCTGGTGGCCAGGGTGTGGATCTGCACACCCGCGTCGTTGTAATAAAACTCGCGCCACACGTCAGCGCCCTGGGTTTCAAACAGGTTGCAGATCGCATCCCCCAGCGCGGCTTGCCGGCCGTGGCCGACATGCAGCGGGCCGGTGGGATTGGCGGAGACAAACTCCACGATCATTTTTTGCCCCGCGTCCTGGCGCTGGCGGCCATAGGCGGCGCCTTGCGCCAGGATGCTGCGCACGGTTTGCTGCTTGGCGGCGGGTTTGAGGCGGATGTTGATAAAGCCTGGCCCGGCGATTTCCACTGCGTCCACCCACTGCACAAAGGCCGGTGCGGCGTCGAGCAGGGCTTTGAGCTGCTCGGCCACCTGGCGCGGGTTTTGTTTCAGGGTTTTGGCCAGCTGCATGGCGGCGGTGCAGGCAAAGTCGCCGTGCGCCGCGACTTTGGGCGACTCGAACGCGGCTTTGTCGCCCGCGCCGGGCATCAGTTGGTCGAGTGCGGCGGCCAGATCGGCCAGGAGGTCTTTTTTAATCAGGAGCATCTCGGGATTTTACGGGGGCCACTCCACAGCGCCGAGCGGCCGTCATCCGGCCAGGCCCGCCGTGCGTTAAGGACCAGATTTCCACTCGGAACTCACACCCGCATTCATTGCACTGCCTCATTCACTTATTGGAGCCACCATGAAAAAACAACTCGCCCTGATCGCTGTTTGTGCTGCCCTGGTCACCGGTTTTTCACCCGCAGTGTTCGCCGCGGCCCACACGGCGGCCGCGCCTGCAGCGGCTGCATCGGCCCCGGCCAAAACCGCTCAGCAAAGCAAAATGGGCACCTGCAACAAGGACGCTGAAGGCAAAAAAGGCGACGAGCGCAAAGCCTTCATGAAAAGCTGCCTGAGCGCCAAGGCCGACGTGGCCCCCACGCAGCAAAGCAAAATGAAAACCTGCAACGCCGACGTCAAGGCCAAGACCCTCAAGGGCGACGATCGCAAAGCCTTCATGAAAGACTGCCTGAGCAAGTAAGCACTCCTCCGACCGACCCACCCCGCCCAGCCGATGTGCTGCGCGGGGTTTTCTTTTTGTTGCGGCGCACCACAAGCAGTGGCAAAATCTACACGTCACCCAAGAGAGCGCTGGCCCTCAAAGCCAGCCGCCGAAGGCGCAATCTCCCATGATCGCTCAGGCCCCCGTATTGGATGAAAACAAGCCGAATCTGGAGAGAGTGGTTGTGCAAAGCAACCGCCACCGAAGGAGCAAAACCCACAAGCTGCATGGCGCGGCGTGGGTTGAATCTCTCAGGTACCAAGGACAGTGGGAGCGGCACCAGCAAAGGTGCGCGCTTTCACGATTGAATCACTACTGATTTGATAGCAAAGAGTGCAAGCAAGTGCTGGGCTTGCAAGACTTATCCTTGGAAATTCATCATGAAAGTCACTGTTTTGGGCGCCGGCGTCACCGGCATCACCTCCGCCTGGTTTTTGCAACAAGCGGGGCATGAAGTCACCGTGGTCGACCGCCAGCCAGGCGCTGGCCTGGAAACCAGCTTTGCCAACGGCGGGCAAATCTCGGTCAGCCATGCCGAGCCCTGGGCCAACCCCGGCGCGCCGATGAAGGTGCTGAAATGGCTGGCCAAAGAAGACGCGCCGCTGCTGTTTCGCCTGCGGCCCGACCTGAACCAGTGGCTGTGGGGCATCGACTTTTTGCGTGAATGCACACCCGCCCGCACCCGCCACAACATCAAACAGATGGTCAACCTGGGCCTGTACAGCCGCAGCACGCTGCAGCAGCTGCGCGCCAGCACCGGGATTGACTACCACCACAAAACCGAAGGCATCCTGCACTTCTACACCAGCCAGAAAGAGTACGACGACGCCCAGGCCCCGGCCGCCGTGATGCGTGAATACGGCTGCGAGCTGGACATGAAAACCGCCGACGAATGTGTGGCGATCGAGCCAGCCCTGGCGGCCAGCCGCAAGTCTATCGTTGGCGGCAGCATGACGCCCAGCGACGAGTCGGGCGACGCGCACCAGTTCACGCGCCAACTGGCCGCGCTGTGTGCGGCGGCGGGTGTGACCTTTTTGTACGACACCCGCATCGTTGGCGCGCGTAAAGAGGGCGACACGCTCCAGGCCGTGCAGGTGGCCAACGCCGACGGCGTGGTGCGTGACTTGACGTCTGACGCGTACGTGATGTGCCTGGGCTCCTACAGCCCGCAGTGGGCCAAGCTGCTGGGTCAGACGCTGCGCATCTACCCGGCCAAGGGCTACTCGGTCACGCTGCCGGTCATCAACGAAGCCGCGTCGTACAACGTGTCGCTGACCGACGACGAGTACAAGCTGGTGTTCTCCCGCTTCGGGGACCGTCTGCGCATTGCGGGCACGGCCGAACTGAACGGCTACAGCACCGACTTGAACTTGAAGCGCTGCGAAGCCATTGTGCGGCGGGTGCGCCAGCTGTTCCCGGACATGACCGATGGCCAGAACGCACAGTATTGGACTGGCCTGCGCCCGGCCACACCGTCGAACGTGCCCTACATCGGCACGTCCAAAACCAGCAACCTGTTCCTCAACACAGGGCACGGCACGCTGGGCTGGACACACTCGTGCGGCTCCGGTGCGGCGATTGCTGACATCGTCAGCGGGCGTGAGCCGCAGGTGGACTTTGCCTTCACCGGCACGAAACGGGCGCGCCAGCTGGTGTCGCTGGGCCAGCCCGCCACGGCCTGATTCAGGCCGACTGCAACAGCCGGGCCTGAGCGGACGCCTTGACCGCCTGCGTCAACCGCTGGGCCAGCACCGGCTCGTGCGCCCAGTGCTGCCAGTACAGCGCCACGTCCACCGTGCGGCCGGGCAGCACCTCGGCCAGCGTGCTGCGGTCATGGCGTGCGTCCAGCAATTGGTCGTGCACCATGCCCCAGCCCATGCCCAGCGCCAGCGCCTGCTCGAAGGCATCGACGGCGGGCACAAAGTGGCGGGGGTACAGCGCGTTTTTCAAGTTCAGGTGCTGGGCCAGAAAGGCATCCTGCAACGCGTCCTTGCGGTTGAAGATCACCGCCGGGCTGGCCAGCAGCTGGTGCGGCTGCACCGCGCCGCCCGCCGGGGTCCACCGCGCGATCAGCGCGGGCGCGGCCATGCAGCGGTAACGCATCAGCCCCAGCGGTTCGGCCACGCAGCCGCGCATGGCGGTGGCCAGCGTGGTGACGCAGCCGGTCACGTCGCCGTTTTTCAACGCGTCATGGGTGTGGTCCTGGTCGTCGATGACCACGTCAAGCAGCAAGCGGTGTTGGGCCAGCAGGTCGGCCAGGCCGGGTAGAAACCAGCTGGTCAATGAATCGGCATTGACGGCCACGCTCAGGGTTTGCATCTGCAGGCCGCGCCCGCTGCCCTGCAGCCCGGACACCAGGTCCGCCTCCATCAGCCGCACCTGGCGCACATGGCCCAGCAGCGCCTGCCCGGCGGGCGTAGCGCGAACCTGTTTGCCGCGCACCAGCAGGCGCTGGCCCATGGCGTCTTCCAGCGACTTGATGCGCAGCGACACCGCCGCCAGCGTGATGCTCAGCGCCTTGGCGGCCGCGCCAAAACTGCCGTGTTCGACCACAGCCACCAAAGCATCGAGTTGTCGGGCGTCCAGCATGGATTAATTAATTATTGAGCAACACTAATTTTAGTTAACTTTATTTAACTATCAGTCGGTTTTTCAGACAATCCCCGCATGACCTCCCTCTTCGCTCCCGCTTTCTTCGCCGGCATGGTGCTGTGCCTGTCCCTCATCATGGCCATTGGCCCCCAAAACGCGCATGTGATCCGCATGGGCCTGCTGCGCCAGCATGTGGGGCTGACGCTGCTGGTATGTGTGGTGACCGACGTGGCGCTGATTGGCCTGGGCGTGGCCGGGCTGGCGCAGCTGGGCGCGCTGCCGGACAAGGTACTGGGTGCCATCAGCGGGGCCGGGGCGCTGATTTTGATCTGGTATGGCGTGGGCGCGATGAAGCGCTTTTTGCAGCCTGAGGTGGCCACCGGTGCCGACGGTGCCCTGCAGCCCAGCCAGACCACCATGTCACGCCGCCGCGCGGTGGGTATGGCGCTGGCGCTGTCGTGGCTCAACCCCCACGCCTGGCTGGACACCGCCGTGCTGATCGGCACCGCCTCGCTGGCCTATTCGCAGCCCGACAACGCGGTGTTCGGGATGGGCGCGGCGGCCGGGTCACTGCTGTGGTTCAGCGCGCTGGGCCTGGCGATGTGGCTGCTGGGCCG
>JBJXEI010000055.1:0-16179 GCA_046154065.1 Polaromonas sp. | reverse complement strand
GTGGCGTCGGCCAGGCCGGTGGTGCCGGTGTCCGTGGTGATGACCAGCTTGCCACCGTCCACGCTGTACTTCGTGGCGTTTTTGTGGGAGCCGTTGGCCAGTGGCGCGGCTTGGTCCAGCACCTGGCGTGCAAAAGCGATGACCTTGGCACCGCGGATCGGGTTGTAGCCCTTGCCTTTTTCAGCGCCGTCCGTCTCGGCAATCACGTCGGTGCCGTACAGCGCGTCGTACAAAGAGCCCCAGCGGGCGTTGGCGGCGTTCAGCGCATAGCGCGCGTTCAGCACTGGCACCACCAGCTGCGGGCCGGCTTGCAGGGCCAGCTCGGCGTCCACGTTGGCGGTGGTTGCCACCACGTTGGCGGGGGATGGCACCAGGTAGCCGATTTTTTCCAGAAATGCACGGTAGGCGGGCATGCGGGTGATCGGGCCGGGGTTGGCCTTGTGCCAGCTGTCCAGCTCGGTTTGCAGGCGGTCACGCTCGGCCAGCAGGGCGATATTTTTCGGGGCCAGGTCGGCCACCAGGGCGTCAAAACCGCGCCAGAAGTCAGCGCTGGCCACGCCAGTGCCAGGCAGCACCTGGGTTTCAATGAACTGGTGCAGCACGGTGGCGACCTGCAGGTCGTGGCAGGCGGTGCGGGGTGTCGTGGACGGTGTCGAAGTGGTCATGGAGGTCCTCAAAAAAACATGAAACGAAGGCTAGCAATCAGAAATCAAAAAATCAACAGTCAGGCAGGGGCCGCAGCAGCCAAGGCAGCCTGTTCGATGGGCTTGACTGTATTTGATCCTTGGCTGGCGATTAATGCCATGAAACGCGTTTTATCTGTGACTTAAACGGGTGTAGTTGGCAGCGCCCCGGGCTGGTCAAACCCGAACAAACGGCGGGGCGTGTCCCACCAGAGGGCCTGGCGGTCTTTGGCACGGGGCAGCAGCCGGGCCAGGCGCTGCTCAAACAGGGCCAGCAGCGGGCCGTAGTCGATGCGGGCCGGGGCACGCAGAAACGGCCAGTCAGACGCCCAGACCAGCGCTTGCGGGGTGTAGGCCTCGACCAGCGCCTGCACATAGGGCCAGGCGTCGTCATAGGGGTAGGGCTGGGCCGAGCATTTGGTCAGGCCCGACAACTTCACGCAGGCGCGGCCGGTGCCGGCCAGCTTTAACAGCGCGGCAAACCCGGCCTGGCCCACCCCGGCGGCGGGGTCGGGGCGGCCGCAGTGGTCAAACAACAGGCGTGCGCCGCTGTCCTGCAGCAGCGGCTGCAGCGCGACCAGCTCGTCGCCCTGCACCTGCACCTGGGCCCACAGGCCCAGCTCCTGCAGTCGGGCCAGCAGTGGGCCGGTGTCGCGGTAGTGGTCTACGCCCAGCAGCGCCACGTTCATCGCCACGCCCACCACCCCGGCGGCCTGCAGGTCTTGCAGCTCGGTGCGGCTGGCGTCGTTGCGCACCACGGCCACGCCCCTGTAGCGGCCTGCGCCCTGGGCCAGCGCGTCCAGCAGGCAGCGGTTGTCCAGGCCGTAACCCGAGTTGGGCCCAACGATCACCGCGTGTTGCACGCCATGCGCGTCCAGCACCTGGCTCAGGTTGGCGGCGGTGCCCGCTTCCCCACCCGACGGCCGGTACCACGCGTCAGCGGCGTAGGGGAAGCGGGCCGGGTCAAAGACATGCACATGGCAGTCGATTTTGGGGGTGGGTGGGGTCATGGCGGGCGGTTATCCAGAAGAGGGTGGTTAAAAAGATGTTCAGTCGGCTCGCGGGTGCTGCGCCATGAACAGGTCCGCGCACACCCCCCGCAGCCAGCGGCTGGCCGGGTCGTGGTGAAAGCGGGCGTGCCAGTACTGCTTGACGGTGAAACCCGGAATGTTGACCGGGCAGGGCAGCACCTGCAAGCCGCCGGACGCATTGGCGCGTGCCAGCGTTTCGCCGATGTGGCGGGGCAGGGTGGCGACCAGGTCGCTGCTGGCCACGATGGCGGACAGCCCCAGAAACCCCGGCATTTCCAGCTGAATGCGGCGCGTCAGGCGCTGGGACGCCACGGCGTTGTCCAGCAGCTGGTAGCCCGTGCCCGAGCTGATGCCGATGTGGGCCTCCTGCTGGTACACCGCCAGGTTCCAGTGCGCCGACTGCGCGCTGCGGATGCGCGGGTGGCGGGCGTTAGCCAGGCAGACCCAGTCTTGCGCGTACAGCGTTTGCTGGTAGAACCCGGCGTCCAGCCAGGGCAAAAAGCCCACGGCCAGGTCGGCCTGCCCGCTTTGCAGGGCCTGCGCCAGGGTCGTGTCGATGCGGCTGGCCTCCAGGTCCACGCCGGGCGCGATGGCCCGCACATGGGCCAGCAGCCGGGGCAGCAGCGTGATGTGGCTGGCGTCCGTCATGCAAATCGCAAACCGCCGCTGTGCCGTGGCCGGATCGAAGGCCACCCCGGTTTGCGCCAGCCGTTGCAGCCCGCCCAGCACCTCGCGCACGGTGCCGATCAGCGCCTCAGTGCGCGGTGTGGGTAGCATGCCGTCCGCCGTGCGCACAAACAACGGGTCCCCCA
This sequence comes from Polaromonas sp., assembly GCA_046154065.1. Classification (GTDB taxonomy): domain Bacteria; phylum Pseudomonadota; class Gammaproteobacteria; order Burkholderiales; family Burkholderiaceae_C; genus Polaromonas. The sequence continues at coordinate 13,653 of JBJXEI010000055.1, read as the reverse complement.
GCTGCTGCCGCAGCCTGGCCAGCCAGATGCTGACCGTCGGCTGGCTCTGGCCCAGCGCCTCAGCCGCCCGCGTCACGCTGTGGGTGGTGTAGAGCTGGTCCAGCAGGCGCAGCAGTTTGATGTCGAGCAGGGCGGGGTCTGGGGTCATGGGGGTGGTCACTATTGCTTGACGCAATGAACTGTATTGCCACCATTGTCTGGTCAATAGCCTGCTGGCGTCCAAAAATACGCCCCTCACAAGGAGGTGTGTTTTGAAAATCTGCATCGTGGGCGCGGGTGCCCTGGGGTGTGCCATGGGCGGGGTGTTGACCGAAGGCGGGCACGAGGTCTGGCTGGTCAACCGCAACGCCGCGCAGGTGGACGTGATGAACCGCCACGGGCTGACGCTGCGCGCCAACGGGGTCGACCGTGTGGTGCCGGTGCGGGCCACCACCACCGCGCAAGGGGTGGACGGCGGCGTGGTGGACTTGGTGGTGGTGCTGGTCAAGTCCTTCCACACGGCGCAGGCGATGTCGTCCGCGCTGTCGCTGCTGGGGCCGGACACGGTGGTGCTGTCGCTGCAAAACGGCCTCGGGCATGAAGACATCCTGGCCAGCATCGTCGGGCGCAGCCGGGTGCTGGCGGGCAAAACCTATGTGGGCGGCACCCAGCTGGCCCCTGGCCATGTGCTGGCGGGCACCGCAGGCAAGCTGACGGTGGTCGGCGAGCTGGACGGCGGGGTGTCCCCCCGGGCGCAGCACATCGCGGACCTGTTCACCCAGGCCGGGCTGCAGACCACCGTGAGCGACAACATCATGGGCACCATCTGGGACAAGCTGCTGATCAACGTGGCCACCGGCGCGCTGACGGGGGTGACCGGCCTGCCTTACGGCCCGCTGTACGACGTGCCCGAGCTGCAGGCTTGCGCAGTGGCCGCCGTGGCCGAGGCCATGGCCGTGGCCCGGGCCAGCGGCATCCGGCTGGGCATTGCCGAGCCACTGGACGCCTGGCGCCTGGCCAACGCGGGCCTGCCGGACGCATTCAGAACCTCCATGCTGCAAAGCCTGGACAAAGGCGCACCCACCGAGATCGACTACATCAACGGGGCCGTGGTGCACCAAGGCGCCAGGGTGGGGGTGCCCACCCCCGTCAACCAGACGCTGGTGGCCTGCATCAAAGGCCTTGAAAAACGACTGACCCTGACGAAAGAAACCCCCATGGCCACTGCCCGCAAATCCTATGTTGAACACGTTGCCGTGCGGGTGCATGACATCCAGTGGCACATCAACTTTTTTGACGAGGTGCTGGGCATGGACGTGCGCGAGATAGACGGCCCCACCGACGCGCCGCACCAGTACTGGACCATCGGCGGCATGCAGCTGATGAGCACACCCGGTTTTCAGGCCCCGCCCAGCAACGACGCCGGCTGGCTGGCGCACCTCGGGATCATGGTGGACGACCTGGAAGGCGCGCTGCGGGAGGCGCAAAAGTGGAACGTCAAACAACTGCCGCAGGGCCGCAACTGGCTGCAGCTGCCCGACGGCCTGGCCGTGGAACTGATCCAGGCCAGCCCCGGCAGCGTGGCCAAGGTGCTGGCCATCAACCCGCGTTCCCTCTGAAAAAAACCACCCCATGCCCCAACCGAACATCCCCTTCACCACCCCTGAAAAATACTGGGACGACGCCCAGGTTGGCGACCATTGCAGCAGCCCGACCTACACCGTCACCGCCGAGCGCATTGACGCCTACGCCGAACTGACCGGCGACTTCACGCCCGTGCATGTGGACGAGGCCTATGCCAAGGCCTCCCACTTTGGCTGCCGCGTGGCGCACGGGCTGATGGGCCTGTCGGTCGCGGACGGCCTGAAAACCCAGTGCGAATACCGGTTTTTGCCCGGCATGTCGCTGGGCTGGACCTGGGACTTTTTGCTGCCCATCAAGATCAACGACGTGCTGCACATCCGCTTTCATGTGCAAAGCATGCGGGCGTCCAAAAGCAAACCCGGCTGGGGCATCGTGGTGCTGCCCGCCGAGCTCATCAACCAGCACGGCCAGGTGGTGCAGCAGGGCGAACACCGCCTGATGGTGCCGCGCCGCCCCGTCTGAACCTACCGTCATTTACTCCTTAATTAATAGCAGACCAGGCAATTTTCGCCTAGGCCAGAGGCCCATTTATGCACAAAGACACCCAAAACCTGCCCCTGGCGGGCTACCGCGTCATCGACTACAGCCATTTCCTGGCCGGGCCCTACCTCAGCCGCTGCCTGGCCGCGCTGGGGGCCGAGGTCATCAAGGTCGAGCGCCCCACCACCGGGGACGCAGGCCGCCAGCACGCCTACTTCATCAACGGCCAAAGCGGCTACTTCCTGCAGCAGAACATGGGCAAAAAAGGCCTGTGCATCAACCTCAAGGACCCGCGCGGGCTGGCCCTGTTGCACCAGCTCACCGACACCGCCGACGTGTTTGTCGAGAACTACCGCCCCGGCGCGCTCAAGAAGCTGGGCCTGGGGTATGACGAGCTGTCCCAGCGCAACCCCGGCCTGGTGTACTGCTCCATTTCTGCCTACGGCCACACCGGCCCGGACGCGCACCGCGCCGGTTTCGGGCTGATCGCCGAGGCCAAAAGCGGCATCATGGCGATGGTCGGTGAGCCCGGCCAAACGCCGCCGCTGCTGCGGGTGTCGCTGGGGGACATGTACACCGGCATCCACGGCGTGGCCTCGGTGTGCGCCGCGCTGCTGGGCCGCGTCAAGTCGGGCAAGGGCCAGCACATTGACCTGTCCCTGTACGACTGCCTGGTGTCCATGCACGACTACGCGGTGCAGTGCTACACCCTGTCGGGCGGGGCCGAGATCCCGCAGCAGACCGGGCACGACATGCCGCAAAGCACGCTGTACGGCGTGTTCACCGCCCGCGACGGCCACCTCGTGATTGCCGCGCAGGTGGACGACGCCTGGCGGCGGTTTGCCGGATTGATCGGCGGCCCGGCGTTGGCCGGCGACGCCCGTTTTCACACCGCCGACGGGCGCAACCAGAACCGCGTTGAGATCCTGGCCCTGGCCAAAGCCTGGGTGGCGGCCCGCAGTGTGGCCGAGTGCCTGAGCGCACTCGACGCCATCGACGTGCCCAGCGCCAAGGTGCAGAACATCGAAGAGGTGTTGAACGACCCGCAGATCGTGGCGCGCCAGATGGTCATCGAGCAGGACCACCCGGTGCTGGGCAAGGTCAAGCTGCCCAATTTGCCGTTCAACTTTTCGGGCTGCAACACCACCGTCACCGTGCCCGCGCCGCTGATGGGCCAGCACAACCGCAGCATCGCCACCGAGCTGGGTTACAGCGAGGACGACATCGCCGCGCTGCTGCGTGACGGCGTGCTGTTTGCCGAAGACGCCGTGAACACTGTCGATCAACTTGCAGCGAGCGCCCCATGAGCGACGCCTACGCCGTCATCGGCCACCCCATCGGGTTCAGCAAATCCCCGCTGATCCACGGCCTGTTTGCCGCCGCCACCGGGCAGGCGATGCACTACACCGCCATGGAAGGCCCGCTGGGCCAGTTTGCGGCCACGGTCGACGCCTTTCGGGCAGCGGGCGGGCGGGGGCTGAACATCACCGCGCCCTTCAAGCTCGACGCGTTTGACTACGCCACCGAACGCTCCGAACGGGCGCAGCTGGCGGGGGCGGTCAACGCCATGAAGTTCGAGGGCGGCCGCGTGCTGGCCGACAACTTTGACGGCGTGGGCCTGGTGCGCGACGTGATCCACAACCTCAAGCACCCGCTGGCGGGCCAGCGGGTGCTGCTGCTGGGCGCAGGCGGCGCGGCGCGCGGTGCGCTGCTGCCGTTTCTGGCGCAGGCCCCGGCGATGCTGGTGGTGGCCAACCGCCGTGTGGACAAAGCCCAGGCGCTGGCCCACATCGGCAAGGCGCATGGAATGGTGCACGGCTGTGCCTACGCCGACCTGGCCGGGCAGACCTTTGACCTCGTCTTCAACGCCACGTCGGCCAGCCTGCGGGCCGAGCTGCCTGCGGTGCCCGCATCTGTGTTGGCGCAATGCGGTCTGGCCTACGAGCTGGCCTACGGCAAGGGGTTGACGCCGTTTCTGCGCCTGGCACACCACGCCGGTGTGCCGCAGCTGGCCGACGGCGTGGGCATGCTGGCCGAGCAGGCCGCTGAAGCCTTTGCCTGGTGGCGCGGCGTGCGGCCCGACACCCGCGCCGTGATCGACACGCTCACCGTGCCCCTGGTCTGACGGCTGGGTGATCCCCACTTTCCCGCTGCATTCATCCCAAGTCCGGCCCGCCATGTGCTGCACCTGCGCCCTATACTTTGTGAATGAACGAGTCAGTACATTCCGCTGCCCTGGCCAGGCCTGCCCGCAAACCTGCGGCCTCGGTGGCTGCCAAGACCGCCACGCGCAAGGCGGTGGCCACCGCCCCTGCCGCCGTGCGCGAAACCCGCACCAACGATCCGGCCCGCACCATGGCCGGGATTCTGGAGGTGGCGACCAAGGAGTTTGCCGACAAGGGTTTGCCGGGTGCGCGCATCGACGAGATTGCGGCCGCCACGCGCACCAGCAAGCGCATGATTTACTACTATTTCGGCAACAAGGAAGGCTTGTACGTGGCCGTGCTGGAGGACGCCTACCGCCGCATGCGGCACATCGAGGCGGCCCTGCACCTCGAAGACCTGCCGCCCGAAGAGGCGCTGCGCAAGCTCGTGGCCTTCACCTTCGACCACCACCAGGGCAACCAGGACTACATCCGCCTGGTGATGAGCGAGAACATCCAGCGCGGCGAGTACCTGGCGCAAAGCAAAATCATCCAAGAGCTCAACGTGTCGGTCATCCAGGCGATTCGCAGCCTGTACGACCGGGGGGTGGCGGCAGGCGTGTTCCGTGCCGGGCTGGAACCCATCGACATCCACGCCTCCATCTCGGCGCTGAGCTTTTTCAACGTGTCCAACCAGCACACCTTTGGTCTGATCTTCAAGCAGAACGCTCAAACGCAAGAGGCGATCGCCACACGCCGCGCCAGTGTGGTCGAGATGATCAGCCGCTTTCTGCAGCGCTGACAGCGGCGCTCCGCGCGCCCGCTGTCCCACCACTTTCCGCCCTGCGCCGGGATTGGGGTTACTACCGATTCGATAAAACTAACTAGTTCGTACATTAACGGACGAACCTACTTCGGGAGATAAATCCAGCATGACCAAATTGATTGACCTTTACTGCAAATTCATCAGCTACCTGATTGCAGCCGCCCTGGCGCTGATGGTGGTGCTGGTGTTTGGCAACGTGTTCATGCGCTACGCCTTCAACTCCGGCTTCAGCGTGTCGGAAGAGTTGTCGCGCTGGTTGTTTGTCTGGTTGACGTTCCTCGGCGCTGTCGTGGCGGTGCGCGACAACGGCCACCTGGGCACCGACATGCTGGTCGGCAAGCTGGGCCCCACAGGCAAAAAAATCTGCATGGGTCTGTCGCTGGTGCTGATGCTGTTTTGCCTCTGTCTGCTGTTCAAGGGCTCGTACGACCAGGCCGTCATCAACTGGGACAGCACCAGCGCCGTGATGGAGGTGTCGATGAGCTATTTCTACGCTTCCGGCATGGCGTTTTCCGTGCTGAGTGCCCCGATCTTGCTGGGCGAGTTGTGGCGCTTGCTGACCGGCCAGATCGACGATGAGCACCTGGTGCTGATCCAGGAGTCGGAAGAAGCGCCCCACGCCAGCACCGGCACCGGGCATTGAATCAAACCCCTCAAAAAAGAGTTCCGACATGACCATCACCATTTTTCTGGGTTCCATGCTCGCCGCCATGGCGCTGGGTGTCCCCATCGCTTTTTCCCTGCTGCTGTGCGGTGCCGCCCTGATGTGGCACCTCAACATGTTTGACGCGCAAATCCTGGCGCAAAACGTCATCAACGGGGCGGACAGCTTCCCGTTGCTGGCCGTGCCCTTTTTCATGCTGGCTGGCGAGATCATGAATGCGGGCGGTTTGTCGCGCCGCATCGTCAACTTCGCCATGGCGCTGGTGGGCCACATCAAAGGCGGTCTGGGGTACGTGACCATCGTGGCGGCCGTCATCATGGCGTCCTTGTCCGGCTCTGCGGTGGCCGATGCCGCCGCGCTGACCGCCTTGCTGCTGCCCATGATGGTGGCGGCCGGGCACGACAAGTCCCGCTCGGCCGGCCTGATCGCCTCGGCCGGCATCATAGCGCCCATCATTCCGCCCAGCATCGGGTTTGTGATTTTTGGGGTGGCCGCCAACGTGTCCATCTCCAAGCTGTTCCTGGCCGGCATCTTCCCGGGCGTGTTGCTGGCGGTCTCGCTCTGGTTCACCTGGTGGTACCTGGTGCGCAAGGAAACCATTGCCCCGCCACCGCGTAAAAACAGGCAGGAAGTGTTGATGGCATTGAAGGACGCCACCTGGGCGCTGGTGCTGCCCTTCATCATCGTGTTTGGCTTGAAGTTCGGCGTATTCACGCCGACCGAGGCCGCCGTGGTCGCCGCCGTGTACGCCCTGGTCGTGTCGGTGTTTGTGTACGGTGAACTCAACTTCCAGAAGCTGGTGCCCCTGTTTGTGTCGGCCGCCAAGACCTGCGCCGTGGTGATGTTTCTGGTCGCTGCCGCGATGGTGTCGGCCTGGTTGATCACCGTGGCCAATCTGCCTGAACAAGTCGTGGCCTTGCTGGAGCCGCTGCTGAGCAGTCCCAAAATGCTGATGGTCGCGATCATGGTGTTGACCATGGTGGTGGGCACCGCGCTGGACATGACGCCCACCATTTTGCTGCTGACCCCGGTGCTGATGCCCGTGGTCAAGGCTGCCGGGATTGACCCTGTTTATTTCGGCGTGCTGTTCATCATCAACAACGCCATCGGCCTGATCACCCCGCCCGTGGGGACGGTGCTCAACTCGGTGGCGGGTGTGGGCAAGATCAGCATGGACGAGGTGACCAAAGGCGTCGTGCCTTTCATGATTGCCCAGTTCGCCATCATGTTTTTGATGATCGCTTTCCCGCAACTCGTCATGGTGCCAGCGCGCTGGTTCTACTGACCCCTGCTTTCCAGGCGCCCGGGCGTGTTTGGGTACGCCATGTCCGGCAGTGCTGATTCAAACCGCGTGCAACCGCCTTCCATCTTTATTCCAGGAGACAAGTCATGAAACGTTTAATTCTCAAAACCATCGTTGCTGCCGTGGCCGTGGCGGCTTTTGGTGTGGCCAGCGCCCAGGAGCGCACTATCAAGTTCGCCACCCAGAACCCTAAGGGTCACCCGATCGTGATGGGCATGGAAAAGTTCGCCGAGCTGGTGCAGGCCAAGTCGGGTGGCAAGATCAAGGTCAACCTGTTCCCCGGCGGCGTGCTGGGCGGCGACGCCCCCACCGTGTCGGCGATCCAGGGCGGCACGATTGAAATGGCCTCCATGAACTCCGGCATCTTTGCCAGCCAGGTCAAGGAGTTTGCGATCTATGACTTCCCCTTCATGTTTGCTAACAGCAAGGAAGCCGACGCCGTGGTGGACGGCCCCTTCGGCAAAAAAATGCACGCCCGTCTGGAAGCCAAGGGCCTGATCGGCCTGACTTACTACGAGCTGGGCTTTCGCTCCATCACCAACGGCAAACGCGCCATCAACAAGGTGGAAGACCTGGCCGGCCTGAAGCTGCGCGTGATCCCCAACCCCATCAACGTGGACTGGGTCAAGGCGATCGGTGCCAACCCCACGCCGTTGGCCTTCCCTGAGGTGTACGCCGGTCTGGAGCAAGGCGCCATCGACGGCCAGGAAAACCCGGTCACCGTGATTGCCGCCAACAAGCTGTACGAAGTGCAAAAACACCTGGTGCTGACCAACCACCAGTACAACCCCCAGTCGGTGATCATCAGCAAGAAGTTCTGGGACACCTTGTCTGTGGCCGAGAAAAAAATCATTGCTGACGCTGCTGTCGAGTCCAGCACCTACGAGCGCCTGCAGGCCCGCGACCAAGCCAAAACCGCGCTGGACACCATCAAGAAAGCCGGCGTCCAGGTGACCGAGCTGTCCCCGGCCGAAATGGAAAAAATGCGCGACAAGATGCGCCCCGTCGTCGCCAAGTACGCCGTCACGGTGGGCCAGGACGTGGTCAAAGAGATGCAGGAAGAGCTGGCCAAAGCCCGCAAGTAAGCCCGCCACCGACAGGGCAACCGACTGGCCCCGGCTGGTCGGTTTGCCCTGTTTTTTTTGACCTTTTGCTGACCGCACCCCCAGGATTTTTCATGCACATCCTCATGCTCCACGGCATCAACCACAACATGTTTGGCAAGCGCGACCCGGCCCAGTACGGCACCGTCACGCTCGATGAGATCAACGCCAACCTGAGCGCGCTGGGCCGCGAGCTGGGCACCGAGGTGACGTGTTTCCAGACCAACAGCGAACGCGAGATGTGCGAGCGCATCCACCAGGGTTTTCAGGACGGCGTGGACGCCGTGCTGATCAACGCCGGCGCCTGGACCCACTACAGCTACGGCATCCGGGACGCGCTGGCCATCCTGACCTGCCCGATCGTGGAGCTGCACATGTCCAACATCCACGCACGTGAAGCGTTTCGCCACGTGTCGGTGTTCGCTGAAATCGTCAAGGGCCAGATCTGCGGCTTTGGCGCGGACAGCTACCTGCTGGCGCTGCGCGCGGCGGTGTCGGCGGCCCAGGCTTCACAGCCGACCTGATTTTTAACCTTCAACACCCCTCACGCCATGCGCCGTTCCATTGCCACCGTTTCCCTGTCCGGCATGCTGCGTGAAAAGCTGCAGGCCGCAGCCGCCGCAGGGTTTGACGGCGTCGAGATTTTTGAAAACGACCTGCTGCAGTTTGCGGGCACCCCGCAGGACGTGCGCCGCATGGCCGAAGACCTCGGACTGCGCATCGACATGTTCCAGCCCTTTCGGGACTTTGATGCCAGCACCCCGGCCCAGCTGGCACGCAACCTGGACCGCGCCGAACGCAAGTTTGACGTGATGGCCGCGCTGGGCACGCCGCTGCTGCTGGTGTGCTCTAACGTGCAGCCGGATGCGCTGGGCGATGTCGAGCAACTCGCCGCGCAGTTCCACCAGCTGGCCGAGCGCGCCGGGCAGCGCGGCATGCGCATTGCCTACGAAGCACTGGCCTGGGGCACGCAGGTCAAACGCTGGTCACAGGCCTGGGCCGTGGTCGAGCGGGTCAACCACCCGCACCTGGGGCTGGCACTGGACAGCTTTCACACCCTGGCCCTGCGCGACAGCCCCGACGGCATTGCCCAGCTGCCCGGCGACAAGCTGTTTTTTGTCCAGCTGGCCGACGCGCCCTGGGTCACCACCGATGTGCTGACCCACAGCCGCCACTACCGCTGTTTTCCCGGCCAGGGTGAGCTGGAGGTGGCCCGTTTCACCGCCGCCGCGCTGGACGCCGGTTACACCGGCCCGCTGTCGCTGGAAGTCTTCAACGACGAATTTCGGGCCGCGCCGGCCCCTGCCAACGCGGTGGACGCCATGCGGTCCCTGCTGTGGCTCGAAGAACAGGTGCAGCTGCACCGCGCCGCCGCCGCCCCGCCGTTCACCGTGCCCCTGTTCAGCCCGCCACCCCCGCCCGCGCTGAGTGGCTGGGCGTTTGTCGAGTTCGCGGTGGACCCCGCCGCTGGCGCGCCGCTGTCCGCCTGGCTGCTGGCCACCGGCTTCAAGGTGGTCGGCCGCCACCGCTCCAAAAAGGTCACGCTGTACGGCCAGGGCGAGGTGCGCATCATCGTCAACCTGGAAGGCGACTCGCTGGCCCGCAGCCACTTTGGGCAGCACGGCACCTCGGCCTGCGCGGTGGCGCTCAGCACACCCGATGTGGCCGGCGCGCTGGCCCGGGCCGAAGCGCTGCAGTACACCCGCGTCACCGGGCGCATCGGCCAGAACGAGCTGCGCATCCCGGCCGTCAGTGCACCGGACGGCAGCCTGGTGTATTTTTGCGACGCACCGCAGGACGGGCGTTACCCCTTTGAGGCCGACTTTGTCATGGACGAAGCCGCCCTGCACGGCGGCCTGCTGGGGAACACGGCACGGTTTGACCACCTGGTGCAGGCCGTGCCCGTTGGCCAGGTCGAGCCGTGGCTGCTGTTTCACCGCGCTGTGCTGGGCCTGGTGCCCGAGCGGCAGGTGGTGCTGCACGACCCCTACGGCGTGATCCGCAGCCGCGAGATCGAGTCCGCCGACCGCGCCGTGCGCGTGTCGCTGGTGGTGTCAGACCGCGACAGCACCTCGGTGTCCCGCGCCGTGGCCCACTTCCGGGGCGCCGGGGTCCAGCAAATCGCGCTGGCCGTGCCCGACCTGGTGGCCACCGCCCGTGCCTTGCGGGCGCAAGGCGCGCCGCTGCTGCCGATCCCCGGCAACTACTACGACGACCTGCAGGCGCGGTTCGACATCGCCCCCGACCTGCTGGCCGACCTGCGTGCGCTGGGCATTCTGTACGACCGCGAGCCCCACGGCGGCGAGCTGCTGCACCTGTACCTGACCCCGTTTGACGACCGCTTTCACTTTGAGCTGGTCGAGCGGCGCGCGGGCTATGCCGGTTACGGCGCGGCGAACGCCCCCTTCCGGCTGGCCGCCATGGCCCAGTGGCAGCAAGCCAGCGCCACCAGCGCCTCTTCTTCTCCTTCCTGAATTCAAGCCCCCGGACACCCCATGATCAACGGCAACACCGACCTCATCGCCCACATCGGCTTTCCTACCCACGCCTTCAAGGCGCCGATGATTTACAACCCCTACTTTGACCACATCGGCGTCAACGCCCGTGTCATGCCCATGGGCTGCCACCCGGCCGATTACCCGGCCTTTTTGCGCGCCGTGTTCACGCTCACCAACATCCGGGGCGCGCTGGTCACCATGCCGCACAAGGTCACCACGGTGGGTCTGCTGGACCGCGTCACCCCCACCGTGGCGGTGGCCGGGTCCTGCAACGCCGTGCGGCGGGCTGCCGACGGCCAGCTCGAAGGCGACATGTTTGACGGCGAAGGTTTTGTGCGCGGCGTGCAACGCAAAGGCCTGAAGCTGGACGGTGCCCGTGCGCTGGTGGTGGGTTGTGGTGGTGTGGGCTCGGCCATTGCCGCGTCACTGGCGGCCGCTGGCGTTGCCGCCATCAGCCTGTTTGACATGCACAGCGCGTCATGCGACGGCCTGGCCGCGCGGCTGACCCAACACTACCCCCAGCTGGCGGTGCGCACCGGCAGCAACGACCCGGCCGACCACGACCTGGTCGTCAACGCCACCCCCATGGGCATGAACGAAGGCGACCCCCTGCCCATGGACATCACCCGCATCGCCCCCACCACCTTTGTCGGCGAGGTGGTGATGCGCACCGAGATGACCGCCTTCCTGAGCGCCGCCCAGGCTAGAGGCTGCCCGGTGCAGGTGGGCTCCGACATGCTGTTCGAGCAAATCCCCGCCTACCTCGAATACTTCGGCTACCCCAGCACCACGCCCGACGTGCTGCGCTCGGTGGCCCGCCTGCAGTATTGAGTCGCTGGGCCGTTGAGCCGCAAACCACTCCTTTTTTAATAGCACAACAGGCAATGAAAGCCTAGGCTGGTCGGTGGTTTGGTTCTAAACACTGCGTGAACCCGTCTCAAAATTAACTTCCAGGTTGATTTTGAAGGGTTCAACTTTGGTTTTTAAGGCCCAATGGGCTTGCTGTCTAGGTGCTCATTGCCTGTTGTGCTATTGAATAAATAGCAAATTGGCCCCGGCAAGCCAAGTGCCCCGGCTCAGCTGACCAGCTTCCACAGCGCTTCGGCGGCGTGCGCCATCTCGGCGTGTTGGCGGTACAGGCGGATGTCCACCGGCACGCGCCAGCTGTCCCCGCCTGTGACCACCAGCGCGCCGCTGCGCAGTTCGTCGGCGATCAGGCTTTGCGGCAGCCAGGCCACGCCGCGCCCGTCCAGCGCCATGGTTTTGAGCAGCACGGCGTGGTGCGCGGTGAAGACGATGGACACGGCGTTGTCAGCAGCCGCGCTGAACAGGCTGGGCAGACGCGCCCGCATGAGCCGCCCCAGGCCGGACGCTTCGCTGTAGGCCAGCACGGGCAGGGTGCCTGCCTGGCCCAGGGCGTGCAGACGCTGGCCGGTGGCGCTGGCCGCGCTCACGGGCAGCAGCAGGTCGTCACTCAGGCGCGCCATGGGGTAGCGGGCATCGTCGAGCCGGCCTGGCACGTCGGCGTGGCCGTGGCACAGCACAAACTGCACGCGGCGCTGCAGCATCAGGTCCTCACAGGCGTGTGAGCTGTCGGACATGGTCTGGATCGGGCCCAGCCGCAGCTGGGCTTCCAGGCCAGACAGCCAGCGCGGAAAAAACGTCAGTGACAGCACGTGGGTGGCGGCAAACCGCAGGCTGGCCGACGCCAGTTCGTGCGCGGCGCGGGCCTTGATGCGGGCCGCCTCCAGGTCGGCCAGCACCGCTTCGAGCAGCGGCTGAAACCGCTGGCCCGCCGGGGTCAGCGCGGCCGGGTGGGCGCTGCGGTCAAACAGGTCCACGCCGGTCCACTCTTCCAGCGCGCGGATGTGGCGGCTGAAGGCCGGCTGGGCAATGGCGCGGACCTCGGCGGCGCGTGAAAAGTTGCCGCTTTCGGCCAGCGCCAGAAAGTCTTCCAGCCACGCCAGGTCAAGCGGTCGGTTACCAGGGCCCATGTGCTGCGTTCGTTGTAGATAGTTGTATGCGATTCGGGTATTGGACGGTTCGCCCGCCCTGGCAAATGATACAGACCATCACTCACTCACCAGTCCATCACGGAGACAAAAACATGCCAGCAATTGCCAACTACCGCGGGATCATCCCCGCCATTTCCTGCCCCTTCACCGACGACCACCGCATCGACGAGCCCGCGCTGCGCAAGCTGGCCTCGTGGCTGGCGGGCCATGACGGCGTGGTGGCCATCATGACCAACGGCCACACCGGCGAGGTCTTCTCACTCACCCCGACCGAGCGGGCCGAGGTCACCCGCATCGTGGCCGACGAGCTCAAGGGCCGCATGCCCGTGATCTCGTCCATCGTCTGCGAAGGCCTGGCCGAAGCCGCCGAGCACGCCCGCATGGCCGCTGCCGCCGGGGCCGTGGCGCTGGACGTGATGCCCCCGCACCACTGGCTGCGCTTTGGCTTCACCCCCGGGCACGCGCTGCAGTACTTTGACGCCATCCACCAGGCCGCGCCCGGGCTGGACCTGGTCTGCCACGTCTACCCGGCCTGGACCCGCGCGTCGTATTCCTCGCAGCTGCTGGCCCAGCTGGCCAAGCTGCCCTACCTGCAGGCCTTCAAGGTCGGCCAGCGCGACATGAACAAATACGCCCGCGACATCCAGGCGATTCGTGAGGCCGACCCCAGCAAGGCCATCCTGACCTGCCACGACGAATACCTGCTGTCGTCCATGGTGCAGGGGGTGGACGGCGCGCTGGTCGGGTTTGCCACCTTCATCCCGCAGCTCATCATCGACCTGTGGAACGCCGTGAAGGCGGGCGACCTGAACAAAGCCATGGCGGTGCAGGCCATCATCACCCCGCTGAAAGACGCGGTGTATGGCGGCGGCGAGCCAACCGGCGAAGCCCATGCCCGCATGAAGGGCGGCATGTACCTGGCCGGTGTGCTGGACAGCGCCACCGTGCGCCCGCCCACCGAAGCCCCCAACGCCAGTGAAGTGCAGGCCCTGCGCGC
>JBJXEI010000054.1:0-4193 GCA_046154065.1 Polaromonas sp. | reverse complement strand
CTCGATACTTTGTGCTGCCACCTCGCCGTCCTGATCGCAGCTTCCCGCGTGAGGTCAAGCGATCCACCCGCAGCAAGTACCCTTCAAAAAAATGCCAGTCAGGGCTTAACTGACTGGCATTGGCCCTCGGGCCGTTTTTTTGTTGCGAGTTGCGAAAGACGGGTTTACTCGATCTTGGCCTTCTGGCGCAGTTCTTCCTGGAAGGCGGTCAGTTTTTGCTGGGTCAGCTGTTTGCTGATTTCTGGTTTGACTTCGTCAAACGTCGGCAACTGGGCAGTGCGCACGTCGTCCACGCGGATGACGTGGTAGCCGAACTGGGTTTTGACAGGGGTGTCGGTGGTCTGGCCTTTGCTCAGCTTGCCCAGGGCTTCGCTGAACTCGGGCACGTAGCTGGCGGGGTTGGCCCAATCCAGGTCGCCGCCTTTGGAGCCGGAGCCGGTGTCTTTGGACTGCTTTTTGGCGATGTCATCAAACTTGCCGCCTTTTTTCAGGCTGGCGATGATAGCCACCGCTTCGGACTCTTTGTCCACCAGGATGTGGCGGGCCTTGAATTCCTTGCCGCCGTTGGTGGCCACGAATTTGTCGTACTCGGCCTTCATGTCGGCGTCGGTGACGGGGTTTTTCTTCTGGAAGTCGGTGAACAGCTCACGGATCATGATGGTCTGGCGGGCCAGCTCCATCTGCACCTTGAAGTCGTCGCCGCCAGCCAGGCCGCGTTTTTCAGCTTCCTGCATGAAGATTTCGCGGGTGATGACCTCTTCGCGCAGCTGGCCCTGCATTTCAGGCGTCACGGGCCGGCCGGCCTTGGTGACCTGCTGGGCAATCGCGTCCAGGCGGGTTTTTGGCACGGCCTTGCCGTTGACGATGGCGACGTTCTGCGCCAAGGCGGGCAGGGCGCTGATGGCCAGCAGGCCAGCCATCACGGGAACGAGTAAAAAGCGGTTTTTCATGAAGGTCCTGAAATCGTTGAAGGGGGTGAAAGAGGTGTGAACGTGAACGGTGCGCGTCAAGCGCTGTGGTCCAGGCTGAACGGCTCAGGGCTGGCGGTCGGTCTCGATGATTTCAATGGCCAGCGCGTGCAGGCCCTGGTCGATGAAAATTTGCAGCGCATCATACACAAGGCGGTGTTTGGCGATGCGTGTTTTGCCCGCAAACACCGGGCTGGCGATGCGCACGCGGAAATGCGTGCCATGCCCTTCGGCATTGGCCCCGGCATGCCCGGCGTGCGCGGCGCTTTCGTCGACCACAGCAAGCTGGGTGGGCTGCAGCGCCGTCAGCAGGGCTTGCTCAAGGGCGCTGGCGCTGGGAAGTGGGCCGCTCATGTCGGGGTTTCGTTGTCAGCGGTTTGAAGGTGTTTGGCGATGTACACGCCCTGCACCAGCAAAAACACCAGTGGAATGGCGTAACCCCAGATCTTGAAGTTGACCCATTGCTCGGTCGTCAGGGCGTAAGCCACATAGCCGTTGAGCGCGGCCATGAACAGGGTGTAGCCAATCCAGATCACGGTGAGTTTGTGCCACACGGCGTCGGGTAGGCTGAGCTGTTTGCCCATCATGGACTTCAGGAAGTTTTTCTTCATCACCCACAGCCCAAAGCCCAGTGCCAGCGCCATGAAGGTGTAGAGCACGGTGGGTTTGAATTTGACGAAACGCTCGTCATGAAACGCTAGCGTCAGCGCGCCGAAACCCAGCACCAGCCCCAGGGTGACCTTGTGCATGGTCTGCAGGTGGCCGTCGAGCTTGTACAAAATGCCCATTTGCACGGTGGTGGCCACCATGATGACGGCGGTGGCTACGTAAATGTCATAGGTTTTGAACGCGACAAAAAACAGCAGGATGGGTAGAAAGTCGAGGAGTTGCTTCATGGCAGGGGATTATCGGGGCACAAAATCCAGTGAGGCCGAGTTCATGCAGTAGCGCAAGCCGGTGTCGGTGGGGCCGTCGGGAAACACATGGCCGAGGTGCGCGCCGCAGTGGGTGCACACCGTTTCGGTGCGGACCATGCCGTGGGCGCGGTCCACATGTTCAGTGATGGCGCCTGCCGCCACTTCTTTGGAAAAGCTGGGCCAGCCGCAACCGGCGTCAAATTTGGTGGACGAGTCAAACAGCTCGGCGTTGCAGCAGATGCAGTGGTAGGTGCCGTCGGCCCAGACGCCTTCGTACTTGCCGGTGTAGGGCCGCTCGGTGGCGGCGTGCCGGGTGACCTGGAAGGCGGCGGCTTCTGCGCCTTTGTCGGCCAGCACGGCTTTCCATTCGGCATCGGTTTTCTGGATTTTCGGGACGGAGTTGGTGTTGCTCATGGGATGTCCTTTGAAGGTGGGTTCGCGGTGGTGTCAGGAACTGCAGCTGATCTCGATGCCGGCGGCCCAGTCAGGTGGGAAACCCGCCAGGTCTTCCTGCAAGGGATGTTCGTCAAATGGGGACTGCAGCACGGCAAGCAAGGTGTCGACCCCGGAGAAGTCTTTTAGTTTCGCGGCGCGAATGCTTTGCTCGCCCAAATGGTTGCGCAGCACGAACTTGGGGTTGGTTTTAAGCATCAAATCAGCCCGCTGCCTAGGTGTTAACTGCCTGATGCGCTCTGAATACTGTAGCGCCCAGGCGTTGAAGGATTCACGGTCAAAAAACAGATCGCGCAGCGGTTCATGCCCGCTGTCGGGGGTGAAGTGGCACAAACGCCGCCAGAAGATGGTGTAGTCCACCTTGTTGCTGGCCAGCAGCTTGAAGGTGTTTTCAATCAGCGCCTTGTCGTCATCCTGTTCATCCAGCAGCCCGAGCTTGGCGCGCATGCGTGACTCCAGGGCCGCAGGGAAGATGGCTTTGTAGGGCTCCAGCGCGGCCAGGGCTTGCTCCTGGTTGTCCATCAGCGGCAGCAGCGCCTGCCCCAGGCAAAACAGGTTCCAGTAGGCGATGTTGGGCTGCTTGTTGTAGGCGTAGCGGCCCTGCTCGTCCGAGTGGTTGCAGATGTGGCCGGGGTCAAACGCGTCCAGAAACTGGAAGGGGCCGTAGTCAATCGTCAGGCCCAGGATGCTCATGTTGTCGGTGTTCATCACACCGTGGCAAAACCCTACAGCCTGCCAGGCCGCCATCAGGTTCGCGGTTTTCTCGCTGACGGCTTCCAGCAGGGCTGCGTAGGGGTTGGGGGCGTCCCGGCAGGCTGGGTAGAAGTGGTCAATGACGTGGTCGGCCAGCGTGCGGAGCTGTGCGTGCTGGTCGCTGTTGTCGTTGTAACTGAAATGCTCAAAATGCCCAAAACGGATGAAGCTGGGTGCCGTGCGGGTCACCACGGCGGCGGTTTCGATGGCTTCGCGGCGCACCTTGGCGTCTGAGCCGGTCAGGCACAGCGCCCGGGTGGTGGGAATGCCCAGGCCGTGCATGGCTTCAGAGCACAGGTATTCGCGGATCGAACTGCGCAGCACGGCCCGGCCGTCACCCATGCGGGAGTAGGGCGTGCGGCCCGCGCCCTTGAGCTGCACCTCCTGCAGCCCGGTGGGGGTGCGCAGGCCCCCTAGCAAGATGGCGCGACCGTCGCCCAACTGCCCCGCCCATTGCCCGAACTGGTGACCGCTGTAGACGCTGGCCAGAGGTTCCGAGCCGGGCAACACCTCGTTGCCCGTGAGGGCGTTCAGCGCCTGCTGGGAGTCCAGCCACTCGGCGTGCAGACCCAGCTCTCGCGCCATGCCTTGGTTGCGGCTGATCCAGTACGGATCGGGAAGGGCCTGCGGCTGCAGTCGGGTTGAAAAGTCGCTGCCCAGCTGGGCAAACCGGTTGTGCCAGTGGAGTTGGCTGCGCGCGTCGGTGAAAACAGAGGAGGTCATTGGCAAATTGTCACCGACATGACGCGATGGACCCCAAAGCAGCCGGGGTAGTCGGTGGATTCAGGGGCTATCCCCCGTGACGGGTTGAACCGCTTGCGGCATGATGTTTTGTGTGTTTTTTAACGGCAGCGTGGCTGCCAATGACAGGAGATTTTTTGATGCTTGGGTTAATGCAAAGCCAGCCGTTGCTGATTTCAGACTTGATCGTGTTTGCCGAGCGCCACCATGGGGACGCCGAAATCGTCTCGCGCCGGGTAGAAGGGGACATCCACCGTTACACCTACAAAGACGCTGGACAGCGCGCTCGGCGGGTGGCCAATGCGCTGGACGCGCTGGGCCTGGCGTTCAGTGACCGGGTGGCCACGCTGGCCTGGAACGG
>JBJXEI010000053.1:0-8623 GCA_046154065.1 Polaromonas sp. | reverse complement strand
TCTGGTGGGAAAGGTTATTTCTTGATTCATTTCACTATGAACCGGATCAGCCCACTAAATCCCGGTTTATCGCGCAGAGTGACTCATGAATATCTCAACTCCCCTCAATGGACGCGGCGCTAGGAGCCTGTCGGACTTAGGCTTCGCCGGCTGCAAATTGACCGCAGCGGTCCATTTTTCGCCGCTTTCTTGGCAAATATCTAGATATTCGCCGGCGAAATTGTCAAAAACTGTCTTCGCTGGGGCCAATTTTCGCTTCGACGACCTAAGTCCGACAGGCTCCTAGTCACGCTGCTGCAGCGCAAGGTCACGCCGCATTTGCCGCACAACCTGCCGCACAGCCAGGCGCGGTTGCCGGGGTATTCAGAGGGCTGAGCTTGCCGCCGCGTTAAAACCGCAGCTCAACCCGGCCCAGCCCGACCACTTCGGCTTGCACATGCGTGCCGTCCGGGGCGCAGAGCAGGCCGGTGCAGGAGCCGGTGGTGATGATTTGGCCGGCGCGCAGGGGCTGGCCGCGTTGGGCGCAGTGCAGGGCCAGCCAGGCGATCAGCCGCCACAGGTCGGCCGCGGGGTTGCCGCCCAGGGTGCTGGCGGTGCGCTGGCCGTCAAACCACAGGTGGGCCTGCAGTGTGCTCAGGTCCAGCAGGGCGGCGGGCATGGGCGAAGCGGGGCCCAGCACCAGCGCGCCGTGGCTTTGCAGGTCGGCGAGCTGGGCCAGGGGGTCGCAGCTGGTGCGGTCGAGCAGGCGGGTTTCGACCACCTCGATGACGGGCAGCACGGCATCAAAAAACGGGGCGAGTTCTTCGGGCAACAAGAGCTGGCCCTGCGGGTCCAGGTCGCGGCCCAGGCGCAGGGCAGCTTCAACTTCAACGCCGCGCAGCTGCCAGGGCTGGCCGGTCAGGGTGCAGCCGCTGGGCAGCACACCCGCTTGGGGCAGCGGGGCGCAGGTGGGCTCGCTGGTGGCGTTTTTGGCACCCACCTTCCAGCCGCCGATGGGCCCCAGCTCGGCCACCGTCAGGTCTTGCACCCGGTAGGCGTCGGCCGCGCTGGCGGGCAGCACGTCGCGGCTGCTGAGTTGGGTGTGGCCGCGCCGGGCGGCCAGCAGCAGTTGGGCAGTGGTCGATGGGGTCATGGGGCGTCCTTGGGGGTCGTGTGACGGGGTGGGTGGATGAGGCTGTGCATCTTGCCACTGCAGGTGGGTTTTGGCATGAAAAAAGCGCCTCGGTGGGCGCTTTCAGATCGAAATAGGGGTCGAATCACCCGCTAGCCTGCGTTTTGATTGCCTGGTCTGCTATGAATTTAATAGTAATTTCAGGTGGCGCCGTGGGCTTCGACGTACAGGGCGTACAGGGAATGGCAGCTGGCCATGTAGAGGCGGTTGTTTTTGGGGCCGCCAAAGCACAGGTTGGCGCAGCGCTCGGGCAGGCGGATGTGGGCAATGGCCTTGCCTTGGGGGTTGAACACCATCACGCCGTCGAGGTCTTCAGACTTGCCCTTGAGTGGGAAGACCTTGCGGCCGCCCACGTCGGTGGCTTCGGCCTGCAGGGCGCCGTTGCTGCCCCAGCCGCACCACAGGTTGCCGTCGCGGTCCACCCGAAAGCCGTCCAGCGCGCCTTGGTCGGCGGCGTCGATGAACTTGGTTTTGTTGCTCAGGGTGCCGTCGGGTTGCACGTCGTAGCTCCAGATGCTGCGGTTGGGCGTGCCTTTCCACTCCACGACATAGAGCTTTTTCTCGTCCGGGGAAAACGCCAGGCCGTTGGGGTTGACGAGGTCGGTGAGGACTGCGGTGATCTTGCCGCTGGCGTCAATGCGGTAGACGTTGGTGGTGGCTTGCTCGGGTTTGGCACGGGTGCCTTCCCATTCGCCGTTGATGCCGAAGAGCGGGTCGGTGAACCAGACGCTGTCGTCGGACTTGACCACGATGTCATTGGGGGCGTTGAGTTTTTTGCCCTCAAAGCTGTCGGCCAGCACGGTGAGCTTGCCGTTTTTCTCGGTCCGCACCACGCGGCGCGTCACCGAGTGTTCGCAGGTGATCAGGCGGCCCTGGCGGTCACGGGTGTTGCCGTTGGCCCAGTTGGCGGGTTGGCGAAAAACGGTGAAGCTGCCGTCTTTTTCGCTGTATTTCATGATGCGGTTGTTGGGGATGTCGCTGACCAGCACGTAGCCACCGTCTTCGGGGAAGTACACCGGGCCTTCGGCCCAGCGCATGCCGGTGGCGACCTGTTCCACGGTGCTGCTGTAGATGCGGTAGCGGGCAAAGCTGGGGTCCAGTATCTGCACGGCCGGGTCGGGGTAGCGCTGGTTGGGTTTGAAGTCAAAGGACTGCGCCAGGGCGCTGCCGCCCAGCGCGGCCAGGCCGGAGCCGGCGGCCAGGCTCAGGAAGGTGCGGCGGGGGGTCAGGGTTGTTGTTTTGTTGTTTTGCATGGTTTTTGTCTCCTCAGGGGTGGGTGAAATGAAGCCCGGGCACCCCGTCCCGGGCCGGGGCAAACCTGCCGTCAGGCTTGGGTGTAGGCGGTTTTCACGGTGGTGTAGAACTCGGCGGCGTAGCTGCCTTGTTCACGCGGGCCAAAGCTGGAGCCTTTGCGGCCACCGAAGGGCACGTGGTAGTCGACCCCAGCGGTGGGCAGGTTGACCATCACCATGCCGGCCTGGGCGTGGCGCTTGAAGTGGGTGGCGTGCTTCAGGCTGGTGGTGGCAATGCCGCTGGCCAGGCCGAAGGGCGTGTCGTTGGCCAGGGCCAGCGCTTCTTCGTAGTTTTTGGCGCGCAGCACGCTGACCACCGGGCCGAAGATTTCTTCGGTGTTGATGCGCATGGCGGCGCTGGTGTGGGTGAACAGCGCGGGCGTCAGGTAGAAGCCGGGCGCGCCGTCGCTGTTGCTGGCCAGGGCCTGGCCACCAGCGGCGAGCGTGGCACCTTCCTGCTGGCCGATGGCGATGTATTCCAGGTCCTGCGCCAGCTGGCGCTCATCCACCACGGGGCCGATGTCGATGCCTGCAGCGCGCGCGTCGCCCACTTTCAGCGTGCTCATTTTTTCGGCCATGGCGGCGACAAAACGGTCATGAATGCCTTCAGTCACGATGATGCGGCTGCTGGCGGTGCAGCGCTGGCCGGTGGAGAAAAAGCCCGAGTTGATGGCCGCACCCACGGCCACGCCGAGGTCGGCGTCGTCCAGCACCACAAACGGATTTTTGCCGCCCATTTCCAGCTGGAACTTGGCCATGCGGGACAAACAAGCCTGCGCCACCTTGTTGCCGGTGGCGACCGAGCCGGTGAAGCTGATGGCGGACACCCGCGCATCCGACAGCAGCGTGGCGCCGACGTCCGAGCCGCGGCCCATCACCAGGTTGAAGACACCGGCTGGCAGGCCGCTGCGCGAGAGGATGTCGGCCAGCGCCCAGGCCGAGCCAGGCACCAGGTCGGCGGGCTTGAACACGACGCAGTTGCCGTAGGCCAGCGCGGGCGCGATTTTCCAGGCGGGAATGGCGATCGGGAAGTTCCAGGGGGTGATGATGCCGACCACGCCGACTGGTTCACGGGTGATTTCAACCCCCACGCCTGGGCGCACCGAGGGCATGACTTCACCGCCGGGGCGCAGGGCCTCACCGGCAAAAAACTTGAAGATGTTGCCACCGCGGGCGACTTCGCCAATCGCCTCGGGCAGGGTTTTGCCTTCTTCGCGTGCCAGCAGGTTGCCCAGCTCGGCGCGGCGCGCCAGGATCTCGCTGCCTGCGGCGTCCAGGATGTCAAAACGCTGCTGGGGCGTGGACACGCTCCAGGCGGCAAAAGCGGCCTGCGCGGCGGCAATGGCCAGTTCGGTCTGGGCCACGTCGCCCTGGGCGTATTCGCCCACCACATCACGGGTGTCGGATGGGTTGATGTTGCGGCTGACGCGTGCGCCTTCCAGCCACTCGCCGTTGATCAGGTTTTTGTACATATGGGTTGTTTGCTTGTGGTTTGTGTTGGGGTGAAAGGGGCTCAGCGGTCCATGCAGGGCCGTTTGGGGTTGAAGGTCCAGTTGGGGATCAGGTACTGCATGGCCATGGCGTCGTCGCGCGCGCCCAGGCCGTGCTGCAGGTAGAGCTGGTGGGCTTTTTCGACTTCGACCATGTCCAGCGTCACGCCCAGGCCTGGCTTTTTGGGCACCTGCACGTGGCCGCCGACGATCTGCAGTGGCTCCTCGGTCAGGCGCTGGCCGTCCTGCCAGATCCAGTGGGTGTCGATGGCGGTGACCCGGCCCGGGGCGGCTGCGCCCACATGGGTGAACATGGCCAGCGACACGTCGAAGTGGTTGTTCGAGTGCGAGCCCCAGGTCAGGCCCCAGTCCCGGCAGGTTTGCGCCACGCGCACCGAGCCGGCCATGGTCCAGAAGTGCGGGTCGGCCAGCGGGATGTCCACGCTTTGCAGGGACAGCGCGTGGGTCAGTTGGCGCCAGTCGGTGGCGATCATGTTGGTGGCCGTCGGCAGGCCGGTGGCGCGGCGGAACTCGGCCATCACCTCACGGCCTGAAAAGCCGTCTTCCGCGCCGCACGGGTCTTCGGCGTAAGCCACCACGCCGCGCAGGTCACGCATCAGGCGTATGGCGTCTTTGAGCATCCAGCCGCCGTTCGGGTCGAGCGTGACACGCGCGTCCGGGAAGCGTTGGTGCAGGGCGGTGACGGCTTCGATTTCTTCCTCGCCGCGCAGCACGCCGCCTTTGAGTTTGAAGTCATTGAAGCCGTAGCGCTCGCGTGCCGCCTCGGCCAGCCGCACCACCGCGTCGGTGGTCATGGCTTTTTCATGGCGCAGGCGGGCCCAGTCGTTGTCGGCCCCGGGGTCCTGCGCGTAGGGCAGGTCGGTCAACGTGCGGTCGCCGATGTAGAACAGGTAACCCAGCATTTCCACCGCGTCCCGCTGCTGGCCTTCACCGAGCAGCGCCGCCACGGGCACTTCCAGGTGCTGGCCCAGCAGGTCGAGCAGGGCGGACTCCACGGCCGTGACGGCGTGGATGGTGGTGCGCAGGTCAAAGGTCTGCAGCCCACGCCCGCCCACATCCCTATCAGCAAACTGCTGCTGCAGCTGCTGCAGCACCCGCTGGTGTGACCCAATGGGTTGGCCCACGACCAGTTCGCGGGCGTCTTCCAGCGTCTGGCGGATCTTCTCGCCGCCGGGCACTTCGCCCACGCCGGTGTGGCCTGCGCTGTCGCGCAGGATCAGCAGGTTGCGGGTGAAAAACGGCGAGTGCGCACCGCTCAGGTTGAGCAGCATGCTGTCACGCCCAGCGACGGGAATGACGCGCAGTTCAGTGACCAGGGGAGTGGTGTTGGTGGGCATGGGTCTTGGGGCTCAGGATGAAAACAGATGACGGGCAGGGGTGACCAGGGGCAATCAGTCGGCCTTGATGTTGCGGGTGGTGATGAGGTTCTTCCAGCGCGCAAATTCAGCCGCCTGGTAGGCGGTGAACTGCTCGGGGCTGTTGCCGACGATCTCAAAGCCCAGCTCCAGCAGCTTGGCCTTGACCTGCGGGTCATTCAGGCCCGCGACGATGGCGGCGTTCAGCTTGGTCTTGATGCCGGCCGGCAGGCCGCGTGGGGCAGCAATGGCCTGCCACGAGTACACATTGGCGCCTTTGATGCCGGACTCTTCCATCGTCGGCACCGTGGCCAGCAGCGGGGAGCGTTTGGCGCTGGTGATCGCCAGCGCCCGCAGCTTGCCCGCCAGGATTTGCGGCAGGGCGGTGTTGATGTTCATGAACGAGGCGTCCACCTGCGCGCCCAGCAGATCGGTCATCACCGGGCCACCGCCACGGTACGGGATGTGCAAGCCGCTGGTGCCGGTCTGCAGCCAGAACAGCTCGGCCGTGAGGTGGTCACTGCTGCCGTTGCCGGACGAGGCAAAGGTCATTTTGCTCGGGTTGGCTTTCTCGTAGGCAATCACATCGGCCATTGATTTGTGCGGGGACGAGGCAGGCACCACCATCACGTTGGGGGCCTGCACGGCCACCGTGATGTAGTCGAAGTCCTTGAGCGCGTCGTAGGGCACCTTGGCCAGCAAATGTGGGGCGATCACGAAGGGGCCCAAGGACGACACCAGCAGGGTGTAGCCGTCGGCGGGGGCCTTGGCCACCACGCCTGCGCCGATGGAGCCGGTAGCGCCAGCCTTGTTGTCCACGATGAAAGTGCCGCCCAGCTTTTCCTGCAGCTTGGGGATCAGCGTGCGGGCAATCAGGTCGGTGGAGCCGCCTGGGGGGAAGGGCACGATCAGTGTGACCGGTTTGTCCGGCCAAGCCAGGGCGGATGTCATGGCTACGGATGCGGCGAATGCCAAAAGCAGTTTTTTCATGGTTGTCTCCTCAGGGTGGGCGTTGGGTTGGGCTGTGCGCGACTTACTGGGGGCCGAGGCGTTCGATCAGGGCCTTGAGCTGTTCCATCTCGGCGGGCTTCAGTTCGGTCAGCGGGGCACGCACGGGGCCGGCGGTGTGGCCGACCAGCGTGGCACCCGCTTTGACGATGCTGACGGCGTAGCCCTGGGCGCGGTTGCGGATGTCCAGGTAGGGCATGAAGAAGTCGCGCAGCAGTCGGTGCTGCGTGGCCATGTCGTCCTTGGCCACCGCGTGGTAGAAATCCATCGCTGTTTTGGGGATGAAATTGAACACGGCGGACGAGTACACCGGGGTGCCCAGCGCCTTGTAGGCGGCGGCATACACCTCAGCGGTGGGCAGGCCGCCCAGGTAGGCGAAGCGGTCGCCCATCTTCATGTAAATCGAGGTCATCAGCTCGATGTCGCCCACACCGTCCTTGAAGCCCACCAGGTTGGGACAGCGGTCGGCCAGGATGGCCAGGGACTCGGGGGTGAGTTTGCAGACGTTGCGGTTGTAGACGATGACCCCGAACTTCACGCTTTTGCAGACGGCTTCGACGTGGGCAATCAGGCCTTCCTGGCAGGCTTCCGTCAGGTAGTGCGGCAGCAACAAAATGCCGTGTGCGCCCTGGCGCTCGGCTTCTTGCGCGCACTGAATGGCAAAGCGGGTCGAGCCACCGGCGCCCGCAATGATCGGCACCTTGCCCTGGCAAGTCTGCACGGCGGTCTTGATGATGGCCGGGTATTCCTCGCCCGTCAGTGAGAAAAACTCACCCGTGCCGCCTGCGGCAAACAAAGCGCTGGCACCGTAGGGGGCCAGCCACTCCAGGCGGGCTGCGTAGCCCACGGGGTCAAAGTCGCCCTGGGCGTCAAAGTCTGTCAGGGGAAATGACAGCAGTCCCTGGGACATGATGGATTTGAGTTCTTGCGGATTCATGAGGGTCCTTTTGAGGTGTGAGTTGCGCTTTTTTCAAGCTGAATTTGGTACCGCTACCATTTTTTGATGTGCGAATGGTAGCGGTACCAAATTTGATCGTCAAGCATTTTTTGATCAGGAGTTCTACGTATCAGGCGCTGTCGCGTTCGATGATGGAAAAACCGACGTCCACAATCGGGTGTTCAACCGTGCGGCCTTCCGCTCTGGCGATCAGGCAGCCCGCGGCCATGCGCGCAATGTTGCCGCCATTGATGTGTACCGTGGTCAGCGCGGGCACCATGTTGGCCACGTAGGGCACATCCCCAAACCCGACGATGGACAGCCGTTGCGGCACCGCAATGCCGCGCGCAATCGCCTCGGTCAACACCCCCAGTGCGATAAGGTCCGAGCTGCAGAAAATCGCCTCCGTTTCTGGTGCTTGCGCCAGGATGCGGCTCAGCGCCTCACGGCCGCTTTTGAGGGTGCGCGACGAGCCCACGTTGTCCACCAAAACATCGGGCAGCCCACGCTGAATCACGGTGTTGCGAAACGCGGTGGCACGGCGGGTTCCCCGCTCATCGTCGGCCCGGATCAGCGCAAACCGCGTGCGGCCTTTGGCCATCAGGAATTGGGCCACTTCACGCCCGATGTCCGAGTGGGAAAAGCCAATCAGCATGTCTATCGGGGTGGGGGTCAAATCCCAGGTCTCCACCACTGGAATGCCCGAGGCCAGCAGGCGGGTCCGCCCCTTGCTGGACTGCATGATGCCGGTCAGAAAGATCCCATCGGGGCGGCGGCCAATGATGGCTTCCAGCAGCGCTTCCTCGCGCTCGGCCGAGTAGCCGGTTTGCCCCAGCATCAGCTGGTAGCCGCCCTCAAACAAGGTGTTGTTCAGGGTCTCGATCGTCTCCACAAACACCGACACCACAATGCTGGGCACCACGGCGGCAATCAGCCGGCTGCGCGACGAGGCCAGGCCACCGGCCACCCGGTTGGGCACGTAGCCGGTGCGGCTCACGGCGTCCTGAACTTTCTTGAGCACTTCGGCGGACACCTGGTCGGGCGTGTTGACGGCGCGCGACGCAGTGATGGGCGCCACACCCGCCAGCTTGGCCACATCACGCAGCGTGATGGCGCCGCTGCTTCGGCGGGACTTCTTGATCTTTTCCGGTTCGTTCATGGGTGTGTTTGTATAATGGTAGCGTTACCATGGCGGATGAGATCATCTCACAAGACCCGCCAATTCAACATAACCCATGATAGGAGATGGCGATGGCTCAAACACACACCGCGTCGGTCAGTGCCCCCCTGACCATTCAGATGAATGCGCTGGACAACGTGGCCATTGTGGCCAACGATGGCGGCTTGCC
>JBJXEI010000052.1:0-11556 GCA_046154065.1 Polaromonas sp. | reverse complement strand
GGCAGTTTGTCGTGCGTCCAGTAGCTGCGTTTGTTTTTGCTCGGCGGGTTGATGACCCCGGCAATGTGGCCGGACGCCCCCATCACAAAGCGCTTTTTGCCGCTCAGCACCTGGGTGGACGCGTAAGCCCCGGCAATCGGCACGATGTGGTCTTCACGCGAGCCATACAGGTAGGCGGGCATGTCGAGCAGGCTCAGGTCAATGGCCTGGCCACACACCGTGGCGGCCCCGGGCTGGACGAGTTTGTTTTCCCAGTAGGTGTTGCGCAAGTACCAGGCGTAGAAGGGGCCTGGCAGGTTGGTGGCGTCGCTGTTCCAGTACAGCAGGTCAAACGGCGGGGGGGTTTCACCCTTGAGGTAGTTGCCCACGACGTAGTTCCAGACCAGGTCGTTGGGGCGCAGTGCGCTGAAGGTGGACGCCAGGTCCTTGCCCTTGAGCAGCCCGCCCTGGCCCATTTCTTCTTCCCGGTATTTGACGGTTTCTTCGTCGATGAAGATGTCCAGGATGCCCGTGTCGGTGAAGTCCAGCAGCGAGGTCAGCAGCGTGACGCTGGCGGCGGGCTTGTCACCCCGGGCCGCCAGCACCGACAGCGCGGTGGCCAGGATGGTGCCGCCCACACAAAAGCCCAGCGTGTTGATGGTGTCGGCCCCGGTGATGTCCTGCACCACTTCGATGGCCCGGATGGCCGCGTGCTCGATGTAGTCGTCCCAGGTTTTTTGCGCCATGGACGCGTCCGGGTTGCGCCAGCTGACCACAAAGGTGCGGTGCCCCTGCGCCACGGCATAACGGATCAGCGAGTTTTCGGGTTGCAGGTCCAGGATGTAGAACTTGTTGATGCAGGGCGGCACCAGCAAAAACGGCTTTTCATAGACCTTGGCGGTCAGCGGCTTGTATTCAAGCAACTGGAAGAATTCGTTTTCAAACACCACCGCGCCTTCGGTGGTGGCGACGTTTTTGCCGACCTCGAACACGCTTTCGTCCGTCATGGACACATAGCCCTGCTGGATGTCTTTGAGCAGGTTTTTCAGGCCCTTGGCGATGCTTTCACCCTGGGTTTCAATGGCTTTTTTCTGGGCCTCGGCGTTCAGCGTCAAATAGTTGCTGGGGGCCGTGGCGGCCATCCATTGCTCGACGGCAAACCGCATGCGGGCCTTGGTCTTGGGCGTGCCCTCCACCGCTTCCGCCAGCCCCATCAGCGTGCGGGCGTTCAGCAGGTAGGCGGCAGCTGAAAACTTGGCCACCGGGCTCTCGTTCCAGGCGGTGTTGGAAAACCGCTTGTCGTTGGCCACCGGAATGGCGTTGCCCGCTTGCACGCTCTGGTTCCAGAGGGCGGCGGCGTCGGTCAGGTAGGTCTGCTGGATTTTCTCCAGTGCCACCTTGTCGAACTGCAGCGGCTGGGGCGCCTGCACCGCACCGGGCGGCCCACTGAACGAGGCCATGGCCTGGGTGACTTGTTGCAAGCTGCTGGTCAGGGTCTCTTGCATTTTCTGGGCAGCGCCTGCCCAGCTTGGGTCAGAATTCATGGTCGTCTCCAGTCTCAGAGCGTGTATTTTTCACGCGTTTCGGGCTCGTTCATTCCAGTATCGTTGGGTTTGAATGCAGTTTCCCCAGCAACCCGAGAGTTTTTTATGTATTTGATCGTGATCGCCTGGATTTATGTGGTGCTGATGATGGCCGTGGCCGAAGCCACCAACACCACCGGCACGGTGATGGGCGGCATCATCACTTTCTTCATGTACGGCGTGGGGCCGGCCGGGCTGCTGGTCTACCTGATGGGCACACCGGCCCGCAACAAGGCGATCAAAAAACGCAACGCCGAAGAACGCGCCCGGCATGTGGCGGCACTGGCGGCCGCCAATGCCTCAGCCCTTCCAGATGCAGGCGGCCATGCGGCCGGTGGTGAAGAAACCATTGCCACCCCGGCTGACGGGGCCAGCGTCCCGCCGGTGCGAAAAGAACCTTGACGGGTTGCTGGCCGTGCACCACGCGGCGCTGCCATCGTTGCCATAGACGGCCACAACGCCCAGCGCCTGCAGCCGCAGCCGCGCCAGTGCCGGTAAATCAGCCATGAACTTGCCCGGCCCGGTGGCCCGGAAGCAGCAGGCCCAACCTGGGTTCACGGCCTCGAACGCAGCCTTCACTTCGGCCCCCACTTCAAACGCATCGGGCCCGATGCACGGGCCCAGCCACGCTATCAAATCAGTAGCACTACAGGCAATATCCGCCTTGGCAAGTGCGGCTAATGACGCATGAACGGCCTCTAAAACACCGCCAGACGGCTCTGAAGGTGCCCCAGCCAGCCCCCGCCAGCCCGCATGGGCCGCCCCCACCACCGTGCCGCAGGCGGTGGCCAGAAGCACCGGCAGGCAGTCCGCCACCATGATGGTGCAGGCAACACCCGCGTCCTGCGTCACGCAGGCGTCGGCCACCAACCCATCGGGCGTGTGGGAGTCCAGCACACGCACATCGCTGCCGTGAACCTGCTGCAAAAACACCGTGTGCGCGCCCACCGCTGCGGACAAACGCGTCCGGTTCGCCGCCACCTGCGCGGGCAGGTCGCCCACGTGGTCGCCCAGGTTCATGCTGTCCCACGGCGCGCGGGAGGTGCCCCCGGCCCGGGTGGTGAACACCGCTTGCACACCCGCAGGCGCGGGCCAGTCGGGTACCAGCCAGTCGGCATTCAGCAGGGGCGTCATCGGCTCAGGCCTCAAAGTCCGGGCAGGCTGAGGGCTGCGCGGCCTGAAACGCCGGCAGCTTCATGCACGCATCAAACACCGCCTGGGTGCGCGGCAGGCCTGCCATCGACACCTCGAAACGTCGGCCATTGAAGATCTGAGGCACCAGGCAACAATCGGCCAGCGTGGGGGTGTTGCCGTAACAGTAAATTGAAGGGGCCAGCCCGTCAGCGGCACGCTGGCGTTCGCTGAAGTCCAGCTGCCGCTCAAACGCCAGCAGCCCTTCGCGCGCCCAGTGCTGGAACCAGGCAAAACGGGCGCGGGTGGCCTCATCCGGGTCGGTGATGCCAGCCACCACGTGCTTGAGCACCCGCAGGTTGTTGATCGGATGGATCTCGCAGGCAATCGACTGCGCCAGCGCCCGCACCTGGGCACGGCCCATCGCATCGGCTGGCAGCAGCGCGGGCGTGGGGTGCATGTCGTCCAGGTACTCGATGATCGCCATCGATTGCGACAGCTGGTGCCCGTCCACCTCCAGCAGCGGCACCAGGGTGTCGGCCGACAGGTCCACATAGGGCGGCTTTTTGTGCTCCCCCCGGGCGATGTGAACGGCGACGTACTCGTACGGCAGGTCCTTGAGCGCCAGCGCAATGCGCACACGAAACGACGAGGAAGATCTGAAGTAGTTGTGCAGTTTCATCCCGAAAGGATAAACCGACTGCGTCGGGCAATCGCCTGGGCGACTGCCTTGCACCGACGAGGCGTCTACGATTTCGCCTTTATTTTTACAAGGGACACACCGCCATGACCACTGCTCAGCCCACCGCGTCACTCTCGTCACTGGTCAACCACCAGGTCCGCCTGGCCAGCCGCCCGCACGGCTTGCCCACCCGGGACAACTGGTCCTTCACCACCGAGCCCGTGGCAGAACCCGGCCCCGGCGGCGTGCTGGTCAAAACCCTGTACCTGTCGCTCGACCCGGCCATGCGCGGCTGGATGAACGAAGGCAAAAGCTACATCCCGCCGGTGGAAATTGGCGCGGTGATGCGCGCGGGCGGCGTGGGCCAGGTGATCGCCTCCCACAACCCCGCATTTGCCGTGGGCGACTACGTCAACGCCGGGCTGGACGTGCAGGACTACTGCCTGATTCCCGAGGCCGCCATCAAACGCAGCGGCATGTTCAAGATCGACCCGGCCCTGGGCCTGACGACCTGGCTCAACGTGCTGGGCATGCCCGGCATGACCGGCTTTTTTGGCCTGATGGAAGTCGGCCTGCCCAAGGCCGGTGAAACCGTGGTGGTGTCCGGCGCGGCCGGCGCAGTGGGCCAAACAGTGGGGCAGATTGCCAAACTCAAGGGCTGCCGCGTGGTGGGCATTGCGGGCGGCCAGGCCAAGTGCGACTGGGTCGTCAATGAGCTGGGTTTTGACGCCTGCATCGACTACAAAAACGCTGACGTCCGCGCTGGACTCAAAGAGCACTGCCCCAAGGGCGTGGACATCTACTTCGACAACGTCGGCGGCGAGATCCTGGACCTGGTGCTGGCCAAAATCACACGCGGCGCCCGCATCATCATCTGCGGCGCGATCAGCCAGTACAACAACACCACCCCCGTCAAAGGCCCGGCCAACTACCTGTCACTGCTGGTCAACCGCGCCCGCATGGAAGGCATCGTGGTGTTTGACTACGCCGACCGCTACCACCTGGGCGTGGCCGAGATGGCGGGCTACCTCCAAGCAGGCACCATGAAAAGCAAAGAAGACGTGGTGGTTGGGCTGGAGAACTTCCCGGAAACCCTGCTCAAACTGTTCAATGGCGAGAATTTTGGCAAACTGGTGCTGCAAGTTGCCGAAAGCAACGTGTTGAATGCCTCCAGTTAACCCACCGAAAGCCACAACCTCATGATTCTCGAACTCGCCGACATCCGCATCCAGCCCGGCCAGCAGGCCGCTTTTGACGACGCCATTGCCCGCGCCGTGGCCACCGTCATCTCCAAAGCGGTGGGGTTCAAGGGCTACAGCATCCACAAGGGCATTGAAAGCCCCGAGCGTTACCTGCTGCAGATCCAGTGGGAAACGCTGGAAAACCACACGGTGGACTTTCGCGGCTCGGCCGCGTTTGCTGAATGGCGCGCCATCGTCGGGCCGTTTTTTGCGGTGCCGCCCACGGTGGAGCACTTTGAGGTGCTGGTGAACAACGCCTGAGCCAGGCAGCCAGAACGTTTCTTACCAAGGGCCTGCTAGGCCCTTTTTTCATGCCCGGCGACCAGCTTGCCCAGCAGCAACCCGAGCTGCTCGCGCTCGGCCGCGTCCAGCGGTGACACGATGCGGGCCTGCGCCCGGCTGACGGCGCGGGCCATGCGGGTGGCGACCGCCTCGCCGTCCGGGGTGGACCACAGCAGCTTGCGGCGTTTGTCGCCAGGGTCGGCCTCCCGGCGGACCCAGCCCTTGGCCTCTAGCCGGCCGATCACGGAGCCGAAGGTGGCCGCGTCAAACGCCACGCGGCCGGCCAGCGTGACCTGGTCCTCGCCCGGGTCGTCCATCAGTGCGTTGAGGATGGCGAACTGCACTGGGGTGGCGTCAAAGCCGGCGGTTTCTTCCATAAACACGGCCACGGCCAGCTGCTGGGCACGCCGGATCAGGTGCCCGGGCGCGTCCTCGAAGTGGAAGCTTTTTGCCTTTTTTGCCATGTGCGCAGTCTAGAGCCTGCTGCGCCGCCAGTGCCTGCAGGCCAGATCAGGGTATGTCCCAGGGCCGAAACTAATAAGCATACTTACCATTCAGGCATGACTCCATCAACAGCTTTCATGATCTCGGGCGGTGGCATTGGCGGGCTGGCCGCGGCGCTGGTGCTGGCACAGGACGGCCACCCCGTCACGGTGCTGGAGCAGGCCGCCGAGTTTGGCGAAATCGGCGCGGGCATCCAGCTGGGGCCCAACATCTTTCGCATGTTTGACTATTTGGGGCTGACCGAGGCGGTCAACAACGTAGCGTTTTTCCCCACCGGGCTGGGCATGAACGAAGTGCGCACGGGTGAAAAAATCGTGCGGGTGCCGCTGGGCGACCTGGCACGTGCCACCTACGGTTTCCCCTACGGCGTGATCTACCGGGCCGACCTGCACGCCGTGTTGTTGACCGCCTGCCAGGCCCAGCCGAACATCACCCTGCGCACGGGGGCCAAGGTGCTGTCGTTTGCCCAGTCGGCGCAGGACGTCACCGTGACATTGGCCAGCGGTGAGGCACTGCAGGCCCACGCGCTGATTGGCGCTGACGGCCTGTGGAGCCGCATCCGGGAGGCGGTGGTGGGCGACGGCAAACCGCGTGTGTCGGGCCACATCGCCTACCGCGCCGTGTTGAAACGGGAAGACGTGCCGCTTGAACTTTGGAGCGACGACGTGGTGCTGTGGGGCGGTGAAAAAACCCACCTGGTGCACTACCCGCTGCGGCGCGGCGAGCTGTTCAACCTGGTCGCGGTGTTCCACAGTGACAAATACGACGAAGGCTGGAACACCTACGGCGACACGGCCGAGCTGACCGAACGGTTTGCCCACGCCTGCCCGCAGGTCCAGGCGCTGCTGGCCAAGATCGACACCTGGAAGATGTGGGTGCTGTGTGACCGTGACCCGGTGAAGAACTGGACCGACGGC
Source organism: Polaromonas sp. (assembly GCA_046154065.1). Classification (GTDB taxonomy): domain Bacteria; phylum Pseudomonadota; class Gammaproteobacteria; order Burkholderiales; family Burkholderiaceae_C; genus Polaromonas. Next base: position 5,237 of record JBJXEI010000052.1, on the reverse strand, counting down.
CGCGTCACGCTGCTGGGCGACGCCGCCCACCCCATGCTGCAGTACCTGGCGCAGGGCGCGGGCCAGGCCATTGAAGACGCGGTGGTGCTGCGGGAAGCGCTGCGCCACACGCGGGGCGACGTGGCGAGGGCGTTTCAAACCTACCAGCAGGCGCGTTATTTGCGCACGGGGCGGGTGCAGCTCACGGCGCGGTTTTATGGGGACATCTACCACGCGTGCGGCGTGCAGCGGGAGCTGCGCAACCAGATGTTCCAGAGCGGACTGGAGAGCGCGGGGTTTGCCGGGCTGAAGTGGATGTACGACGGGATCGAGCCGTCCAAGCTGTTCAAATCATGGCCATGAACACCTCATCACCCCTGCACAAACGCGCCCGTCCTGCACTGGCAATTGCTACTATTTTTATAGCGCTACTGGCAATCAACACCTTGGCTAGTGCGCAAAGTGACTCCAAAACCTCCCCCCAAACCCCTGCAGCGTGGCCCAACAGGCCGGTTCGCATCGTGGTGGGCTTTCCGGGCGGCTCTTCGCCAGACCTGACGGCCCGCACGCTGGCCGAGCCGCTGTCCAAGGCGCTGGGCCAGCCGGTGGTGATCGACAACAAACCCGGCGCGTCAGGCAACATCGCCGCCGACCTGGTGGCCAAAAGCACGGACGACCACACGCTGGGCATCGTCATCAACGGCAACTTGACCTCGGCCAAGCAGCTGTTCCCCAAGCTGCCCTACGACCCGGCCACCGACTTCGCGCCCATCTCGCTGCTGACCACCGCCCCGCTGCTGCTGGTGGCCCCGGCCAGCCTGCCCGGCGGGGCCGAGTTTTTTGCCGCCGCCCGCGCGGCCGGGGACCGCTGGAACTACGGCTCCGTCGGCAATGGCTCGGTCGCGCACCTGGGCATGGAACTGCTCAAGCTGCGCGCGCCCGGCACCCCGGCGCTGGCGGCGGTGCATGTGCCGTTTGCCGGCAACCCGCAGGTCATCACCGCCATGCTGGGTGGTGACATCCAGATGGCGTTGATGGCCCCGGGGGTGGCGCTGCCGCACATCCGCGCGGGCAAACTGCGCGCCGTGGGCATCACCAGCGGTCGCAGCACGCTGGTACCGGACATCGCTCCGCTGGCTGACCTGGGGGTGCAAAACCTGAACCTGGAGGTGTGGAACGCGCTGGTCGGCCCTGCGCGCTTGTCGAAGGCCGCACAGGCCCGGCTGGCGCTGGAAGTCCCGGCCATCTTGCGCCATGCCGAGACCCGGCAAAAACTCTTCAACCAGGGATGGAAAGCCGTGGGCTCCTCCCCCGAGGGGCTGACCAGCCGCCTGAAAGACGAAAGCACGGTGCTGGGCAACATCATCACGCTGCGCAACATCAAGATCGAATAGCCCTTTCCGAGGACGCCCATGGACCCCAGCACCCCGCCCGCCACGGCCGATGAACGCCGCCGTTTTTACGACGCCATCGCCACCCACAGCCTGACGCCGCTGTGGGAGGTGCTGCACGCGCTGGTGCCGCCGGCCCCCAACACGCCCTGCGCGCCCGCCCACTGGCGCTACGCCGACGTGCGGCCCTACCTGATGCAGTCCGGCGCGCTGATCACCGCCGAGCAGGCCGTGCGCCGGGTGCTGATCCTGGAAAACCCGGCGCTGCGGGGACAGTCGTGCATCACACAGTCGCTGTACGCCGGGCTGCAGGTCATCCTGCCGGGGGAAATAGCGCCCAGCCACCGCCACACCCAAAGCGCGCTGCGGTTTGTGGTCGAGGGCCAAGGCGCGTACACGGCCGTTGACGGTGAACGCACCACGATGCAGCCGGGCGACTTCATCATCACGCCCAGCTGGACCTTTCACGACCACGGGCACAGCGGCGCGGCGGGTGTGGATGAACCCGTGGTGTGGCTCGACGGACTGGACATCCCCATGCTGCGGTTTTTTGACGCGGGTTTTGCCGAAAACGGCACCGCCCAGCAGCAGGCCGTGACCCGGCCCGAAGGCATCAGCGGCCACCGCTACGGGGCCAACATGCTGCCCATGCGCTTTGACGCCAAAGCCACTCCGTACGGCCAGACCTCCCCGCTGTTCAGCTACCCCTACGCCCGCACGCGGGAGGCGCTGCACCACCTGGAGCAGCATGCCGACATCGACGCCTGGGACGGTGTGAAGCTGCGTTACGTCAACCCAGCCACGGGTGGCTCCCCCATGCCGACCATGGCCACCTTCATGCAACGCCTGCCCGCCGGGTTTGCCGGTAAGCCGTGGCGGCAGACCGACGGCGCGGTGTTCAGCGTGGTGGAAGGCTCGGCCACCGTGCGGCTGTCGCGCGGCGACAAAACGTGGCTTTTTGAGGTCGGCCCACGCGACCATTTTGTGATCCCGTCGTGGCACACTGCCCAACTGCAGTCGCAGACTGGTTGTGTGCTGTTCAGTTTTTCAGACCGCCCGGTGCATCAGGCCCTGGGCATCCATCAAGAGGAAAGATTGCCATGAGTTCAGCTGTTCAATTTGTCATCACGCCCCCGCCCGTGACGTCCGTTCCGGTCAACGGCACCACCGCCCGTTTCCCGGTTCACCGCGTGTACTGCGTGGGCCGCAACTACGAAGAACACGCCAAGGAAATGGGCTTCACCGGGCGTGAGCCACCGTTCTTTTTCATCAAACCGGCCGACTGTGTGGTCGCCGTGGAGGCGGGTCAAACGGGCTCCATCCCCTACCCCAGCCTGACCAAGAACTTTCACCATGAGATCGAGCTGGTCGTGGCCATTGGCACGGGCGGCAAAAACATCGCTGCCGCCGACGCGCACAAGCACATTTTTGGCTACGCCGTGGGCCTGGACATGACACGCCGCGACCTGCAGGGCGAGATGAAAAAAGCCGGCCGCCCCTGGTGCATCGGCAAGGCCTTCGACCACTCCGCGCCGATTGGCCCGATCACCGTGGCCGCTGACGCAGGCGACGTGAACAACGCCGAGCTGTTCATCCAGGTCAATGGCCAGGACCGCCAGCGCAGCAATGTGTCCAAACTGATCTGGAACATTGCCGAGACGATTGAAGTGTTGTCCGCCGCGTGGGAGCTGCAACCCGGCGACCTGATCTACAGCGGCACCCCCGAAGGCGTGGCAGCCGTGGTCAGCGGGGACACGATGGCCTGCAGCGTGGCGGGACTGAGCCCCTTGACCGTGACGGTGGCCTGACACGCTTGGTGATCGCAGCAGCCGCGTTTAACCATCATGCGGCTGTTTTTTAGCCCTTTTCCCCACCTTGCGCTGGAGACCACCGTTTGAAACACCTTGAAACCCTCGCCAGGCTGTGCGCCGTGCTGGCCGGTGTGCTGCTCACAGCCATCACCCTGATGACCTGCGCCAGCCTGATCGGGCGCAACACCGTGGGTGTGGCCATCACTGGCGACTTCGAGTTGACCGGCGTCGCCACGGGCGCGGCGATTGCGCTGTTCATGCCCTTCTGCCAGCTGCAGCGCGGCAACATCATTGTGGATTTTTTCACCGCCAACCTGCCTGCGCGCAGCACGGCGCGGCTGGACCGCCTCGGTGCCCTGCTGCTGGCGCTGACCTTTGCGTTGCTGGCCTGGCGCACCACGCTGGGCGGCCTGAATTCCTACAACACCCACTCTGAAACGCAGATCCTGGGCTTTCCAGAATGGATCACCTACGCGCTGATGGTGCCGGCCTTTGTGCTGACGGCCGTGATCGGCCTGCACCAGAGTGTGTTCGGCTTTGCTGATGCGCCCGATGCGTCAGACACCAAGGGGACGCCAGCATGAACGCCATCACCCTGGCGCTGCTGATCTTCGGGGTCATGCTGGTCCTGATGGCCGTGCGCGTGCCGATTGCCATTGCCATGTTTGTGGCGGGCGCGGCTGGCTACGTTCTGCAAACCGGCTGGTCCCCATTCAACAGCTTTTTGAACACGCAGGCGTTTGCCCGTTTTGCCAGCTACGACCTGTCGGTCATCCCGCTGTTCATCCTGATGGGGCACTTCGCCACGCAGGGCGGCATCAGCCGGGCACTGTTCCGGTTTGCAGCGGCGGCGATGGGCCGGTTCAAGGGCGGGCTGGCCATGGCTGCCGTGCTGGCCAGTGCCGCCTTCGGGGCGATTTGCGGCTCGTCGGTGGCCACCGCCGCCACCATCACCAGCGTGGCCCTGCCAGAGATGAAGCGCCACGGGTATTCAGGCCGCCTGTCCACCGGCACCCTGGCTGCCGGGGGCACGCTGGGCATTTTGATTCCACCGTCGGTGCCGCTGGTGATCTACGCCATCCTGGCCGAGCAGAACATTGCCAAGCTGTTTGCTGCCGCCATGGTGCCCGGCATCATCGCCATGCTGGGCTACATCACCGCCATTGCGATTTATGTGCGCGTGGTGCCGGGCCAGGCCCCTGACGTGGACCACGATCGGGAACGGCTCAACATCGCCATGGTGGTTGGCATTTTGCCGATTGGCATCATCTTTCTGCTGGTGTTTGGCGGCATTTACGCCGGTCTGTTCACCCCCACCGAGGGCGCGGCCGTGGGGGCCGCCGCCACCCTGGTGGCCGCGCTGGCGCGCCGCGAAATGGGCTGGGCCAAGTTCAAACAGTGCCTGTACGCCACCGCCGAAAGCTCGGCCATGATTTTCCTGATCTTCATTGGTGCGGACCTGATGAACTCAGCCCTGGCACTGACGCAGGTGCCGAACCAACTGGCGGCGGTGGTCACTGGCTGGGGCCTGTCGCCGCTGATGGTGGTGTCGGCGATCTTGCTGTTTTACGTGGTGCTGGGGGCGGTGATGGACGAGCTGTCCATGCTGCTGTTGACCATCCCGATCTTTTTCCCGATGGTCATGGGCCTGGACTTCGGCATGCCCAAGGAGTCGGTGGCGATCTGGTTCGGCATCATGGTGCTGATGACCGTGGGCTTTGGCCTGCTGGCCCCGCCCGTGGGGCTGAATGTGTATGTGGTCAACGGCATGGCCAAGGACGTGCCGATGGGCGAGAGCTACCGGGGCGTGATGCCATTTCTCATCAGCGACACGCTGCGCACGCTGGTGCTGCTGTTCTTTCCAGGCATCTCGCTCTGGCTGGTGCAATACATCACCTAGGGCTGGCCCGTCCAGTCGTTCTGCCCCCCTTTTTTAACTGCCTTCACTGTTTGTTCAACCGGAGCTTTTCATGATCCAACGTCGCACCCTCCTCCAATCCGGCGCAGCGGTTGCCCTGGGCGCCCCTGCCCTGAGCGGCCTGGCCCAGCAGGTCAT